>CAZVAR010000149.1:0-8372 GCA_964625225.1 uncultured Alphaproteobacteria bacterium | reverse complement strand
AGGTCGTCTTCCTGCACGAGGTCGCGGAGGGCACCGCCGACCGTTCCTACGGCATCCACGTCGCGCGACTGGCCGGACTGCCGCCGGCCGTGATCGCGCGCGCGGAAGAGGTGCTCGCCCTGCTCGAGGCCGGCGAGCAAGGCAGCGCGCTGGCGCGCCTCGCCGACGACCTGCCGCTGTTCGCCGCCGCCGCGACACGCGGGGCGCCGGCTGCGCCTCGTCCGTCGGCCGTCGAGGCGGCGCTCGACGGCATCAACCCGGACGATTTGACGCCGCGCGGCGCGCTCGATCTGTTGTACGAATTGAAGCGGCTGCGGCGGGAGCAGGACTGACCGCCACGCCGCCCCGACGGGAACCAGACGGAGAAGGTCCGATGATCACCGCCCTCGTACAGTTCCGGCTGCAGCACCCGCTGACGCGCGATCAGGCATCCAAGGTGTTCGCCGGCAGCGCCCCGAACTATCGCGAGATGCCCGGCCTGATCCGCAAGTACTACATTCTGAGCGAGGACGGCCAAACCGCGGGCGGCATCTATCTGTGGGAGAGCCGCGAGGCCGCCGAACGCGTCTACGACGAGGACTGGCGCCAGACCGTGGCGGCCCGCTACGGCGCCGAGCCGACGGTCACCTGGTTCGAGAGCCCGGTGGTGGTGGACAATCAGGCGGGGAGCATCACCACGGATTGATGCCAGGACGGCCGGCGCCGGCATCGTCCCGACCGGGACGGGTTCCGCACACGACATGTCCCGGGCCGACCACTTCGCGCCGCCGCGCCCCGCTCCGGGCTCCGGCTCGCCGGTGGGGAGCCGCCGCCGGTGCGGGCAGCCCGCTCGGCGCGGGCGCGTGAGCCCCTTCGCCGGCGCTCTCCGGCGGCAGGCCGATCGTCGTTGCCCGACCAACGGGCAATCCCCACGTTTCCCCGGCACGGCGAGGATCGCGGCCGACGCCGCATGCGACAGACCCTGTGCCGGCTCCCGCAAGACCGGGTTCGGATAGAATGGTTCCCATGGATGCGCCTGCCTCAGCGATCGAGAGTGAGCCGGGACCGTCGTTGCGGGCGGCGCTCGATGCGGCGGCGCGCGAGGCGGACCCCGCAACCGGACGCGGACGCGCCCGCGTGCTGAGCCTGATCAAGGCGACGCTGGCCGCGGCGCATGCGAGCATCCGCGCCGATTTCGAGGCCGGGACCGATGTGCGCAAGGTCCTCAGCGCGAACGCCGAGACGATGGACCGGCTGATCCGCGCCCTGCTCGACTTCGCCATGGAACGGGTCTTTCCCGCCCCCAACCCCACCACCGGCGATCGCCTGTGCCTGGTCGCGGTCGGCGGCTACGGCCGCGGCGAGCTGGCCCCCTACTCCGATATCGACCTGTTGTTCCTGCTGCCCTACAAGAAGACCCCGCGCAGCGAGCAGATCGTCGAATACCTCCTCTACATGCTGTGGGACACCGGGTTGAAGGTCGGGCACGCGACCCGCAGCGTCGACGACTGCATCCGCCTTGCCCGCGAGGATGTGACGGTCCGCACCAGCGTCCTGGAAGCACGGCTGCTGTGGGGCGAAGCGTCCCTGTTCGACGAGCTGCGCCAGCGCTTCCGCGAGCAGGTGGTGGTGGGCAACGAGCTCGAGTTCGTCGAAGCGAAGCTGGCCGAACGGAACGAGCGTCACCGTCGGCTCGGGGACTCCCGCTATGTGGTCGAGCCGAACGTCAAGGACGGCAAGGGGGGGCTGCGCGACCTGCAGACGCTCTACTGGATCGCCAAGTTCCTCTACCACGTGGACGATCTCGGCGCGCTGGCGCCGCGCGTCTTCACCCGCGGGGAGCTGGCGCGGCTGCGCAAGGCGGAGGCGTTTCTGCACACGGTGCGCTGCCACCTGCACTATCTGACCGGCCGGCCCGACGACCGGCTGACCTTCGATGTGCAGGTCGAGATCGCCGCACGGCTCGGCTACACCGACCATGCCGCCACCCGCGGCGTGGAGCGGTTCATGAAGCATTATTACCTCACCGCCAAGGACGTGGGCGACCTGACGCGGATCTTCTGCGCCGCGCTGGAGGCCGACCACCGACGCAAGCCGCGCTTCTCCTTGGAGCGCTTCTGGCCGCGGCGCGGCCTGGCCGGCTTCGTCGTCGACGGCGGCCGGCTCAACCTGCGGCAGGCCGACGCCTTCGATGCGGACCCGGTCGTGATCCTCCGGCTGTTCGCGGTCGCGCAGGCGCAGGAGCTGGACATCCATCCGCACGCGCTGCGCCTCGTCACCCGCAAGCTGCGCCTGGTCGATTCGCGGTTGCGCCAGAATCCCGAGGCGAACCGGCTGTTCCTCGACATGCTGACCTCGCCGAAAGACCCGGAGACGACGCTGCGGCGGATGTCGGAGGCGGGCGTGCTCGGCCGCTTCATCCCGGCCTTCGGCCGGGTCGTGGCCCAGATGCAGTACGACATGTACCACGTCTATACGGTCGACGAGCACACGATCCGGGCGATCGGCATCCTGCACCGGATCGAGAGCGGCGCGTACGCCGACTCGCTCCCCGTCGCGACCGAAGTGGTGCACAAGGTCCTGTCGCGCCGGGCGCTCTATGTTGCCGTGCTGCTCCACGACATCGCCAAGGGGCGCAGCGGCGACCATTCGGAACTCGGTGCGAAGATCGCGCAGACGCTGTGCCCGCAGCTCGGCCTCGATGCCGACGAGGTGGAGACGGTCGCCTGGCTGGTGCGGCACCACCTGCTGATGAGCGACACCGCCTTCAAGCGCGACCTTAACGACCCCCAGACGGTCCGCGACTTCGCCGCGATCGTGCAGTCGCCCGAGCGGCTCCGGCTGCTGCTGGTGCTGACGGTGGCCGACATCCGGGCGGTCGGGCCGGGCGTGTGGAACAATTGGAAGGCGACCCTGCTGCGGCAGCTCTATTTCCGGGCCGACGAGGCGCTCACCGGCGGCTCAGGCACCGGGGCGCAGGCGGCCCTGGTCGCCGAGGCGCAGGCCGCCGCCCGCGCCCGCCTGGCGGACTGGAGCGAGGCCGACTTCGATTGGTTTGTGGACAACACGCCCCCGGCCTACTGGCTGGCCTTCGAGCCCGACAGCCTCGCGCGGCAGGCGCGCCTTGCGCAGCGTTCCATCGGCACGACCAACCCGCTGCTGGTCGATACCGACGTGGCGCGGGAGCAGAGCGTGACCGAGGTGACGGTCTGCACGCCCGATCATCCGGGCCTGTTCTCCCGGATCGCCGGGGCGATCGCCGTCGCCGGCGCCAACATCGTCGACGCGCGCATCTTCACGCTGAAGAACGGCATGGCGCTGGACACGTTCTGGGTCCAGGATGCCGAGGGCGAGGCCTACGGCCAGCCCGAGCGTCTGGAGAAGCTGCCGACCCGGATCCGGCAGGCGCTGGCCGGCACGATCAACGTCAAGGACGAGCTGCGCCGGCACCGACCCTGGCCGAGCCGGATGCGCGTGTTCACGGTGACGCCACGGGTGCTGATCGACAACCGGGCCAGCGCCACCCACACGGTGATCGAGGTCAACGGCCGCGACCGGCCCGGCCTGCTGTACGACCTGACCCGGGCGCTTACGCATGCCGGGCTGCAGATCTCCACGGCGCGGATCTCCACCTATGGCGAGCACGCGGTCGACGTGTTCTACGTGAAGGATATTTTCGGCCTGAAGGTCGAGCACGAGAGCAAGATCCGGCAGGTCCGGACGCTCCTGCTGGAGGCGCTGGCCGACCCCACGGCCCCGAAGGAGAGGCCGGTGCCCCGGAAGCCGCGCAGGCGCGCGGCCGCGAACGCCTGAGCGCGAGGCCCGATCGGACGAGCGCCCAAGCGATGCCGACCGCGCCCGGCCTCTTGCCGCGTCCGCCCCGAATCCTGATATAGTCGTATCGGGAGACTGGCGGTGGACGGGTCCCTCGCCAACCCGGTCAGGTCCGGAAGGAAGCAGCCGTAACGAGTTCCGATCCGGGTCACCGACCAGTCTCCCACCGGCTTCCCTCGTGCGACTGGCCTCGATGACCGAACTCTTCCCACCCGGCCCGGCCAGCCCCGACAGTCCCGCGCCTTACCGCGTTCTCGCCCGCAAGTACCGCCCGACCAGCTTCGCGGAGGTGATCGGGCAGGATGCGCTGGTGCGCACGCTCTCCAACGCGATCGCGACCAAGCGCCTGGCGCATGCCTTCATCCTCACCGGGGTGCGCGGGGTCGGCAAGACCACCACGGCGCGTATCATCGCCCGGGCCCTGAACTGCGTCGGCGCCGACGGCGCGGGCGGGCCGACCATCGACCCCTGCGGCGTCTGCACGCACTGCATCGCGATCGCGCAGGATCGCCATCTCGACGTGATCGAGATGGACGCGGCCAGCCGCACCGGCATCGACGATATCCGCGAGATCATCGACGGCGTGCAGTACGCGCCGGTCTCCGCCCGCTACAAGGTGTACATCATCGACGAGGTCCACATGCTGTCCAAGCAGGCCTTCAACGGCCTGCTGAAGACGCTGGAGGAACCTCCGGCCCACGTGAAGTTCGTGTTCGCGACCACCGAGATCCGGAAGGTGCCGGTGACCGTGCTGTCCCGGTGCCAGCGCTTCGATCTACGGCGGGTGCCGGCCGAGCTGCTGACCGCGCATTTCGCCCGGATCGCCGAGCGCGAGGGGGTGACGCTGGAGCCGGAGGCGCTGGCCCTGATCGCCCGGGCCGCCGACGGCTCGGTGCGCGACGGCCTCTCCATCCTGGATCAGGCGATAGCCCATGCCGGTGATGCGCCGGTGTCGGCGGCGCAGGTGCGTGCGATGCTGGGCCTCGCCGACCGTACCCGGCTGTTCGACCTGTTCGAGGCGCTGCTGCGCGGACAGGCCGCCGCGGCGCTGACCCTGTTCCGCGACATGCACAACGCCGGCGCCGACCCGGTCGCGGTGATTCAGGACCTGCTCGAGCTGACTCATTGGCTGACCCGGTTGAAGGTCAGCCCCGAGGACGCCGACGACCCCGCCGTGCCGGAGGCGGAACGGGTGCGCGGCCGCGCCATGGCCGAGGCGCTCTCGATGGCCGTGCTGACCCGTAGCTGGCAGATCCTGCTGAAGGGTCTCGGCGAAGCGCAGCATGCGCCGGCGCCGCGGCAGGCCGCCGAGATGCTGTTCGTGCGCATGACCTATGCGGCGACGCTGCCGACCCCGGTGGAGGTCCTGAACCAGCTCCGGGCCGAGCACGGGGCGGCGGCGCCGCGCGCGGCCGAGCCGGCCGGCCCGTCGAACGGCAACGGCCCGGCCGCCGTCCCGCCCAGCATGCCCGCCGCGCCTGCCCCGTCCCGCGGCTCGGCGCCGCGTGCGTCCGGCGACTCGGCCGCGCTCGCGATGGCGGCACCCGCAGCCGAACCACCGCCGCCCGAACCTGACGGACCGACCCCGCCGCGCCCGGCTTCCTTCGCGGAGGTGGTCGCGCTCTTTCGCGAGCGGGGCGAGTTGATCCTGCACGGGCATCTTCGGCAGAACGTGCACCTGGTGTCGTTTCGTCCGGGGCGGATCTCGCTGCGGCCGACCGACCATGCACCGCCCAATCTGGCGCAGGAGCTCGGCGGCAAGCTCTCGCGTTGGACCGGCGAACGCTGGGTGGTGACCGTGGATCGCGCCGAGGGCGCGCCGACCCTGGCCGAGCAGGAGGCTCAGCGCGAGCAGCAGCTCCGCCGCGACGTCGCCGAGCATCCGCTGGTCAAGGCCGCGCTCGCCGCCTTCCCCGGCGCCGTGATCGATGCGGTGCGCGAGATCGCGCCGCCGGAGCCCGAGCCGGCCGCTCTCGAGGATATCGGGCCCGACGGCCCGGACGACCCCCTGGACGAGGACCTCTCATGAAGAATCTCGGAAACCTGATGAAGCAGGCTCAGGAAATGCAGGCCCGCATGCAGGAGATGCAGGAGCAGCTCGCGCAGGCGGAGGTGACCGGCAGCTCCGGGGCCGGCATGGTCCAGGTCACGCTGAACGGCAAGGGCGAGGCGCGCGCGGTCAAGCTCGATCCGTCCCTGATCGACCCCAACGAAACCGAGGTCCTGGAGGACCTCATTCTCGCCGCGTTCAACGACGCACGGGCCAAGGTCGAGGCGCACGCGGCCGAGCAGATGCAGAAGCTCACCGGAGGTCTTCAGCTCCCGCCGGGCTTCAAGCTGCCGTTCTGATCCGGCGGATCAATTCCTATATCCTGGGCACGGAACACGCCGCTTTCGCGCCTGCGGGCGGTCAACAGACGAGACCAGGATCATCGTGCCCTACAAGCCCGTTTCCGATGTGGAGAGGCTGATTCAGCTCCTCGCCCGCCTGCCCGGCCTCGGGCCGCGCTCGGCCCGCCGTGCTGTGCTGCATCTGGTCAAACGCAACGAGGCGTTGCTGCAGCCGCTCGCCCAGGCCATGGCCGACGTTGCGGCCAACGTCAGGACCTGCTCCGACTGCGGCAATATCGACAGCATCGATCCCTGCGCGATCTGCCGCGATCCGCGGCGCGACCGCTCGTCGATCTGCGTCGTCGAGGAGGTCGGCGACCTGTGGGCGATCGAGCGGACTGGCGCCTTTCGCGGCCTCTACCACGTGCTGGGCGGCACGCTCTCGGCGCTGGACGGCGTCGGCCCCGACGATCTCCGGATCGGCAAGCTGGCACAGCGCGCCGCGGCGAACGGGATCGACGAGATCATCATCGCGACCAATGCCACGGTCGAGGGTCAGACGACAGCGCATTATGTCGCCGAGCGCCTCGCCGGCACGGGTGCCCGAATTTCCCGCCTCGCCCACGGCGTTCCGGTCGGCGGCGAGCTCGACTATCTCGACGACGGGACGCTGACCGCAGCCCTGAAAGCGCGGCGGACGGTGTAGCGGAGTCCCGGCCAGGGGCGGGACCTTGGCCCGCTACCCGCGCGGCAACGGTAGCGCGCCGCGCAAGTCCCGCGCGCTACCGCAGTTCCGCCTTCAGGTCGATTCTGGTCCCGGCAAGCGCCTTCGAGACCGGGCAGTTCTCCTTCGCCGCCTCGGCCTGCTGCCGGAAGGTGTCGGCGTCGATTCCCGGCACCTCGCCCTCGGTCTCCAGCTCGATGGCGGTGATGCCGAACCCTTCCCCGACCTTGTCGAGGTGGACGCGGGCGGTCGTATGAATCCGGGTCGGCGCGTGGCCGGCCCTGGTCAGCCCGGCCGCCAGTGCCATCGAGAAACAGCCGGCATGGGCGGCGCCGATCAGTTCCTCCGGGTTGGTGCCTTGCCCGCTTTCGAACCGGGACGGGAACGAATAGCTGCCCTCGAAGGCACCGCTCCCGAGCTTCACTCGACCGGTTCCCTCGCGCAGATTCCCATTCCACTCGGCCTCTGCAGTGCGGACGGCCATGGCGCGTCTCCATTTCTGATCGGAAGCTGTGACCAGGATAGCCTGTTTTTCCGTGACGTGCGCGGCTATGTTCTGGCCGCGCGGTTGCGCATCGATGACCGGGCAGGCTTGACCCGGCCCTGTCTTAGGGTGAGAAATCGGCGCGCCAATTCGGGGATGGCTTCGAGGCGAGGCATGGCGACGGAGATCAAGGTACCCGCTCTGGGTGAATCGGTGACCGAAGCAACGGTCGCCCGCTGGATCAAGCAGCCCGGCGAGGCGGTCGCCGTGGACGAGCCGCTGGTCGAGCTCGAAACTGACAAGGTCACGGTCGAGGTGCCCTCGCCCGTTGCCGGCACGCTGTCCGAGATCCTGGTACAGGAGGGGGACAATGTGAATGTCGGCGCCGTTCTGGGCCGTATCGCCGAGGGCGCGGCAGCACCGGCGAAACCGGCCGCTGCTGCCGCGGCACAGACGCCGGCGACGCCCGCCGCAGGCGGCGAGCAAGCGCCCCAGCCGGCAGCGGCGTCGGTGCCACCGCCGGCCGCCTATTCCGGCAGCGTGATGCCGCTGTCGCCGGCGGTCCGCAAGCTGGTCGACGACCATGCGCTCAATCCGCTCGACATTCCCGCCACCGGCAAGGATGGCCGTCTGACCAAGGGCGACGTGCTCTCCTATCTGGAACGCCCGCAGCGGGCCGGCCAACCGGCGGCTCAGCCCGCGCAGCCGTCGGCCGAGCCGCAGGCCCGTCCGGCGGCGCCCCGGGCGCCGGATGCGCGCGGGGAGGAGCGGGTACGCATGTCGCGCCTGCGCAAGCGCATCGCCGAGCGCCTCAAGCAGGCCCAGAACACCGCGGCCATGCTGACCACCTTCAACGAGGCGGACATGACCGAGGTGATGGCGTTGCGCGAACGCTATCGCGACAGCTTCGAGAAGCGCCACGGCGTGCGACTGGGCTTCATGTCGTTCTTCGTCAAGGCGGCGATCGTCGCGTTGAAGGAGATCCCGGCGGTCAACGCCGAGATCGACGGCGACGAAATC
>CAZVAR010000148.1:0-8494 GCA_964625225.1 uncultured Alphaproteobacteria bacterium | reverse complement strand
GAGCGCCGGCGGCAGCGTCACCTTCGCGGCGGCGCCGCCGGCCGGCGTGCGCGTGACGCTGCGGCGCCAGCTCGCGATCCGCCGTACCACCGACTTCCAGGAGGGCGGCGAGTTCCGCGCCAAGACCCTCAACGACGAGCTCGATTACCAGACCGCAGCGATCCAGCAGCTCGACCGGCAGCAGGCCCGGGCGCTGGCCCTCGGCCCGGCCGACGCCGACGTGGAGACCGTGCTGCCCGACCGGGCGGCGCGCGCCGGACGGCTGCTCGGCTTCGACGGGGCGGGCCGCCCGGTGGCGCTCGACCCCGCGGCGGCGCCGGCCAGCGGCGGGACGACCACGGTGATCGCCGACGGCGCCGCGACGCCGCGCAGCCTCGCCCACCGCTTCGCCGACCGGGTTAACATCCTCGATCACGGCGCGGTGCGTGACGGCACGAGCGACGACCTGCCCGCCTTCGACGCGGCCCGGACGGCGGCAGGCTCCACCGGCACGGTCTGGCTGCCCGGGCCGGGCTCCTACCGCTTCGCCGGGACCCGGCCGGACCTGTCCGGCTGCACCATCGCCGCCGACCCCGGCGTGGTGATCGTGGTCGATGAGAACCCGAACACCCGCGAACTGGACCTTGCGACCCCGCTCACGATTGCGAACCCGGTGCATGGCACGACGCGGAGCAAGCCCGCCAACCGGGACGTGCCGATGGCGCTCCACAATCTCGGCGCCGCGGCGGCCACGGCGATGACGCCGCAGAGCCTTACCGCCATCGACCTGACCGACGGCTGGACGGCGGCCTCAATCACCGGCACCGCGACCAAGGGGGAAGCGACCGCGACCGTCGAGGAGCATCGCGTCTCCTGGGAGGAACCCTTCGAGAGCGGCCAGGAGGGCGTGTTCCAGGACCGCCCGCCCCTGGTCGGCGAACTCTACGAGGCGACCTTCCACAATGCCGGGGCGAGTGTCGATGGCGGCTTCGTCTCGGCGATCCTCATCACCGACCTGAAGCGCTACGACTTCGCCCTCTTCTCCGGTCTGGCGCAGTTCCAGGTGATCGAGACCCCGGGCGGCACCACGGTGACGCTGCCCACCCCGAACGGCGGCGCCTACTCGCTGGCGCCCAACGGCGCCTCGGTCACGCTCGGCCTGCGGTTCCCCGATGCGGGCACGGTCGAGGTCTACGTCAACGACCATCTGCTCCATACCCATACGGTCGCCAACTTCCTGTCGGATATCGGCTTCGCGATAAGCTGGCACCTCTCCGGGGAGGTCACGATTGAGAACCCGATCCGCTACGACCGGGTGACGCCGCAGAGCCCCCGGCCGCTGCGCGTGGCCGCAATCGGCGACAGCATCACCTACGGCGCCTGGGCGAGCCTGCCCTGGCCGGAACTGTTGAAGGGCGTGGCGCAGAACCTTCCCGGCATCGGCCGGCTGACGGTGACGAACTACGGGATCAGCAGCACCAACGCGGTCGATTGGGCAGAGGCGATTGATGGCTATGACTTCTCCAGCCAGGACTATGTGATGGTGCTGCTCGGCACCAACGACGTGCAGGGCCTGACCGACCCCGAGGAGTTCGAGGCCGCCCTTGGCACGATCGCCGACGCCGTGGTGGGGGACGGGGCGGCGCCGATCTTCGGCATCTTCCCGGTTTTCACGCGCAGCGACCTTTCCGGCGTGGGCGGCGTCGGCACCGCCAACTACGAGAAGGGCGCCCTCTACCGCTCAATCGTAAAGCGCTTCTGCGCCGAGAACGGTTACGAAATGGCGAACGCGCTTGATGCGTTCGGCACCAATCTCGCTTGGTACAACGACAACATCCACCCGACGGTGGAGGGACTGGTGCCGATTGCCAAGGCGTTCGCGGCCGCGCTCTGGCGTGCGGTGGCGCCGAAGCCGGTCGGCGGACACGGCGCCTGGATCCGCCCGACGATGCTGAACAATTGGACCGGGTTCAGCCCGACCCACCAGGAGCCGCAATACCGCAAGCGGCCGGACGGCATGGTCGAACTGCGCGGCTCGGTCAAGAGCGGCACGGTCGGCTACGAGACGCCGATCTTCACGCTTCCCCCCGGCTTCCGCCCGAACGTGATCCGCTGCTTCGGCATCACCACCGGAGACCCGGACGCCGAAGCCGGCGAACTGTTCATCTTCCCCGGCAGCTCGAACGGCAATGTCTCCCTCGGCAAGGGGAGCAATACCAAGGTCAATCTCAATGGGATCATCTTCGAGGCCGAGCAGTAGGAGGCAGGCATGACGCCTCAATCGGCAGCGGCCGCGCTCGACGATCGCGCCATCGAGATCGCGGTGCGCGCGGCCACCGCGATCGAGACGCACGAGCGCGTGTGCCAGGAGCGCGAGGAACTGCGCTGGCGCGAGGCGCGCGAGTTCCGGGACGAGGTGCGGCGCGCCTGCGACGCGCTGCAGGCGGGGCTCGCCGAGGTGCACGAGCGGATCAACAGCATCCACCGCTGGATCACGACCGTGCTGATGGGACTCGTGACCGGGCTGCTGGGCGTCGTGGGCTACCTGCTGGCGATGGTGATGGGATGGTGATGCGCGGTTCCGGCCGCGGCCCCACCGCCTTCCCCGATTTCGTCCGCGACTGGAACGCGGCCCAGGGCCTCGCCACGCCTGGGCTCCACGCCCGGATCGCCGCCTGGCTCGACGCGCGCTGGCGCGGCGGCGACCGGCGGCTGCTGCTGCTCGCCTTCCGCAACAGCGGCAAGTCCACGCTGCTCGGCCTGTTCGCGGCCTGGCTGCTCTACGACGACCCGGCGCGCCGCATCCTCACCCTCAGCGCCGATCTCGCCCTCGCCAAGAAACTGGCCCGGAACACGAAGCGGATCATCGAGCGGCACCCGCTGACCGGGCATCTGCGCCCGGCCCGCGCCGACCAGTGGGCGGCCGAGCAGTTCACCGTCGCCCGCGCGGCCGAGCTGCGCGATCCGTCAATGCTGGCGCGCGGCATCGGCGGCAACGTCACCGGCAGCCATGCCGACATCGTCATCTGCGACGATGTCGAGGTGCCGCGCACCAGCGACACCGCACCCAAGCGCGAGGAGCTGCGCGAGCGCCTCGCCGAGATCGACTATGTGCTGAGCCCCGGCGGCCTGCAGCTCTATGCGGGCACGCCGCACAGCTACTACACCATCTATGCCGAGGCGCCGCGGCCCGACCTGGGCGAGGCCGAGCCCTTCCTGGCCGGCTTCGCCCGGCTGGAGATTCCCCTGCTGAACGCGGCCGGCACGAGCGCGTGGCCGGAGCGCTTCCCGCCGGACGCGATCGCCGCGATCCGGCGCCGGCAGGGGCCGAACCGGTTCGCCAGCCAGATGCTGCTGCAGCCGGTCTCCGCCACGCAGGGCCGGCTCGACCCCGACCTCCTGATCCCCTACGAGGCGGAGCTGGCCTATCGCGAGGCCAACGGCCGGGCGGCGCTGTTCCTGGACGGCCGCCGCCTCACCGAGGCGCGCGCCTGGTGGGACCCCGCCTTCGGGGCGCCCGGCACCGGCGACGCCAGCGTCGTCGCCGCCGTCTTTCGCGACGCGATCGGCGAGTGGTGGCTGCACGATCTGCGCTATCTGCGGCACGACCGGCGGCAGCCGGACGCCGAAGCGGTGCAGCAGTGCCACCGGGTCGTCGCCTTCGCGGCCGAACTGCATCTCCCCTGGATCGGCGTCGAGATCAACGGCGTCGGCCGGTTCCTGCCGGGACTGCTGCGGAGCGCCTTGCGCACGGCCGGCGTCGCCTGCACGGTGGTCGAGTCGGCCTCGACGGTCGCCAAGGACCGCCGCATCCTGGAGGCGTTCGAAGCGCTGCTGCACGCCGGCGCGCTGCGGGCGCATCGCCGCGTCCTGGCCACGCCCTTCGCCGTCGAGATGCGGGAATGGCGCCCCGGCGGGCGCGGCCGCGACGACGGGCTCGACGCCGTCGCCGGCGCCCTGCTCGCCGGGCCGCAGCAGGGGCCGCTGCCGCCCGCCCTGCCGCGCCGGCCCGACTGGCGCCCGGGCGCCGGCCAGTTCCTGGCCGACACCCGCTTCGCGGTGTGACCACGGCACCGGCGGTCGCCCCCGAACGCCGGAGGCCGTGCCGCCGCCGTCGGAGCGCGACGCGCCGAATCCGCATCCTCCCGTCCCGAATCGCGAACGGCGGACCCACGAGTCCGCGCCGCGGCGAATCCCTCGACAACAACCCTCGGAGGTCGCCATGCCCATCCTGCGCCCCGTTTCGCCTGCCGATGGCGATGCGACCGCACCCATCCTCGCCCGCCTGCTCGATCGCATGGCGCCACGGGAGAGCGTGCGTGTCCTGGAAGCCGTGGCGGCCGCGACGGCCAACCGGCTGCGGCGCGGCGAGCCGCTCGCCGACGTCTGGCGGGAGTGCGGCGGCCGCAGCGCACCGCCGGACCCGCAGCGCCTCGCCGTCTGCGCCCGGATCGCCCGGCGAGCGCTGCACGGCGGCCTGCCCGACCCGACCGGCGGCGCCGTGCGCCATCACCCGCTGGGCAGCCTGCCGGCCTGGGCGTGCGGCCGCCGGCCCTGCGCCCACATCGGCGACCGCCTCTTCTACCGCGACCCGCCGTAAGCGGCGCGGCGAGCCGCGCCCCTAGGAGGAACGGTCGCCGACCTGCTGCAGGGCCGACCGCACCATCTCCCGATGCCGTTCCAGGGCAGGCAGAGTCCGGGTCGCGAAGTCGCGCAGCTCGGCATTGTCGCCGTTGCGGGCGTAGTTCGAGAACAGCGCGACCGCCTCCCGGTGCGCCGTGTCCTGCTGGCGCAGATAGGTGCCGTCGAACTCCGCCGGCGGCACGGCGGCCAGATCGTCCAGCATGCGCCGATGCCGCTCCGTCATGTGCTGGGGGAGCCGGATGTTGTTGGTGGTCGCGCGGGCCGCCAGATCCTGGTTGACGCGCTGATGCTCCTCGATCATCCGCCGTGCGACCGCCCGGACCGTGTGGTCGCGCGACCGGTCCAGCGCCAGCAGCGACGATTGCACCTCGTACATGCCGCCGGAGGCGGCCATCGGGGCGAAGGCCCGGGCGGCCGTCTCCTGCGCGGCCATGTCCCCGTCGGCGGAGGCGGCCGGGACCGCCGCCGGCCGGTCGGCGCCGTCCTGCGCGCAGCCGGCGATCGCCAGCGCCGCCGCGGCGGCGAGGATCCTGGGCGTCATCTCCGTTCCTTTCCCGGGTCAGTCGGACTCGCGCCGTTGCAACCCCGGCCTTGACCGGGGGTTCCCGATTGCCCAGTGTCCTGCCGCTTTTCTTGCCCCGGGCCTCCCATGAACCGACTCGACCTCGGCCGCATCGGTGTGCGTGCGCTGCACCTCCTGCCGCCGGAACAGGCGCACGCCCTCGCCCTGCACGCGCTGCGCTGCGGGCTGCTGCCCGTCCAGCGCGAGCCGGACGACCCGATTCTGGCGACGCGCGTGTTCGGCATCGATTTCCCGAATCCGGTCGGCGTGGCCGCCGGCTTCGACAAGCATGCCGAGGTCGTGGGGCCGCTGCTGGAGCAGGGCGCCGGCTTCGTCGAGGTCGGGGGGGTGACGCCGCGGCCGCAGCCCGGCAACCCGCCGCCGCGCCTGTTCCGCCTTGCCGCCGACCGCGCCGTCATCAACCGACTCGGCCTCAACAGCGAAGGCATCCCGCGCGTCCGCGCCCGGCTGGAGCGCTTCCGCAGCGCCGGGCCGCAGCGCCGCGGCGTGGTCGGCGTCAATCTCGGCATGAACAGGGACTCGTCGGATCCGGCCGGTGACTATGCCGCGGGCGCCACCGCCTTCGCGCCGCTGGCCGACTTCCTGGTCGTCAACGTCTCCTCCCCGAACACGCCGGGGCTGCGCGACCTCCAGGCGGCCGCGCGGCTGACGGAGATCCTGGAGCGGGTGGAGGCGGCGCTGGCCGCCGCGCCGCGCCGACCGGCGCTGCTCGTCAAGGTGGCGCCCGACCTGGCGCCGGAGGACCGGGCCACGCTCGCCGAGACGGTGCTGGAGACGGCCGGCGGCGACGGCCGCCCGATCGTGCAGGGCCTCGTGGTCGGCAACACCACGGTCAGCCGTCCGCCCGGGCTGAGAGGACGCCATCGCGGCGAGGCGGGCGGGCTGAGCGGCCGGCCGCTGTTCCGGCTCTCCACCGCGGTGCTGGCCGATTTCCGCCGCCTGACCGGCGGCCGGCTGCCGCTGATCGGCGTCGGCGGGGTGTTCGGCGGCGACGACGCCTATGCCAAGATCCGGGCCGGCGCCTCGCTGGTGCAGCTCTATACCGGCATGATCTACGAGGGCCCGGGGCTGCTGCGCCGGATCAAGCGCGAGTTGGCGGCGCGGCTGCGCGCGGACGGCTTCACCTCGGTCGCCGAGGCGGTGGGCGCCGACTCCCGTTGAGCCGCGACAGCGTTGCGTTAACCATACCGTCTTCCATTAACCATACCGCAAGCCGCGCCGGCCTAGCTTCCTCGGACCGCCGGCCCCGGAGACGAACGCGACCATGATCTCCCTGCGGCACGCCGCCCTGGCGCTCGCCTGCACCGCCCTGGCGGCGGCACTCGCCTTCGCGCTGGGGGTCCTCGCACCCGACCTGTCCTGGCCGGCCGCGGCCGCCTTCGCCGGTCTCGCGGTGCTCGCCTATGCGCTCACCCTGCTCGCCCTCGCCGGGCGGCGCGCCGTGGACGAGCTGCGGCACGAGGCGGCCGGACTGCGCGGCACCCTGGAGGCGCTGCACCGGCGGCAGGACGCGATCGATCGCGAGCTGGGCCGGGCGCGCGACGAAGCACGGCAGATCTTCCAGGCTCTCGCCGATGCGGGCCACGCCGGTGGCGGGCTGCGGCAGGTGATGGGCGAGGTCCGCGTGCTGCAGCGGCTGGTCGAGCAGCTTCGCGAACAGCGGCAGCAGCCGGCGGCACCGGCCGTGCCGGGGGCAGCAGCCGCCGCCGAGTCGCCGCTGACGGCACCGGCCGTCGCGGCCGCGCCGGCACTGCCGACGCTGGAGGTTGTGCGCGAGGCGCTCAGCGCCGGCCGGGTCGACCTGGTGCTGCAGCCGATCGTGGCGCTGCCGCAGCGGCACCGCCGCTTCTACGAGTGCTTCTCGCGCATGCGCGACGGCGATGGCCGGCTGGTGCGGCCGGAGCAGTATCTGGACATCGCCGCCGCGGAGGGACTCCTACCGGCGATCGACAATCTGCTCCTGTTCCGCTGCATCCAGATGATCCGCCGGGCGCGCCAGCGCAGCGCCGGCGTCGGCTTCTTCTGCAACATCTCGCAGCACAGCCTGGCCGACCGCGACTTCCTGCGCGACTTCGCCGATTTCCTGGACCAGAACCGCGACCTCGCCTCCAGCCTGGTCCTGGAGATGGCGCAGGACAGCCTCGATCTCGGCGATCGCGATCTCGCCGCGCAGATGGACCGCCTCGCCGGCTACGGCCTGCGCTTCTCGATCGACCATGTCACGGCGCTGCCGCTGGATGCCGAGCGGCTGGCGCAGCGCCACGTCCGCTTCGTCAAGCTTTCCGCCGACCGCTTCATCGTCCCGGCCGACGACGCGCCGTCTCCGGCAGTGCTGCGCGATGCCCTGGCGCAGCACGGCATCGCGCTGATCGCGGACCGGATCGAGACCGAGCGGCAGCTCGTCGAACTGCTGGAGTTCGACATTCCCTACGGACAGGGCTACCTGTTCGGGGAGCCGCGGCCGGCGCCGGAAATCTGACCGGCGCCCGCCCTACAGCAGGTCGCGCAGCATCGCGACCAGCGGCCGGTCGGCCGGCGGCATCGCATAGTCGCTCATCCGCGCCGGGCGGACCCAGGCGAGCTCCTGTCCCTCGAGCGGCGTCGCCCGCCCCTTCCAGACCCGGCAGACGAACAGCGGCATCAGCAGGTGGAAGTCCTCGTAGGCGTGCGAGGCGAAGGTGAAGGGGGCGAGGCAGCTCTCCTGCGTGTCGATCGCCAGCTCCTCGCGCAGCTCGCGGATCAGCGCCGCCTCCGGCGTCTCGCCGGGAAGCAGCTTGCCGCCGGGGAACTCCCACAGCCCCGCCATCGGCTTGCCGGGAGGCCGGCGCGCGAGCAGGACACGCCCGTCGGCGTCGACCAGGGCGACGGCGGCGACCAGCAGGAGGGGCGTTCCGGTCAACTGCGGTAGGATCCGTTGATATCGATGTAGCCGTGGGTCAGGTCGCAGGTCCAGACGGTGGCCCTGCCGCGGCCGACCCCGACATCGACCTCGATGTCGATTTCCCGGCCCTTCATATGGGCGGCGACCGGCGTCTCGTCGTAATTATCGACGCGACGCCCGTCGCGGGTGATCTCGGTGCCGCCGATGCGGATCACCAGCCGGTCGCGGTCCGCCTTCTCGCCGGCCTTGCCGACCGCCATGACGATGCGGCCCCAGTTGGCGTCCTCGCCGGCGATGGCGGTCTTCACCAGCGGCGAGTTCGCGATGGCCAGCGCGATGCGTTTGGCCGCCCGGTCGTTCGCCGCGCCCGTCAGGCGGATTTCGACGAACTTGCTCGCCCCCTCGCC
>CAZVAR010000147.1:0-8563 GCA_964625225.1 uncultured Alphaproteobacteria bacterium | reverse complement strand
GACGAGAAGGAGCAGACGCTGAACCAGCTTCTGAGCGAGCTGGACGGCTTCGACCCCTCCGGCGGCATCGTCATCCTTGCTGCCACCAACCAGCCACAGGTGCTCGACCCGGCCCTGCTGCGGGCCGGACGCTTCGACCGGCAGGTGCTGGTGGACCGGCCGGACCGCAAGGGCCGCCGCGCGATCCTCGAGGTGCATGCGCGGAAGGTCAGGTTGGCCGAGGGGCTCGACCTCGAGGAGGTTGCGGCGGTGACGCCCGGCTTCTCCGGCGCGGACCTCGCGAACCTGGTCAACGAGGCCGCTATCATGGCCACCCGGCGCGATGCGCCGGCCGTCGAACTCCAGGACTTCAGCGCCGCGATCGAGCGCATCGTCGCCGGCCTGGAGCAGCGCAGCCGGGTGTTGAGCCCGGCCGAGCGGAGGACCGTCGCCTATCACGAGATGGGGCACGCGATCGTGGCGACGGTGCTGCCGGGCGTCGACCCCGTCCACAAGATCTCGATCGTGCCGCGCGGCATCGGCGCGCTCGGCTACACCATGCAGCGGCCCACCGAGGACCGTTTCCTGATCACGCAGGAGGAGCTCGAGAACCGCATGGCGGTCCTGCTCGGCGGACGCGCCGCGGAGCGGATCGTGTTCGGCCGCGTGTCGACCGGTGCCGCCGACGATCTCGCCAAGGTCACCGAGATCGCCCGCAGCATCGTCGCCAAGTTCGGCATGAGCCCGGGCCTCGGCCAGGTCGCCTACGAGGAGCCGCGCCAAGGCTTTCTCGGCGAGCCGGCGGGGCTGTTCGGGAGGCAGCGCGATTACAGCGAGGAAACCGCGCGCGAGATCGATTGTGCCGTGCGGCGGCTGACCGAGACGGCCTATCTGCGCGCCCTCGACATCCTCGAGCGGAACCGCGCCGGGCTGGACCGTGGCGCCGAGATCCTGCTCGAACGCGAGACGATCGACGCCGAGGAGCTGAAGGCGCTCGAGCCGCTCCTCGACCGGACAGAGCCGGCGACCGTCGGCGGCGCCGACCGGAGCGCGGCCGACATGCAAGCCCCGCCCAGCAGCGAGGGCAGGGCGGTCGGCGCGGCGCGGCGCTGATCGGGCGTCTGATCGGGGCGTCGCGTTCCGGAAACAATTGAAACACGATCGCTTGCGGCGCGAAATCGTGCCGCAACGGACGGTCCCTATCTCCTCGACCTCGACCGGGCCCCGCCGATGCCGGCGGGCCACAGGCGACGGAACCGCCCCGACCCCGGGGCACTGAGGAGAGCAGCGATGACGATCGCCTTCCCCCGCGGAACCCGCGGCGACGGCCTGATCGGATTCAGGACCGGCGATGCCGTGGCCCCGTTCCGCTCGACCTTCAGGACCGCCCTCGCCAGCGTGCCCGGTGCGCTGGCGGCGGGTGTCCGAGCGCTCATCGCGGCGCAGGAGCGCTATCAGCAGTGGCAGGCGCTGCGCGCGCTCGACGACCGCCTGCTGCGTGATATCGGCCTGACGCGCGAGCAGATCGCAAGCGGCCTCGTGCGGCCGGACCCGGTGCGGCGGCCGCAGGCGAAACGGGCGGCGGCGATCCGCGCGGCGCTCGGCCGGCTGGCCGGCGTTTCGGGCGAAGCGGCCGCCCGTCTCGGGCTCGCCGTCCTCCGCTGGGGCCGCCGCGTCGCCGAGAGGATGGCCGACCGGCGGCGGGAGCGGGCGGTCTACGCCATGCTCAACGCCCTCGACGACCGGGCGCTGAAGGATCTCGGCCTCAGCCGGTGCGAGCTGCACCACGCTGCCGCGAGCCTCTGGGACCCGCGCGCCGGAGCGATCCGGCCCCCGCCCGACGCGGCCACCGCGGCCACCTCGGGCGCCCCGGCGCCTGCGGCCGAGGCGTGGCGACGAGCCGCTTGAGCGGGCGGCCGGCGTGGCCCGGTCAGGCCGCGCCGCCCAGCGCCGCCAGGCGGGCCAGGATGGCCGCGTGCGACTTCATGGCGTTGCGGAAGCAGACGAGCTCGAACTTCTCGTTCGGCGAATGCGTCCGGTCGTCGTTCAGGCCGAACCCGACCAGCAGCGAGTCGAAGCCGAGGATGTCCTGGAACATCGCCACTACCGGGATCGATCCGCCGGCGCCGATCAGAACCGGTTCGCGCCGGTAGACATCCCGCAGGCCGCCGAGCGCGGCGCCGAGATAGGGCGAGTCGGTCGGAATCCGGATCGCGCGCGCCGGCTCGCCGAGGGTCCTGATCTCCAGCCGGCAGTCCGGCGGCACCCGCTCGGTCAGGAAGGCGCGCAGCGCGGCGAGGATCTTCGCCGGATCCTGGTCCGGCACGAGCCGGCAGCTCAGCTTGGCCGAGGCATGCGCCGGGATCACGGTCTTCGCCCCGGCGCCGGTATACCCGCCCCAGATCCCGTTGATGTCGCAGGTGGGCCGCGACCAGAGCCGCTCCAGCGCCGTGCGCCCCGCCTCGCCGGCCGGGGTGCGCAGCCCGATCTCCGCGAGGAACTTCGCCTCGTCGAAGCCGAGCCGCGCCCAGGCCTCCTTCTCCGCCGCGCTCGGCTCACGCACATCGTCGTAGAAGCCGGGGATCTGCACCCGGCCGTCCGCACCCTGGAGCTGTCCCAGCGCGCGGGTGAGCAGGTTGATCGGGTTGAGCGCCGACCCGCCATAGCTGCCCGAATGCAGGTCGCGGTTCGGTCCGTGCAGCGTCATCTCGACGTAGAGGATGCCGCGCAGCGAGTAGGTGATCGCCGGCGTCTCGACGTTCCAGCTGCTCGTATCGCTGATCAGGCACACCGCGGCGGCCAGCTCGTCGCGATGGGCGCGCAGGAAGTCCGGCAGGCTCGGGCTGGAGACCTCCTCTTCGCCCTCGATCAGCACCGAGACCGGCACCGGCAGGCTGCCATGGACCGCCTTCCAGGCGCGCAGGGCCTCGATCCAGCTCATCATCTGGCCCTTATCGTCGACCGCGCCGCGCGCCACCAGCCGCGGCCCGTGCTCCGCCTCGACGATCGTCGGCTCGAACGGCCCAGAATCCCACAGCTCCACCGGGTCCGGCGGCTGCACGTCGTAATGGCCGTAATAGAGCACCCGCGGCGCCGTGCTGCCGGCGGGTCCCGGATGATGGCCGACCACGATCGGATGGCCGGGCGTGTCACGCAGCTCGGCCTCGAAGCCGATGTCGCGCAGCTGGTCCACCATCCACTGCCCGGCGCGCCGGGTCTCGGCATCGTAGGCGGGGTCGGCGCTGATGCTCGGGATGCGGATGAGATCGCTCAAGCGCGCGAGCGCGGCGTCGAAATCGCGGTCGAGCCGATTCAGGACGGGGTCGAGCACGGGCGTGGCCTCGGTTGGTGACGGATCATCGCGGATTCATCCCGCATTTCGCGCCGCCAGGGAAGGGGGCGCCCCTGTGGTCGATGCCCATGGCGGCCGTGAGGAGCGATACGGGCATGCGGGGCGGGTGAGGTGCGGGTTCATGGGGTCCGGTGTGGGTTCCCGGGGTTCGGCGTGGGTTCCTGGGGTTCGGCGTGGGTTCCTGGGGTTCAATGGGGGTTCCCGGGGTTCGATGGGGGTTCCCGGGGTTCGATGGGGGTTCCTGGGGTTCAATGGGGGTTCCTGGGGTTCGATGGGGGTCGGTGGGGTCACGGAGCCGGTCGGCGGCATCCGCCGCGCCGAACGCAGCCAGCAATCTAACATGAAAATAGTCCTAGATTCATAGCGGCGGCCCGGGCCGCATGGCGGTCGCGCGAGACGTGCGCCCGGCGGGCGGACACCGCGCGCCCGAAGGCCGGTCCGAGCTTCGCTTCGGCCCCGACCCCGACGCCGTGACGCGTTGCCGCGGCGATCCGGCTCCGCTCCCGGACAGGGTCCGCGGGCGCCCGCCTGTCTTGCCGCCGCGGCGAGGTTCCGCCGCGACTGCCCGCGCTCGGGCCGGGCCGGGTTTCCGCCGATCGCGATCCGCGGCGGCGGTCCGAGCGGGCAATCGAGACGATAATGATAATCAATTGCATTCGTGCCCGGGTGCGGCTATGGCTTCCCCGCCGGGCGCTTTCCGGAAGCGCTGTTCGGGCAGACCGGGATCCGTCGGGGCGGGTTCGGCACCGCCACGGCGGTCGCCTTTCCCGTGCTTTCACGCGCGGCGAGGCGTCCCGGGGATCCGCGGCCGGGACAGCCGTCCCGCCTGAAATCCTGGGTTCCAGCCTATAGAGGGGAAAGACATGTCCGCAACGACGCCCGCGTTGCGAAGAGGCGTTCAATCGAAAGTCACCAACCGTTCGTTGCGTGTCGCCGGATATCTGGCCGCCGCGTCCTGGCTCGCCCTCGTGAACGGGGGAGGCGCGCTGGCGCAGGACGGCGGCGCGGGCGGCGAGCCGCCGGTGCGCGCCGAGACGCTGGATCCGATCGTGGTGACCGCCACGCGGACCGAGCAGAATCTCTCGACCGCGCCGGCCTCGATCAGCGTCATCACGGGCGAGGAGCTCAAGACCGCCCCGGTCGGCGACCTGACCGACGCCGTGCGCAACTTGCCGGGCATATCCCTGACCGCCGGCAGCCAGGGCCGGCGCGAGATCAGCATCCGCGGCATGGACTCGAGCTACACCCTGATCCTGCTCGACGGCAAGCGGGTGAACTCGCGCGAGGCGGTCTTCCGGCACAACGACTACGACCTCGGCCTGATCCCGGTCGAAGCGATCGACCGGATCGAGGTCGTGCGCGGCGGCATGTCGGCACTCTACGGCTCCGAGGCCCTGGGCGGCGTCATCAACATCATCACCAAGCCGTTTTCCGACACGTGGCGCGGCAGCATCGACACACAGGTCCAGACGCCGACCGAGGGCTCCGGCGGCGAGGAGTACCGGACCAGCCTCTACGTCAGCGGCGCGCTGATCCCGGACACGCTGGGCCTGACGGTCCTGGGCGGCTTCAACAGGCGCGAGATCTGGCGGGACTTCCCGGACGAGATCATCCCCGGCGCCACCCGGCCCGACGGCAGCCCGGTCAACCGCGCCGATCTCGCCACCCTGGAGGGCCGCGAGGACAACACCGCCCGCCTGCGACTGACCTGGACGCCGGACCCGGACCACGTCGTCGAGGGCGAGTACGGCCGCTCCTACCAGACCCGACGCGGCGAATATTTCATCGGCAACAGCTATGGGGAGGCCGATACCGAGATCATCCGCGACGACGCCTCGCTCACCCACCGCGGCACCTGGGGGTGGGGCAACAGCGAACTGCGCGCCTACTGGGAGCGCACGGAACCGCAGGTGACCGGCACGGACCTGGTGCAGACCAACTACACGATCGAAGGGAACGTCTCGGCGCCGATCGGCCGCCACTATCTGACCCTCGGCGGCGAGGCCGTCTGGGTCGAGCTGGAGGCGCCGGCGGAGTTCGCGAGCGGCGGGGCGAGTGTCCACCAGCAGGCCATCTATCTCCAGGACGACATCATGGTCACCGACCGTCTGAGCCTGCTGCTCGGTGCGCGGCTGGACCACAACGAATATTTCGGCAGCCACGTGACGCCGCGCGGCTACGTCGTCTATCGGGCGACCGACGCGCTGACCGTGAAGGGCGGGGTGAGCACCGGATTCAAGGCGCCGACCCTGCGCCAGCTCAGCGAGGATTCGGTCGTGACGAGCTGCCGCGGCGCCTGCCTCATCGCCGGCAATCCCGACCTCGAGCCCGAGGAGAGCACGAACTACGAGATCTCGGTCGCCTATGACCGGCGTCGCTGGGGCGGCTCCGTCACGGCGTTCCAGAACGACGTGGAGAACCTGATCGACACGCCGCGCGGGACCGGCGTACCCCCGGTCGGCACTGATCCGGCTACCGGTCTGCCGATCTTCGTCCCGCGCAACGTCGACCGCGCGCGCATCCGCGGCGTCGAGGCCACGGCCTATTACGACATCCTCGAGTTCGCGCGCCTGACCGCCAACTACACCTTCCTCGACGCCCGGAACCTGGACGAGGACACCCGTCTCGACAACCGGCCACGGCACAGCGTGAACGGCAAGCTGGACTGGTTCATCGGCAGGGACACCACCGTCTTCCTGCGCGGCGAGTATATCGGCGAGCAGCGCAGCGGGACCGAAACCGTCGACGGCTATGCGCTGTTCGACATCGGCGTGACCCACGCGCTGGCCGACAATTTCCAGGTTCGCGCCGGCGTCCTGAACATCGCCGATCAGCGCACCGGCGACGATGACGACGATTACCCCTTCGTCGAGCGCGGCCGCACGGTCTATGTCGGCGCGAGCGTGCAGTTCTGAGAAGGCCCGGACAGCGACGGCCGGCCGTGCGCGAGAACCGGGCGGCCGCCGGGCGTGCCGGCCCCGGTCAGTCGGTCGCCGGCGGCCTGCCGCGCAGGCTCTTGATCGCGGCGCGGCGGGACTTGGCCTCGAGCCGGCGCCGCCGCGATGCGGCGGTCGGCTTGGTGGGGCGGCGCGGGGGCGGCGCCGCCGCGGCGCGGCGGACCAGCGTGGCGAGCCGGTCCCGCGCGTCCTCGCGATTGCGTTCGAGGGTGCGGTGGCGCTGCGCCTGGATCACCAGGACGCCGTCCTGGGTCAGCCGCCGCCCGGCCAGCCGCTCCAGCCGCTCCCGGACCGCGTCGGGCAGGGACGGCGAGCGGCGCACGTCGAAGCGGAGCTGAACGGCGCTCGACACCTTGTTGACGTTCTGGCCTCCGGGGCCAGAGGCGCGGACGAAGCTCTCGACGATCTCGTCCTCGGGAATGGCGATGCGGTCGGTGATGCGGATCATCGTCCCCAATTGACCCGGATGGCGGCGGTTCCGCCGGCGGTCGTCAAACGTTGCCATCATCAGTCAACGACCGGATGTCGCGAGTCTCCGGTGTGCGATCTCGACGTCCGGCGGTGCCCCGGCATGCCGCTAGCCTGCCGCTGATTTCGCTCGATCAGCAGCATGGCATAGAACAGGGAAAGTACATGTAGTTCGCCGCCGCCAGGACAGGGCCGCGGCCCCGCAATACCGTGGCCGGGGCGGCTCCGGCGGCATCTGGTCCTCCGTCCGCCCTAGGTCGCGGGAGCGATGCGGGCGGAGGGGTCCGGCCGCCGCGGGCGGCCGCGAAGCGCTATCGCGGGAAGCCGATCCTCCGTAGACTGCCGGCCGCGGACGGGCAGCCGACGGAGCGGACGATGATTCTGGCGCAGATCACCGACACCCATATCGGCGAGGGCGGCCGGGCGGCGTTCGGGCGGGTCGACACCGCGGCGGCGCTCGCCCGCTGCATCGACGCGCTGCACGCGCTCGACCCGGCGCCGGATCTGGTGCTGCACACCGGTGATCTGGTCGAGCGGCGGACGCCCGAGGAGTATGCCCGGTTCCGCGAGGTGCTGGCGGGGCTGCGGCTGCCGTTCCGCGCCATTCCCGGCAATCACGACGCGCGCGAGCCGATGCGCGCGGCCTTCGCCGACACCGACTGGATGCCGCGCGAGGGCGACTATCTCCAGTTCGCGATCGAGCATCTGCCCGTCCGCATCCTGGCGCTCGACTCGACGATCCCGCGGCGCGGCAGCGGCGAGCTGGACGCGGCGCGGCTCGCCTGGCTGGAGGAGCGCCTCGCCGAGGCACCGGACCGGCCGACGATCGTCGCCCTGCACCATCCGCCCTTTCCGACCGGTATGCCGGAGATGGACCGCGGCGGCTTCGGCAATGCCGACCGGTTCGCCGCGCTGCTGGCGCGGCACCGCAATGTCGAGCGGGTGATCTGCGGGCACGTCCACCGGGCAATGACGGTCCGGTTCGGCGGCACGATCGCCAGCACCGCGCCCAGCATGTCCTACCAGTTCGCGCTCGACCGCCGCGACGGCGCGCCGCTCAGCTACGCCTTCGAGCCGCCCGGCTTCCATCTCCACGTCTGGAGCGAGGGCGTGGGGCTCGTGACGCACCTCGTGCCGATCGGCGACTACGAGACGATCCCGTTCCTCAAGGACGGGAAGGTGATCCGGCCGCCGGAGTGACCGGAGCCGACGAACCGGGCCGGGCCCCCGGCTCCTCGGCGGCGGCTTCCGCAGCGCGTCCCGGCCGGCCGGGGCGGCCGGGAGAGGCGAACCTTAAGGTCGGCGCTGCGGCGGCGTCAGGCGGCGACGGCGATCGCGTCGTCCGGCGGCACCCGGGCCGCCGCCGCGCGGATCACTTCGGGGCCGGCGCCCGGGCGGTGCGCGTTCTCGGAGAGATGGCGGCGCCAGGCGCGGGCGCCGGGGCGGCCCTGGAACAGGCCGTGGATGTGGCGCGTGATCGCGGCGAGGCGGGTGCCGGCGGCGAGCTCGGCCTCGACATAGGGCAGCAGCCGCTCGATCACCGCGTGCCGGCTCGGCGCCGGCTCCGTCGCCCCGAAGAAGCGGCGGTCCACGTCGGCCAGCAGATAGGGGTTCTGGTAGGCGGCGCGGCCGATCATGGCGCCGTCGACCCGCGCCAGATGCGCGGCCGCCTCGTCCAGGCCGGTGATGCCGCCGTTGATGACGATCTCGAGCTGCGGGAACTCGGCCTTGAGGCGGTAGACCTCGGGATAGCGCAGCGGCGGGATCTCGCGGTTCTCCTTCGGGCTCAGGCCCTGCAGCCAGGCCT
>CAZVAR010000146.1:0-8574 GCA_964625225.1 uncultured Alphaproteobacteria bacterium | reverse complement strand
GAGAGGATCTGTCCCTAGTACGAGAGGACCGGGATGGACGCACCTCTGGTGGACCGGTTGTCGCGCCAGCGGCACAGCCGGGTAGCTATGTGCGGACGGGATAACCGCTGAAGGCATCTAAGCGGGAAGCCCCCCTCTAAACCAGGTCTCGCATGAGAGCCGTGGAAGACCACCACGTCGATAGGCCGGGTGTGGACGCGCAGCAATGCGTGGAGCTGACCGGTCCTAATCGCTCGATCGGCTTGAGACTTGCCCTCGGGCGTGGCCCCGAGCCGCGCCCGGCCGCGCAAGGCCGGAACACTCGCCGCGAAGACAGCACGCGTCCTTCCCGACACCGCCCGACAGGGCGCGCTTGGCCGGCCTGGTGGTTCCGGCGAGGGGCCAACACCCGATCCCATCCCGAACTCGGCCGTGAAAACCCTCAGCGCCGATGGTACTGCGTCTCAAGGCGCGGGAGAGTAGGTCGCCGCCAGGCCGGCCAAGCGCACCCCAAACTTCCTCGACACCAAACCACCACACCCAACGCGGGGTGGAGCAGCCCGGTAGCTCGTCAGGCTCATAACCTGAAGGTCGCAGGTTCAAATCCTGCCCCCGCAACCAGAATCGAGGCGCTAAGCCAATGGCTTAGCGCCATTTTGCCGTTCGGGGCCCGGGTTGCGCGTGACCGTATGACCTGCTCCGCGGGTCGTGCGCGAGCTCCAGGCCGTAACCGCCCGGCGCGGCCGACACCGTCGATCGCGTGATCCCGATAGAGGCGCAAGTTCTCAGTAACCCACCCCGCGTTCACGGAGAAGGGCAGGGACAGAGTTGCGTGTCGGTGATCCGCTGCAAAGGCGCCGTTCTCAGGATACCCGACAACGGCGCCTTTCCGGTATCGCCGATGATCGTTTTCCGGCTCAGAACGGTCGATCGCCAGAGATCGTCACGCGGTGCATGCGGCGACGAAAGCCGTGATAATCGTTGAGCGCGTAGTGCTGCGTACAACGATTGTCCCAGAATGCAACTGAACCCGGCTCCCAACGGAAACGGCAGGTGAACTCTGGCCGAACCGCGTGCTTGTAGAGAAAGTCGAGCAATGGTTGGCTTTCCTCGACGGTCATATCCTTGAAGCGGGTGGTGAACACCCCGTTCACGAACAGACATTTGCGCCGCGTGTCCGGATGGGTGCGGATGACCGGGTGCTCGCGCTCCGCCAGGGCATCTTCGCTGACCGTGATGCGCATCGAGTTCTTGCCGATCGCCTGCCGTTTCGCGGCCCTGCTGTTCGGGCCGTACGAACGTGCCGCGCTGTGCATCGCCGTCATTCCCGACAGCATCTCCCGCATTCCTTCGGACAGGGTCTCGTAGGCGAGATACTGGTTGGCGAACATCGTGTCGCCGCCGTGGGGCGGTGTCTCCAAGGCGTAGAGGACCGACCCGAGCGCGGGCTTCTCCTGGTAGGTGACGTCCGAATGCCACGTGCCGCCGAAATTCAGGTCGCGCTCATCGGCCTCCTTGACGACCTCGATGATCTCGGGATGCCCGTCGATGCCCTGCACATATTCATGCACGTCGAGCTCGCCGAATCGCCGCGCGAAAGCCTTATGCTGCTCCGGCGTCATCTTCTGGTTCCGAAAGAAGATGACGAGGTGCTCGAGAAGGGCTTGATGAATCTCGGAGAAGGTCTCGTTATCGAGGTCGTCGGCGAGATCGACTCCCGATATCTCGGCTCCGAGTGTCCCTGCGACGGGCTTCACCTCAATGCGCGAATAGCTCATGACGTTCCTCCAATGATTATCCAGTTCCGGCAAGCCGCTTAGCCCGCCATTTCTCCCAGAAGTTCGGCCATGCCTCTGCGGGATCGATCTTGTTGCCCTTCTTCGCCTCGGCTTGGCGCATGTCGTTGAAGGCCCCGATCGCGCTGTCCCAGGCCTCCATCACCCGCTGCAGCCGCGCCAGCCGCCGCTCCTGCTAGGCCTGGTCGTCGGCAGTCCAGATGCCTCGTTCCTTGAGGTAGCGGATGGCTCCCTCGTGCCAAGGGGCGTCGGCAGGCGGCTTGCCGGCCTTGTTCACGGCCCAGTGCCTAGCGCCCGCGGTGGCGGCCGAGTAGGTCTCGAATGTCTCATCGGCCGCCTTGGTGAAGGCGTAGACTTCGTCGGCAGCGGTCCGGGCGTAGGTGGTCAGCAGCGGAAAGCGGTAGCTGGCCAATTCCTGAGAATGCTCCGGCGTGGAACCCACGGCATCAGGATCGGCCAAGGGAGCCATGAAGTCGACGACCGCTCGCACGCGCTCCCATCCGGCTTGGTCGGCGGCCGGCATCTCGGCCCAGGCGAGGCCGCGTGGTGACGCCTCGATCTCCCGCATATGCCCGGAGGCGGAGACGCTGCCGAACCCGTCGATCTGGTTTGCCAGCACAGCGGATTTCAGGGTTGCGTAGCTGCCGAACCAGACGACTCTGATATCGTCCCGACCGAGCCCGGCGAAGGCCAGTACGGCATCGGTTTTCACGTTGACCGACGGGTTCCCCTTCACATAGCCGATCCGCTTACCCTTCAGATCGGCGACCTTGCGTACGCCGGAGTCCGCGCCGACGGCAATGCCGAACCCGGCAGGACGGCCGAGAACGACACGCAGGTCCTGGGGCCCCCAATCCTGCACAGCAAAGTCATAGACGCCCTCGGTCGCGAAATACACCTCGGTGGCGAGGAAGCCATAGCCCGCCTTCCCGGTCGACATCGGCAGCAGACGCCCGATCGAGGTACCGGAGGGGATTACGCGCACCCGCACCCCGTAAGCCTTCATGAAGGCGTCGGCCATCGCGCTGGCTTCGGCGTAGCCTGCGCCGCCGATGTCGTAGGCTGTCCAGACCATCGTAGTCGGCAGCTTGGGCTCAGATGCCCCGACTGGGGCAGCAAGGGCGAGCAATCCCAGCGCCGCCAGGCAGGAAACTGCGGGCTGCGCTCGACCCGTTGATGTCGTCATGCGCTCGTCTCCCGGACCTGCGCGTCCCGGCCATGGAGTCCGGGTGCTGCGTCATTTCAGCGCAGCAGCATGGCGCAGGCAGCGCCGCTCGCCAACCACACGAACCGACATCGAGAGCATGCCAGATCGGCATGGGTCTATTACGATCGAGGTCCACCACTTCGGTCCAAGGGCAGCTATGGACATCAAGCAGTTCGTCTACTTCGCCGCAGCGGTCGAGGCAGGCAGCATCACCCGGGCGGCCATAAGGCTCGGAATCTCGCAGCCGGCGATCAGCCGCAGAATCGCCGCCCTGGAGCAGGAGATGGGGGCGACCCTGCTCGATCGGCACGGAACAGGGATCGTGCCGACGGAAGCGGGGCAGCTGGTACTGGCGCATGCCCGCGAGATCCAGCGGCGTCTCGACACCTTGCGCGATGAACTGGCGGCTCTCCGGACCACACCGGGCGGCGAGGTCCGGCTCGGCATGACACCCGCCATGGCCGAGGCCGTCGGTGCCATCCTCGTCGGCCGCCTCCGGCGGGAATTCCCGAACGTGCTGGTGAGTCTGCACGAAGGCTTCGGCGGCCATCTGCGTGACTGGCTCGTCGACGGCGTTCTCGATGCGGCAATCATCTACGAGCCTCCGGTGTCGCACCATCTCTTGTGCGAGGACCTGCTGCTTGAGGATCTCATGCTGATCGGCCCGGCGGGGGATCGGCACGTCGCCGCGCCGACCGTTCCCTTCCGGATGCTCGGGGAGCTTCCGCTGGTCCTGCCCGGCACCGTGCATAGCCTGCGCCGCCTGGTGGAACGCGAAGCCGCCCGATTGCGGCTGTCACTCTCAGTTATCGCGGAGGTCGACAGTCTCTGCTCGCTGCGGGAAATGGTGCGGGCAGGCATCGGCTACACGGTCGCGGGTGCCGCGCCCTTCCGACTGCAGCTCAAAGCGGGTGTTCTCGCCGCCAGCCGCCTGGTCGAGCCTACGGTGCAGCGTCGTATGGCTCTCACGACATCGGTCGGACGGCCGCTGAGTCCCGCCGCCCGCGCGCTCGTGAGTCTGACCCGTCAGGAGATCCGGAGCCTGGTACGTAAAGGGACATGGCCGGGACGGCTGCCGGCTTGAGTCCGATTGACCGCGCGGGAAGCCTATGTCGATCAGCCGGCATTGCCTCCCGCCATGCCCGGGCCGTGGGTAAGCATCCTGATCCGCTTTCCTGAGGCTCCCGCGGTCGGTACGAGAGTCCGTCTCCAGGAGACGGACGATGAAGAAGAGCCGCTTCAGCGAGGAGCAGATGATCGGCGGGCTGCGGTGAGCTGCGCTCCTGGCCGGTCGCGGCCGTTCGGCTTCGATCCGTCGCGGGAGACCGGCGGCCAGCCTGCCGGGGCCGGGCGGCCGCCCGACTCTTCCGGCGTGCCCCGCGCTGCGGGGAATAGGGAAGGCATGCGCCGCATATCGTGCGGAGATCGGCCGTATCGGCCATTCATCTTCAGAATTTAGCTTCTACAATTCTCTATGAGATGCGCGGCGGCCTCGCGCGCCCCGTCCAGCGGGTATTCTTCCGAACCGTCTTCAACGAAGACCATCAGTATTCCGCGGGAGGTTATGAGCTCGACGAGCCGGTCATCGAGCTGGGTCTTCCCCTGGACAAGGAATGCATCATCGAGTTCGAGCCGGAATCCCTTTGTCGGGATCCCAACTTCGATATCCCTGACCTGAAGCAGGACTTCAACTTCGGCGCCTTCGCGGGACTGGATCGGCTCGTAAGCATAGGTGAAGATCACCCCCTCACCGTCAGGCGTACAGCTGAAGGAAAGCAGTGCGTAATCGGAATCGGGAATGCCATAGGAGAGCGAGATTGTGCCTCCCTCGGCACGTCCATGCCAGCTCAGGGTCTCCTGCGCCCGCGCCGGCGAAAGCGACGCGAGCGTGCCGGACGCGAGGAACAGCATTCCGATGCCGACGAGAAACCTCGTCATCAGGGTGTCGACCGCAATCCCGGTGTCTTCCATTCAGCGTACCCCTCCCGAAGGCAGTCTGTCAGGGTCTCTACGTCCAGCCCGGTTGGCCCTAATAAAACAGTACAGCCGCAGGGCGAGGTCTCAAGCAGATAGCGATTATTGTCCTTCCTCATGAAGACGACCAAAGAAGCATCTGTCTGCAGCGCCCCGCACCAACGGCTTCGTCGAGCGCTTCAACGGAACTGTCCGTGACGAGTTCTTCCGGTCGGGGTCCGTATGGCGGCAGTCATCGAGACAGCCGCCTCGGATCGTCCGACGACGAGTTCTGTGCGGCCCAATCGATACAATTGATTAGGCAACGCCGCGCGAACTGCTCGGCGAGGCCTCTCGTCGCAGTCCAATCGTGGCCCAATCTTACATTGGTACCGTGAATCGTGCGGCTTCGGCCGTCGCTATAGATTTCGTCCACTGCTTGCTTGAGGGTCGGGCCATTCGGCCAAATTGGCGTGCTGTCTTGGATGTCGAGCCGCGCGGTGATGAGCCGTCGAATCCCGGCAGCCTTGCCGCCACACGCTAGCGCGTCGAGCGTCGCCGAATACTTCACTATGGCCATCAACGTAACAGTCTCTCGACACCCTTCATGAAACCACAGCAAGGCCTGTGCGAGCGCGTTCATCATGGTCGGTCGACCGACGTTACCGTTGGCGTCGATCACATAGTCCAGAATCTCCGCGACAACGCTGAACAGATCCGCACACTCTGCAAACGCCGCCTCCCATTCGCCCTCCTTCAGCCCGGGTCCGTGCGGCATGTGCGACAGGCGGATTCCAGAGCTCGCAATCTTTCCGGGCATGAAACTGAGCGTCGTTTGGCGGTGTATGCGGCGGTCGAACAACAGATTCATCCCCTCGAGCGCGAGGGACGGGGTTCGCCAGAGCAGTGCAACTGCGGTGATTGCCAGCCGAGCCGCGGTCAGCGCCTTCTCAAGTCCTGCTTCTTTAGCCAACCCGGTTGTCGTGACGCTGCAAACAAAGGGACAGCTGCCGATGGCATCGAGGATCCCGCTTTCGCATATACTGTCTAACGATGGCTTTCGCTTTCTTAGCCGCTTGCCTGCCCATGCTTGTTCAACTCGACGGCGCGTTGTCGCCGAAACCGATCCGTCGGTGCTCTTTCGAGCCAGCCATTCCAATCGGGACTCGAAGCGAACCGGTCCGATTGAGAATGGTTTGATGGCCGTATTGCCGAAAAGCGTGCATCCGAAGGTGAACTCACGCATGCTGTAGCTGGTGACACGCGTGCTCAGTACGGTCCTGATTTCGGCAAGAACGATCTTAGCATTCTCAGCTGGATCGACGTCCAGATCGATCATCGCGAGCGCCGGACCGAGCGCCTGACGAACCAACGCGTGCCATTCAGCACGGGTGACTTTCGAGGACAGGGACGAATCGGCCGCCAACAGCTGGTCGGCGACCATGCTGATCATATCGTCGATCTTCCGAGACAGTACGATGGAGCGGCCGTTTCCTACGCCAAGCATGCGCGGTAGCGGAAAGTTATCGTCCTTGTTGCGCTGAGCCGCAGGAATTGTTTGGAGCCGTGTGAGCTCCTCGATGATTATCCTGATCTGGTCTTGTAGGGTTGCCATGCGACTTTCATACAGCACGGTGCCTCTACGGCCCAAAGGGTTCTTGGCCATGCCGCCGCCGCGGCGGCGGAGAAGGCCGCGATCCCGAACAGGCTGCCGCCGAGGACGCCGTCGCCCGAGGCGATGCCGCCGCCCGCTCACCGTCGCCGGCGCGGGCGGTGCATCGGCGGTCATGCCCGGCGGGGTGTGTGCCGTCCGCGTTCCGGCCGGACCGGCTCTCCGCCTGCGGTTCTTCGCCGCCCGGGCGACAAGCGGCGCGGCGACAGGCGGGGGGCGATGTCGCTCCGCGGGGTCGGCATCGGCGGTGTCTCGCCTTATCCTTATGCTCGTACGGCCGCAGGCCTCACGGCTCCCGCGATCCGGCGCGCCCGGCCGTTCGTCCGGCCCCGCTTGCGTCCGCCGGTCCGGGACCAGCGGCGAATGGCGGCTTCGAGGAGGCAGTCATGAACAAGGTCGTTGTCGTGGTCTTTCCCGACGAAGAGGCGGGCCGCAAGGGCGTCGCCGCCTTCGAGGAGCTTCATTCGGAAGGCCTTCTGACGGTTCATGTGGGGGTCCTGGTCGCACGGGACGCCGACGGCGGCATCTCGATCAAGGAGAGGGAAGCCAAGGGACCGTTCGGCGCGGCGATCGGGGCGCTGCTGGGCGGCTTGATCGGGCTGATCGGCGGCCCGGGCGCGGCGGTGGTCGGCGCGGCCGGCGGCGCGCTCATGGGTGGCTGGCGCGACGTCATCGATCTGGGGGACGGCCTCGACTTCGCCGATGCGGTTTCCGCGGCGCTGACGCCGGGCAAGAGCGCGATCGTCGCCGAGATCTCGGAGGAGGAGGAGATGCCGCTCGACGCCCGGATGGAGGCGATCGGCGGCCTGGTTCTGCGCGACCTGCGGATCGAGGCCGAGGACGAGCGGCTCCGGCAGGCGGCGGAGGCGCGCAAGACCGAGCTCGCCCGGCTGCGGGCCGAACGGGATCGGGTCACCTACCGGGAGGTCAAGGCGACGCTGTCGTCGCGCATCGAGGAGGTCGAGGGGAAGCTGAAGGCGCTGTCCGAGCGGGTGCAGGCGAGGCTCGATCTGCTGCGGCGCGACGCCGAGACGAAGCTGGAGGCCCTGCGGCAGCAGGCGGCCGGGGCGGCGGGTGAGATCAAGGAGCGGTGCGAACGGCGCGCCGACCAGGTCCGGGCGGAGTACGAGCGGCGATCGCGCAAGCTGAAACAGGCGCTGGACCTCGCGAAGGAAGCGCTCGCACCGTAGGCCTGCCGGCCCTCGCGCGGCCCGCGTCGGAGCGTCTGCGGGGCGGCCCCGGCGGCGGCGGACGCGGTGCCGCGGCCGGGCCGCCGGCGGAACCGGCGCAGGGCCGGGCCGTTAGTTGGAGGGCGTCCGGCAGCGCCTTGCGCCCGACGCGGGCCGCCAGCCGGACAGCGCCGACATGACGATCGGATCTTGCCCCCGGGGGGCCGGGATGAGAGGGCCGGAACAGAGCGCCGGGAGCACCGCGCCGGCATCGCGCGCAGGCGCGAAGGCCGGGCGCGGCGGGTCCTCCGGCAACGCCCGCGCCGACTGGCCGTCGGGCCGGATCTGGCTGCTGTTCCTGCTCATCCTGGTCCTGAACTACCTGCTCGCGTCCTGGTTCGTCGCGGGCTCCGAAACGCCCATGACGGTCCCGTACACGGTCTTCAAGGCGGAGGTCGCGAAGGGCAATGTCGAGGCGATCTACAGCCAGGGTCAAAGGATCGAGGGCCGCTTCCGCGACCCGGTGACCTATCCGGCGCCGCGCACCGGCGCGGCGCCGGCGGAGACCGAGGCGACGCGGCGCGATCCCGCGCCCGACGCGCCGGAAACCGGCGTCAATTTCAGGACCGTCGTTCCCGTCTTCGTCGATCCCGGCCTCGAAGCGCTGCTGATCTCCCACGGGGTGGAGATCAGCGCCGAGCCGATCGAGGCGGGCGGCAGCCCGTGGGCGCTGCTCCTCTTCGGCTTCGGCCCGGCCATCCTGATCATCGCGTTCTACGTCTGGCTGTTCCGTCGCGC
>CAZVAR010000145.1:0-8804 GCA_964625225.1 uncultured Alphaproteobacteria bacterium | reverse complement strand
GGATGCGGGGCTGATCCCGATGATGTACCCGGACTACCGGCGGGTCGACGACGGCGACGCGAAGCGGCGGTTCGAGGCGATGTGGGGGACGTCGCTCGATCCGCAGCCGGGCCTTACGGTGGTCGAGATCATGGACGCCGCGCTCGGCGGCGAGATCCGCGGCATGTACATCATGGGCGAGAACCCGGCGATGTCGGACCCGGACCTGCAGCATGCCCGGGAGGCCCTGGCGAAGCTCGATCATCTCGTCGTGCAGGACCTGTTTCTGACCGAGACCGCCTTTCACGCTGACGTGGTTCTGCCCGCTGCCGCATGGCCGGAGAAGGACGGCACGGTCACCAACACCAATCGTCAAGTGCAGATGGGCCGGCAGGCGCTCACACCGCCGGGCGAGGCACGGCCGGATTGGCAGATCATCCAGGAGATCGCCCGCAGGCTCGGCCTCGCCTGGGACTACGATCACCCCCGGGACGTATTCGCGGAAATGGCCGCAGCGATGCCGTCGCTGCGCAACATTTCCTGGGAGCGGCTGTTGCGGGAGGACTCGGTCACCTATCCTTGCGATGCGCCCGACGGACCGGGTCAGGAAGTCGTCTTCGGCGACGGCTTTCCGACTGCGTCCCGACGTGCCCGCTTCGTGCCGGCGGCCATCGTCCCGCCCGACGAGGAGCCGGACGCCGACTACCCAATGGTGCTCACCACCGGCCGCCTGCTGGAGCACTGGCACACCGGCGCCATGACCCGGCGCGCCCGCGTGCTCGATGCGATCGAGCCGGAGCCGGTGGCCTGCCTCGCGCCGGTGGACCTGCGCCGGCTCGGCATTGCTCCGGGCGATCGGGTCCGTGTCGCCACCCGGCGCGGCACGATCGAGCTCGCGGCCCGGATGGACGGCGCCGTGCCGCCCGGCCTGGTCTTCGTGCCTTTCGCCTATGTCGAGGCGGCGGCCAACCTGCTGACCAACCCGGCGTTGGACCCGTTCGGCAAAATCCCCGAGTTCAAGTTCTGCGCCGCCCGGGTCGAGCGGGCCGTGGCCACTGCCGAATGACCCTGCATTGCGAGACGGGAGGAGCCGATGGACGAGGACGCGCTCAACATGAGCGTGCGCAAGCACCTGAAGACGTTCGGCGTAACCGCGCAGCGCGAAATCGAGAAGGCGGTGCGGGACGCGGTCGCCGCCGGCCGCCTTGCCGGTGACGAGACCCTGCGGGTGGAATCGGTGCTGCGACTCCAGGGGACCGATCTGGTCGTGACCGTCGAGGGTGAGATCAGGCTCGGATAGGCAGCGAGCCGTTCGGCTGCGCGATCGGAAGTGACCCCGCCTGCGGCAGGCCGCATCGCCGGGGCGGGCGGAAGGGGAAGGGGAGGACGTCATGGCCGTCTCTGGGCCTTGCCACATCCTGTCAATCGACGGTGGTGGCATCCGCGGGGTCATCCCCGCCGTCATCCTGATGGAGCTGGAGGAGCGTCTCGCCGCCCGGGAGGGAGGCGCCCGCCGCCCGTTGTGCGACTATTTTCAGCTGATCGCCGGCACCTCGACCGGCGGGATCATCGCGGCCGGGCTGACTGCGCCGCATCCCCGGGCGCCGGGCCGGCCGGCGGCGGACCCGGAGGCGCTCCTGAAACTGTACGAGGAGCGTGGCCCGAAGATCTTCAGCCGCGACATCTTTTCGCGCATCCGCGAAGCCTTCACAGACCCGCGCTCGATCATCCAGGAGAAATACGATTCCGGCGAGCTGGAGATGGAACTGCAGGCCCGGCTCGGCCTCGGCAGGTTGAGCGAGGCCCTGACCGGCGTCATGCTGACCGCTTACGATATCGAGCGCCGCTGCGCTGTATTCATGACGAATGCCGTCTCGCGCATCGGCGGCGCGGAAAAGCGGTCGGACGACTATTACTTCTGGCAGGCGGCTCGCGCCAGCTCCGCCGCGCCGACTTATTTCGAACCGGCACAGGTGCGCAACCTGACCCGCGACCGGGTCGAGACGCTGGTGGATGGGGGCGTGTTCGCCAACGATCCGGCAGTCGCCGCCTATGTCGAGGCGCTCAAGATGGGCTACCCGGCGGAGGAGATCCGCGTCGTCTCGATCGGCACCGGCTACCAGAACCGACCGTTTCCCTACCGCGAAGCGCGGAACTGGGGGCCGTTCGGCTGGATCAACCCGACCAACAGCTCCCCGATCATTTCGATCTTCATGCAGGGCCAGGCCAGCACCGCCGCCTACCAGATGAACTGTATCCTCAACGGCCGGGCCGACACGCGCCACTATTACCGCTTCGACGCCGAGCTGAGCATCGGCAAGGACGAAATGGACGATGCCAGTGCGACCAATATCCTCGCGCTCAAGACCCTGGCCCGCCAGATCATCGTCGAGAACGGGGAGGCGCTGGACGCCGTCGCGGAGATGCTGACCCGCGATCGGCGACAGGGTGGATAGGACGGCGTCGCGTGGATTCCGGAGGCCACGAAGACGATGCCCGACATTGTCGACGCCTTTGCCGCCGCCCTCTTTCTGATCGCCGGCTTCGACACGGCGCTGTGGTCGATCGTCCGCCTGTCGCTATTGGTGAGCCTCGCCGCGGTCGCGCTCGCCGCGCTGATCGGGCTGCCGCTCGGCGCGCTGCTGGCGTTGGGACGTTTTCCGGGCCGGGCCGCGATCATCGTCCTGCTCAATGCCTTTATGGGACTGCCGCCGGTCGTCGTCGGTCTGACCGTCTATCTGCTGCTGTCCCGGGCGGGTCCGCTCGGACCGCTCGGCATCCTGTTCACACCGGCGGCGATGATCGTCGCCCAGACCGTGCTGGTGCTTCCGATCATCGCCGCCCTGGCGCGTCAGACGGTGGAGGACCTCTGGGCCGAATACGCTGAGCAGCTCCGGTCTCTCGGCGCCGGACGGGTCCGCGCGGTCGGGACGTTGCTCTGGGACGGCCGCTTCAGTCTCGCCACCGCCGTGCTCGCGGGGTTCGGCCGTGCCTGCGCCGAAGTCGGGGCGGTGATGATCGTCGGCGGCAACATCGCCGGCTTTACCCGCACGATGACGACCACCATCGCGCTCGAAACCAGCCGAGGCGAACTCGCGCTGGCACTCGGCCTCGGCTTCGTTCTGATCGCCCTGGTCGCGGCGATCAATGCCGGCGCCTTCGCTGTCGGCGAGGCTGCGCGGCGGAGGACGGGATGAGGGATGCGTCGGTCGAGGCGTCGGGCATTCTCCCGCTGGTCCTGGAGGATCTCCGCTTCGTCGCTGCCGGCCGCGTGTTGCTCGACGACATATCGGCGACCATCGGCGCCGGTGCGCGGACGGTGATTCTCGGCCCGAACGGGGCCGGCAAGAGCTTGCTGATGCGGCTCTGCCACGGCCTGATCACGCCGACCGGGGGCGCCGTGCGATGGCTGGGCCGCGCCGCCGGCCAGACCGTCCGGGAGCTCCGCAGGCGGCAGGCGATGGTGTTCCAGCGCCCGGTCCTGCTGCGCCGCTCCGCCCTGGGCAACGTGACCCACGCCCTGGCCCTTGCGGGCGTCGCGCGGCGCCATCGGCGCGACCAGGCCGAGCGCGCGCTGCACCGCTTCGGCCTTGCCGATCTCGCGCAGCGCCCGGCCCGCGTGCTTTCGGGCGGTGAGCAGCAGCGCCTCGCACTCGCCCGCGCCTGGGCCGTCGGACCCGAAGTTCTGTTCCTCGACGAACCGACCGCGGCGCTCGATCCGGCCGCCACCCGGTCGGTGGAGGAGGCCATCGCCGCCTTCCACGCCGCCGGCGTCAAGCTGATCCTCAGCACTCACGATCTCGGCCAGGCACGCCGCCTTGCCGACGAGGTGATGTTCCTGTACCGCGGCCGGCTTCTCGAGCAGACACCGGCCGATGTCTTCTTCCGCGAACCCCGCAGCCCGGAGGCGCGTGCCTTTCTCCGTGGCGATCTCCTATGGTGGTGACCCGATGCGAATGGTCGTTCTTGCCCTCCTCCTCGCGTTCGGCCTGCCCGCCGCCGCGGCCGACCGGACGATCACCGTCGCCTCGACCACCTCGACCGAGCAGTCCGGCCTGTTCGCCCACATCCTGCCGGCCTTCACGGCGAGAACGGGCATCACGGTTCGCGTCGTCGCGCAGGGCACCGGACAGGCCCTGGCCACGGCGCGGCGCGGCGATGCCGACGTCGTCTTCGTGCACGATCCTGCGGCGGAGACCAAGTTCGTGGCGGACGGGTTCGGCGTCGCTCGGCACGAGGTGATGTACAATGATTTCGTGATCGTCGGGCCGGAGGACGACCCCGCCGACATCCGCGGCCTGCGCGACGCCGCGACGGCCTTGCGCCGGATCGCCGAGGCCAGGGCCGCGTTCGCCTCGCGTGGCGACAATAGCGGCACCCATGCGGCGGAACGCCGGCTGTGGCAGGCGGCCGGCCTCGCGCCGACACCGGCGGACACATGGTATCGCGAGACCGGCTCGGGGATGGGGCCCACGCTGAACATCGCGGCGGCGATGGACGCCTACGCGCTGACCGACCGCGGCACATGGCTCAGCTTCCGTAATCGCGGCCGCCTCGGCCTCCTGGTCGAGGGCGATCCGAAGCTGTTCAACCAGTACGGGGTTATTCTGGTCGACCCTGCGTGGCATCCGCACGTGAACGCGGAGGCGGGACAGGCGTTCATCGACTGGCTGCTGTCGCCGGAAGGGCAGGAGGCCATCGCGAGCTACCGGATCGGCGGCGAGCAGCTTTTCTTCCCCAATGCGCAGCGGTCGGGCTCATGAGGGGCCGGCGGCACAGCACGGTAAGGAGACCGACATGCCGAGATTCTCGATCGCAGCCGCGGCCATCATCGGCGCGACGGCCCTCGCCGTGACCGGGGCATGGGCCCAGGCCGACGGCACCGCCCGGGCGGATCTGGCGGATCCGCAGGGCCGACCCGTCGGCACGGTTACCCTGACGCAGTTCCCGCACGGCGTGCTGATTCGCGCCGATCTCGCCGGCCTGCCTCCGGGCTGGCACGGGTTCCATATTCATGCGGTCGGCCGCTGCGAAGGGCCGGCATTCGAGTCCGCGGGCGGGCATTTCGCGCCGGCCGATCACAAGCACGGGTTCGATCGCGACGGGGTCCATGCGGGCGACCTGCCGAACATCCATGCCGGCGCCGACGGCCGCGCGGTCGCCGAGTTCTTGACGAACCGGATCGCTCTGCACGATGCGGCGGACACGGACGGACCGCCCGACATCTTCGACGATGACGGCGCCGCCATCGTCGTGCATGCCGAGCCCGACGACTATCGCACCGACCCGGCCGGGGCGGCCGGCGACCGCATCGCTTGCGGGGTGATACGGCGCGCCGGGTGATCGGCCAGGTCTCCCGCGCGTTTTCGCCGGGCGGAACGGCGGTGCGGCCGTCCGGACGTACCGATCCGGCCCGGCGGCAGCCGCGGCTTGGCGACGCCTCCCGGTGGCCGCAGCGGCGTGACCTCCGCGCGGCGCGCGACCCGATCCCGCCCGTCGCCGGGCACGAAGCCCGACGAGCTCACCGGTAGGACCCGGACGCTTCCGGGGGCTTCCGTCTTCGGCTAAAGGAGAGGGAGGAGCCGTCCGGGTCTGGAGCGGGCTCGTGGCGGTTGCCGGACGCGCGGCGATTTCGCTCGGGCACGGTTTTGCCTCGGATGGCGGCCATAGCCAGCATCACACGGCAGGACGATGCCCGATCTCGTTACTCTCCTCCAGCTCGCGCTGGCCCTCATGGCGACCGGCGTCATCGCCGGCATTCTGGCCGGGTTGCTCGGCGTCGGCGGCGGCATCGTGATCGTGCCGGTGCTGTTCCAGATGTTCGCCTTCATCGGTATCCCCACCGAGCTCCGCATGCATCTCGCGGTAGGGACTTCGCTCACCACCGTTGTCGCGACTTCGATCGTGTCGGCGCGCGCGCACTATCGACGCGGTGCGGTCGATGTCGCCCTGCTGAAGTCCTGGTGGCTCTGGATCCTGATCGGCACCTTGGCCGGTACGGCCGTCGCCGGCCTCATCCGCGGAGCGGTCCTGAGCGCGGTGTTCGCCACGGTGGCACTGGGGGTGGCGGTCTACATGGTGGCGACGCCGCCCGATTTCCGGCTGCGCGACGGACTTCCGCGCGGTCTCGGCAAGGTACTGTCCGCCGGTCTAATCGGCGGCTTCTCGGCGATGATGGGCATCGGCGGCGGCACGCTCGCCGTGCCGTTCATGAGCGCCTGCGGCTATCCGGTGCACCGCGCCGTCGGCACCGCGGCCGCGATCGGCTTCATCATCGCCGTCCCCGCCACCATCGGTTTCGCGGTCGCCGGCTGGCACGAGGAGGCGTTGCCGCAGCTCAGCATCGGCTTCGTCAATCTGCTGGGCGTCGCTCTGATCGCGCCGCTGAGCACCATGATGGCCCCCTACGGGGCGCGCATCGCGCACCGGCTCTCGCCGCGCGGGTTGCGCCGCGCCTTCGCCCTTTTCCTCGCGCTGACCGCCGCCCGGATGTATTACGGATTGCTCTGAGCGGCACGGAGGGCAGAGGCATGGCGGATCTGCGCATGGGGGTGGTGGGCGCCGGCGGGCGCATGGGCCAGATGCTGGTGCGGACCATCGTCGAGACCGAGGGGGCGAGGCTGGTGGCGGCGCTCGAGCAGCCCGGCAGCCCGGCGCTGGGCCGCGACGCCGGCGAGATTGCCGGCGTCGGCCATCTGGGGGTGGTGGTCGGCGACGATTCCGCGGCGCTCTTTCAGCAGGCCGATGCGGTGCTCGAATTCTCGGCGCCGGCCGCGACGGCGGTCCATGCTGCGCTCGCCGCCCAATACGGGAAGATCCATGTGATCGGCACGACCGGGCTCAATGCGGCGGAGGAGGCGAGCCTGCGCGACGCCGCTGCGCGCACGCCGATCGTCTATGCACCGAACATGAGCGTGGTCGTCACGCTGACGATGGCCCTGGTCGAGCGGGTCGCCTCCGTGCTCGGCCCCGACTACGATATCGAGATCGTCGAGATGCACCATCGCCACAAGGTCGACGCGCCGTCGGGCACGGCGATCGGCCTCGGCAAGGCCGCCGCCCGGGGGCGCGGTGTGGAGCTCGACGCGGTGGCGCAATGGAGCCGGGAGGGCCACACCGGCCCACGTCGGCGCGGCGACATCGGCTTTGCCGCGCTGCGCGGCGGCGACGTGGTCGGCGAGCATTCGGTCGTGTTCGCCGGCGAGGCCGAGCGGTTGGAGATCACCCACCGTTGCACCAGCCGCCAGATCTTCGCGCGCGGCGCCGTCCGGGCGGCGCTGTGGGCCCGGACGCAGGCACCGGGCCTCTACGGCATGCGCGACGTGCTCGGGCTGTAGCGCCGCGCCTCACGCTTCCGGCCGGTCGAGCGCGTAGCCGGCGGCGCGGACGGTGCGGATCAGGTCGGCCTCGTCCCCTGCGTTGATCGCCTGGCGCAGCCGCCGGATGTGCACGTCGACCGTGCGCGGCTCGACATAGACGTCGTGGCCCCAGACCGCGTTCAGGAGCTGCTCGCGCGAGAAGACCCGGCCCGGATGCTCCATGAAGTGCCGCAGCAGCCGAAACTCGGTCGGGCCGAGATGGATCCTGCGCCCGCCGCGAGTGACCCGGTGCGCAACGAGATCCATCCGCAGATCGGCGAATTCGAGGTGCTCCGCCTCGATGCCGGGTCGGGCGCGGCGCATCACGGCTCGGATGCGGGCCACCAGCTCGCTCGGGCTGAACGGCTTGGTCACATAGTCGTCGGCTCCGCTGTCGAGCCCGCGGATCCGGTCGGCTTCCTCGCCGCGGGCGGTCAGCATGATGATCGGCAGGTTGCGGGTCTTCGCCTGCCGCCGGATCCGCCGGCAGACCTCGAGACCAGAGGTGATCGGCAGCATCCAGTCGAGCAGCACAAGGTCGGGCACCCGCTCGGCCAGCATCGTCAGCGCCTCCTCGCCATCGCGCGCGGTGGCGGTTTCGAAACCGGCCCGCTCCAGATTGTATCGGAGCAGTTCGACGAGGCCGGGCTCGTCCTCGACGATGAGGATCAGAGGCTTCACCAACGATCCTCACCCTCGCTCCGGCGGCCCGCTGTTTTCAGGGGCGGTTCCACGACTTCGAAGCTGCTGCGGTCGCTCTTGGGCCGCGCCTCGGTCAATCGCTCGCCCGTCACCAGAAAGTGGATCGTCTCGGCGATGTTGGTGACGTGATCGCCGATACGTTCGATGTTCTTGGCGGCGAACATCAGATGGGTGCCGGCGCCGATGTTCCGCGGATCTTCCATCATGTAGGTGAGCAGCTCCCGGAACAGGCTGTTGTAGAGGTCGTCGACCTCGCTGTCCCGCTTCCAGACGTCGATGGCCTTGGCGACGTCACGATTGACGTAGGCGTCCAGCACGTCCTTGATCATGCTCTCGACCGGCCGGCTCATGCGCGGAATGCCTCGCGCCGCCGGGACCGTGGGCATTCGGCCGAGAGCCATGGTCCGTTTGGCGAGGTTTGCCGCATAGTCGGCGATGCGCTCCAGGTCGCCGGCGATGCGGATCGCGCCGACGACGCCGCGAAGGTCGCCCGCCATCGGCTGCCGCAGGGCCAGCAGCCGGACCGCGAGCACGTCCACGTCCGTCTCGAGCGCGTCGATCGCCGCGTCCTGTTCCACGATCTGCGCCGCCGTCTGCGTGTCCCGCCGGACGAGGGCCTGGACCGCCGCCGCGAGCTGCGCCTCCGCCCGCCCGCCCATCTCGGCGATGAGCCGGTCGAGCCGTTTCAGTTCCTCGTCGTAGGATCTGACGATGTGTTCACCGGCCATCGAATGTCTCCCGCCGTGTACGGCCTCAGCCGAAGCG
>CAZVAR010000144.1:0-9073 GCA_964625225.1 uncultured Alphaproteobacteria bacterium | reverse complement strand
CGCCAGCGCCTCGGCGGCGGCGATCTTCATCGCGTCATTGATCGTCGAGGCGCGGACGTCGAGCGCGCCGCGGAAGATGAAGGGAAAGCCCAGGACGTTGTTGACCTGGTTCGGATAGTCGGAGCGGCCGGTCGCAATGATCGCATCCGAGCGGACCGACAGCACCTCCTCGGGCGTGATCTCGGGGTCGGGATTCGCCAGCGCAAAGATGATCGGCTTGTCGCTCATCGAGCGGGCCATCTCCTTGGTCACCGCGCCCTTGGCCGACAAGCCGACGAAGATGTCGGCACCCTCCATCGCCTCGGCCAGCGTACGTGCCTTGGTATCGACCGCGTGGGCCGACTTCCACTGATTCATGCCCTCGCGCCGGCCCTCGTAGATGACACCCTTGCTGTCGCAGAGCACGACCTTGTCGGGCGGGAGCCCCATGCTCTTGAAAAGCTCGACGCAGGCGATCGCCGAGGCCCCGGCGCCATTGACCACCATGCGGCAGTTGCGCCAGTCGCGCCCGGTCAGGTGGAGGGCATTGATCAAGCCGGCGCCGGCGATGATCGCAGTGCCATGCTGGTCGTCATGGAAGACCGGAATGTCGAGCAGTTCGCGCAGACGCTGCTCGATGATGAAGCATTCGGGGGCCTTGATGTCCTCGAGATTGATGCCGCCGAAACTCTTGCCGAGGAAGCGGACGCAATTGACGAACTCGTCGACGTCGCGGGTGTCGACTTCCAGGTCGATCCCGTCCACGTCGGCGAAGCGTTTGAACAGAACCGCCTTGCCCTCCATCACTGGCTTGGCGCCGAGCGCGCCGAGATCGCCGAGACCGAGCACGGCAGTGCCGTTCGAGATCACCGCGACCAGATTGCCCTTGGAGGTGTAATCGTAGGCCTTCTCCGGATCGTCGAAGATCTCGAGGCAAGGCGCGGCGACGCCGGGAGAGTAGGCCATCGAGAGATGGTACTGCGTGGTCAGCGGCTTGGTCGGTACGACCTCGATCTTGCCGGGCCGGCCCGCGGCGTGCATGCGTAGCGCCTCCCGGTCCAGCGCCGAGTAGTTGCGTCCCTCCGACATGGCTCTCTCCTGAATACAGCGAGCACCGGCCCCCGTCCGGCGCGTGCGGCAGTTTAGGTCGTGGCGCCTCGCCACGCCAGCGATGGTGTCGCCCGCGGCATCGCGCTCGGGTCGGCAATGCTCATGCCTGCGATGCCCAGGATGGGGACGCGCCTTCTCGCATCTGCCCAGCGGTAGCCCGGCGGTACGACGCACCGCCGCGCTTCACGGCGGACGCCGCTGCGGACGAGGAGCCGGCGATCGATGCCGACAGCGCCGAGGCTGCGCCGGGCCGGCTTCGATTTCCACGAGCTCGATGTCGCGGGCGGGCATGCCGTGCCGCCCGAGAGCCTGCGCCGGCGCATCGACCGATTGTTCGGGTGAGCGAATCGCCTGCGCCGGTCTCCCTGTGCCGGGCACGTCCGGCACCGTGGTTTCACGCCGACATCCACAGGCGAAGCCCGCAGCGGGTGGTGCGCGCGGCGTTCCATCCCCTGCCCTGTATAACTTCGCAGTGGGCCACAGCGCGGGCACGTCGTATCTTCCTGCGCCGCGCCGCCCCGTCCGCCCTAATCTCCTCCGCATGAGTACGAAATCGCCTTCCGCCGTCATCACGCAGCTCGATACCGACTATGGCTATCGAGGCGCCTTCCGCACGCCGCCCGCCAATGTGGAGCTGGAGATCGCGCTGCTCGGCGCGATCCTGGTCAACAACCGGGCCTACGAGAAGGTCTCGGAGTTCCTGCTGCCGGAGCATTTCATCGAGCCGGCACACGCCCGGATCTTCGCGGCTGCCGCGACGCTGATCCAGCGCGGCCAGCAGGCGAGTCCGGCGACGCTGAAGCTCTATTTCGAGCAGGACGAAGCGCTTGCCGAAGTGGGCGGCGTGCGCTACCTGGCCGAGCTCGCGGCGAGCGCGCTCAACATCATCGACGCCGAACATTACGGCCGGGTCATCTACGACCTCTATCTGCGCCGGCAGCTCATCGACCTCGGCGAGGACATCGTCAACCAGGCCTACAGCGCCGACCTCGATTCGACTGCGCTGTCGCAGATTGAGGGGGCCGAACAGAAGCTGTTCGAGCTGGCCAGCTCCGGCCAGATCGAGGGCGGCTTCCAGGAGTTCTCGCGGACCCTGACCAGCGCCATCCGCATGGCCGAGGCGGCCTTCCGGCGCGAGGGACAGCTCACCGGGGTGACCACCGGCTTCACCCAGATGGACCGCCTGCTGGGCGGCCTGCAGAAGTCCGACCTGATCATCCTGGCCGGCCGCCCCGGCATGGGGAAGACCGCGCTCGCGACCAACATCGCCTTCAATGCGGCCAAGGCGCAGGTCGAGGAGATAGACGAGCAGGGACGCCGGACGCCGGTCAACTATGTGGTCGCGATATTCTCGCTCGAAATGTCGGCCGAGCAGTTGGCGCTGCGCATCCTCGGCGAGCAGTCGGGCGTGTCCTCCGATCGTATCCGGCGTGGCCAGATTCAGGCCGAGGAGTTCAACCGGGTCTTCCAGGCCAGCCAGCAGATCGCCCGCCACAAGATCTATATCGACGACACGCCGGCGCTGTCGGTGCCGGCGCTGCGCACGCGGGCGCGGCGGCTGATGCGCACCGCCGGGCGGCTCGACCTGGTGGTGATCGACTATCTCCAGCTCATGCGGCCGGCGCCGGGTTCGCGCAACGAGAACCGGGTGCAGGAGATCTCCGAGATCACGCGCGGTCTCAAATCGCTGGCCAAGGAACTGGACGTGCCGGTCCTCGCGCTGTCGCAGCTCTCGCGCGCCGTCGAGCAACGCGAGGACAAGCGGCCGCAGCTCGCCGACCTGCGCGAATCGGGGTCGATCGAGCAGGATGCCGACGTGGTGATGTTCGTCTACCGCGAGGAATATTACCTCGCCCGTCAGGAGCCGGCCGAGGGGACCAGTGAGCATGCCGAGTGGCTCGAATCGATGAACAGGATTCATAATCTTGCGGAGGTGATCATCGCCAAGCAGCGGCACGGGCCGACCGACAAGGTTCGGCTGATGTTCGAGGCGGAGCTGACCCGCTTCGGCGATCTCGATACCAGCCACGGCCTGGGCGATGCCCCCTTCTGAATCGGCGCGCCGCCACGCCGGCGGCGTCCTGACGATCGATCTGGGCGCGATTGCCGCCAATTGGCGGCTGCTGGCCGACCGGGTCGGCGGACCTGCCCGCTGCGCGGGCGTGGTCAAGGCCGACGCCTACGGGCTTGGCATGGCGCGGGTGGCGCCGGCGCTGGCCGCGGCGGGGTGCCGGACCTTCTTCGTTGCGCAGCTCGAGGAGGGACTCGACCTACGCCGTCTGCTGCCGGCAGCGGAAATCGCGGTGCTGGCGGCTCCGGTCGCCGAAGCCGAGGCGGAGTATGCGGCCAACCGGCTGCTGCCGGTGCTCAATTCGCTGCCGGATCTCGAGCATTGGCGCCGCTTCGCGCTGGCACATGCCGATGCGCCGGCGGCGATTCTGCACATCGACACCGGCATGGCGCGGTTGGGCCTGTCGCCGGCGGAGCTGGACCGGCTGGCGGCGGAGCCGGAGCGGCTCGCCGGCGTCCGTCTGGCCGCGGTGATGAGCCACCTCGCCTGCGCCGACGAACCGGAGCACCCGCTCAATGCGGCCCAGCTCGCGGCGTTCCGCGATGCGCTGCGGCGTCTGCCGCCGGCGCCGGCAAGCCTCGCCAACTCCTCGGGCATCTTTCTGGGGGCGGAATACCATTTCGACCTTGCCCGGCCGGGCGTGGCACTGTATGGCGCCAATCCGGTACCCGGCCGGCCCAACCCGATGCGCCCGGTGGTGCGCCTCCAGGGGCGCATCCTGCAGTTGCGCGAGGTGGACCGGCCGCTGACGGTGGGGTATGGGGCCACGGCGGAGGTGCGGCCGCCGGCGCGGCTCGCGACGGTCGGGGTCGGCTATGCCGACGGCTATGTGCGTGCGCTGAGCGGCCGCGGGCATGCCTGGGTCGGCGGGACCCGGGTGCCGCTGGTCGGGAGGGTGTCGATGGACCTGATCGTGCTGGACGTTTCCGGCGTCCCCGCGGAGGCGGTCCGTCCCGGCACCCTGGTCGATCTGATCGGGGCGGAGCATGGGATCGATGCGCTGGCGGCGGAGGCCGGGACGATCGCGTACGAGATCCTGACGAGCCTGGGGAGCCGCTATCGGCGGGAGTATGTGGGTGGAACGGAGTGAGCCGGGCGGCCGGTGCGGGCCGCGAGTGCGATGAACGTCGTGGCGCAGATCGGCGCCGTATTCCTGCTGTTCCTGGAGAGCACCGGGCGCATCGCCCTGTTCGCCGGCAACGCGCTGTCGCATCTGGTGCGACCGCCCTTCTATCCGCGGCTGATCCTGCGGCAGATGGTCGACATCGGCTACTACTCGCTGCCGGTGGTGGCGCTGACCACGCTCTTCAGCGGCATGGTGCTGGCGCTGCAGAGCTATACCGGATTCGCCCGCTTCTCGGCCGAGAGCGCGGTCGCCAATGTGGTTGTGCTGTCGATGACGCGCGAGCTGGCGCCGGTGCTGGCGGGCCTGATGGTGGCGGGCCGGATCGGTGCCGCCATGGCGGCCGAGCTCGGCACTATGCGCGTGACGGAGCAGATCGACGCGCTGCGGACGCTCTCGACCAACCCGTACAAATATCTGATCGCCCCGCGCATCCTGGCCGGCGTCACCATGCTGCCGTTTCTCGTGCTGGTCGGCGACGTGATCGGCGTGTTCGGCGGCTATCTGGTCGGCGTCTACAAATTGGGCTTCAACGCCGCCGCCTATGTCCGGCAGACGATCGAGTTTGTCGAGACCGTCGACGTCGTCTCCGGCCTGGTCAAGGCCGCTGCCTTCGGCTTCATCGTCACGCTGATGGGGTGCTATCACGGATACTATTCCCGCGGCGGAGCGCAGGGAGTCGGACAGGCGACCACCAATGCCGTGGTCTCCGCGGCGATCCTGATTCTGATCGCCAATTATCTCATCACCGAGCTGTTCTTCTCCCGATGAGCGTGCCGCCGAAGATCCAGGTCCGCGACCTGCACAAGGCGTTCGGCCACAAGACGGTGCTGAACGGCGTCGACCTCGACGTCGGCCAGGGCGAGTCGCTGGTGGTGATCGGTGGCTCCGGCTCCGGCAAGTCGGTGCTGATCAAGCTGATCCTGGGCATTCACGAACCGGATCGCGGCAGCATCAAGGTGGACGGGCAGGAGGTGACGGGCCTCTCGACCCGTGCGCGCGAAGCGGTCAACCGCAAGTTCGGGATGCTGTTCCAGGGAGGTGCCCTGTTCGACAGCCTGCCGGTCTGGGAGAACGTGGCCTTCGGCCTGATCCAGGGTGAGGGCATGAGCCGGCAGCAGGCCCGCAAGATCGCGCTGGAGAAGCTGGCACAGGTCGGCCTGGGCGAGGAGGTCGCCGCGCTCGCACCGGCCGAGCTGTCGGGCGGGATGCAGAAGCGCGTGGCCCTTGCCCGCGCCATCGCGGCCGAGCCGGAGATCATTTTCTTCGACGAGCCGACCACCGGCCTCGACCCGATCATGGCCGACGTGATCAACGATCTGATCCTGAAATGCGTCAAGGATCTGGGCGCCACCGCGCTCACCATCACGCACGACATGGCAAGCGCCCGCAAGATCGCCGACCGCATCGCCATGCTCTATGGCGGCCGGATCATCTGGACCGGGCCGGCGTCGGCAATCGACAACAGCGGCAACCCCTATGTCGACCAGTTCGTCCACGGCCGGGCCGAGGGGCCGATCCGGATGGAAGTGCGGCGGTGACTCACGGTTCGGACTCCCTATATGCCGAGCGGGACGTCGATCGAAGGCGGCGCGCACGGCGTAAGGGGGCGTTCCCAGCAACAGAGTAGGCGTTTGGCGAAGGCCCAAGCATCCTTTGTCTGCCAGGCCTGCGGCACCGTGCATCGGCGCTGGGCGGGGCGGTGCGACGCGTGCGGGAACTGGAACAGCATTGTGGAGGAGGCACCGCGGGCGGCCGTGCCGAAGGGACTCGGCGGCGGCGCCGGGCGGCCGGTCGAGCTCGTGCCGCTCCAGGGCGAAACGGCCGAGGCACCACGGCGCGTCTCCGGGATCGGCGAACTGGACCGGGTCTGCGGCGGCGGGCTGGTGCCGGGCTCCTGCCTCCTGGTCGGCGGTGATCCCGGGATCGGCAAGTCCACGCTGCTGCTACAGGCGGTCGGCGCGCTGGCGCAGCGCGGCCTGCGCTGCATCTACGTGTCCGGCGAAGAGGCGGTCGATCAGGTGCGGATGCGTGCCGTGCGGCTGGGCCTCGCCGCCGCACCGGTCGCACTCGCCGCTGCGACGGACGTGCGTGACATCGTGACCACGCTCGAGGCCGGCGACGCCGCCGACGTGGTCGTGATCGACTCCATCCAGACCATGTATGTGGATACGCTCGATTCGGCGCCGGGCACGGTGGCGCAGGTGCGCGCCTCGGCGCAGGAGCTGATCCGGGTGGCAAAGCGGCGCGGCACCGTGCTGCTGCTGGTCGGCCACGTCACCAAGGAAGGCACCATCGCCGGCCCGCGGGTGCTGGAGCACATGGTCGACGCCGTGCTCTATTTCGAGGGCGAGCGCGGGCATCAGTTCCGCATCCTGCGCGCCGTCAAGAACCGCTTCGGCCCGACCGACGAGATCGGCGTGTTCGAGATGACCGATGCGGGGCTCGGCGAAGTTCCGAACCCCTCCGCCTTGTTCCTGGCCGAGCGCGCAGAACAGAACGAGCCGGCGATCAGCGGCGCAGCGGTGTTCGCCGGAATCGAGGGTACGCGGCCGGTCCTGGTCGAGGTCCAGGCACTGGTCGGACCGTCGTCCTACGGTACGCCGCGGCGGGCCGTGGTGGGCTGGGACGCCGCCCGGCTGGCGATGGTGCTGGCCGTGCTGGAAGCCCGCTGCGGTTTGGAGCTGGGCATGCGGGACGTCTATCTGAACGTCGCCGGCGGCCTGCGGGTGACCGAGCCTGCGGCCGATCTGGCCGTAGCGGCGGCGTTGGTGTCTTCGCTTCTCGACCGGCCGGTGCCGGACGCCTGCGCCTTCTTCGGCGAGATCGGGCTCTCGGGCGAGGTGCGGCCGGTGGCGCAGGCGGAAGCGCGGCTGAAGGAGGCCGCAAAGCTGGGCTTTGCGCGGGCAGTGGTTCCGCGGCAAGGTGCGCGCCGGCGCCGGGTCGGGACGATCGACGGCATCGCTCCCGACGAGATCGGGCGGTTGCAGGAGCTGGTGGACATGGTCCGCGACCAGCCGCCGGCGGCGGGTCCACGGGTGCGCCAGCCGGTGTTGGCGGGCGGCGGGGCGGGCTGAGGGAGAACGAACGGGCGGCGGGATGGATCTGAAGAGCGTCTACATCCTCGATCTGGTCGTGGTCGGATTCCTGCTGCTGTCGGCGGTGGTGGCGTATCTGCGCGGATTCGTCCGCGAGGCCCTGTCGCTGTTGGCCTGGATCGGCGCCGGAATCGCCACATATTACTTGTTCGAGCCGCTCAAGGGATATGTGCGGGCCTTCGTGCCGATCCCGCTGTTCGCCGACATTGCGACCGGGCTGGCGGTGTTCGTAGTGGCGCTGCTGATCCTGTCCTTTGTCGCCGGCCGGATCGCCGACGGCGTCGCGAAGTCGAGCCAGAGCGCGCTCGACCGGGCACTGGGCTTCCTGTTCGGGCTGTTTCGGGGTGCGCTGCTGGTGTGCCTCGCCTATCTGGTGGTGTCCTGGGTGATTCCGCCTGCCGAGCAGCCGGGCTGGTTACGGGAGGCGCGCACCACGCCGCTGGTGCGCGACGGCGCACGGGAGCTGGAGCGGCTGGTGCCGCCCGAGATCGCGGCCGAGAGCCGGCTGGCGACGCGGCGCGCCGGGGAGAGCGTGCGCGGTGCGGCGGAAGCGGAGCGGTTACTCGACCGCCTGAACAACCCGGCGCTGGTGCCTCCGGCGCAGCGGGTGCCGGAGACCGAGGTCGGCTACGGCGAGCAGCAGCGGCGCGAACTGGAGCGCCTCATTCGCGGGACACAGTAGGGGCGGCGGGATGGCGATGACCGGGACGACCACGCATCCGTTCGAGGACGACAAGCTGCACGAGGAGTGCGGCGTCTTCGGCATATTCGGAAACGAGGACGCGGCGGCCCACACTGCGCTGGGGCTGCACGCGCTCCAGCATCGTGGACAGGCTGCGGCCGGGATCGTCGCCTTCGACGGCACGCTGTTCCACAGTCATCGCGGCCTCGGCCACGTCAGCGAGAATTTCGGCAGCGAAGAGGTGATTCGTCGGCTGCCCGGCTACGCCGCGATCGGGCACAATCGCTATGCGACGACCGGGGCGACGGTTGAGCGCAACATCCAGCCGCTGTTCGCCGAGTTCGCCTTCGGCGGGCTCGCGGTCGGACACAACGGAAACCTGACCAACGCGGCGACGCTGCGTCGCGAGCTGGTACGCCGCGGTTCGCTGTTCCAGTCCACCACCGACACCGAGGTCATCATCCACTTGATCGCACGGAGCGGCTCGGTTTCGGTGATCGAGCGGGTGACCGACGCCCTGCGGGCGGTCGAGGGCGCCTATTCGCTGGTGATGCTCACGCAGAAGAAGCTGATCGGCGTGCGCGACCCTTACGGCGTCCGCCCGCTGGTCCTCGGGCGACTCGGGCCCGCCCACATCCTCGCCTCCGAGACCTGTGCGCTCGACATCATCGGCGCGACCTACGAGCGCGATCTCGAACCCGGCGAGATGGTCGTGATCGACCGCGACGGGCTGCGCAGCCTGAAGCCGTTCGAAGTCCAGGCACCCCGCCCCTGCGTATTCGAGTTCATCTATTTCGCGCGTCCCGACAGCGTGATCGAGGGCACCAGCGTCTACGAGGCGCGCAAGCTGATCGGGCGGGAGCTGGCCCACGAGAGCGGCGTGGCGGCAGACGTGGTGGTGCCGGTGCCGGATTCGGGGGTGCCGGCGGCGATCGGCTACGCGGCCGAGGCGGGTGTGCCGTTCGAGCTGGGCATCATCCGCAACCACTATGTCGGCCGGACCTTCATCG
>CAZVAR010000143.1:0-9142 GCA_964625225.1 uncultured Alphaproteobacteria bacterium | reverse complement strand
GACGCTGCTGTTCTCGGCCACCATGCCGAGCGCCGTCAGCGGTCTCGCGGCCGGCCTGCTGCGCGATCCGGTCCGGGTCGAGGTGACGCCAGTGGCGACCACGGCCGAGCGGATCGATCAGCGCGTGCTGTTCGTCGAGAAAACCGACAAGCGCGCCCTGCTGGCGGACCTGCTGCGCGACCGCGGGATCGCCCGGGCGCTGGTGTTCACCCGCACCAAGCACGGCGCGAACAAGGTCGCCGAGCAGCTTGCCAAGGGAGGCGTGCGCGCCGACGCCATTCACGGCAACAAGTCGCAGGGGGCCCGGCAGAAAGCGCTGGAAGGCTTCCGCAAGGGACAGATCCGGGTGCTGGTCGCGACCGACATCGCGGCCCGCGGCATCGACGTCGACGGGATCACGCACGTGATCAATTTCGACCTGCCGAACGAGCCGGAAAGCTATGTCCACCGCATCGGCCGCACCGCCCGAGCCGGCGCGGACGGCATCGCTCTCTCCTTCTGCGACGCGGAGGAGACGGCCTATCTGCGCGACATCGAGAAGACGATCCGCCAGCCGGTGCCGATCGATGCCGAGCATCCCTACCACGCGGCGCACATCGCCAATGCCCGCCCTCGTGGCCCGGGGCCGAAGCCGCAGGGCCGGCCACATCAGCGCCCGGGCGGCAGCCGCCGTCGCGGCGGCGGGCGCGGCGCGCGGGCGGCATGAAGAAAGCGCCCGATCTCATCCGCCCCCACGCAACGCGCCCCCACGCAACGCACGGGGGCGGGGCGAGGCCCTACCGCGCCGCGCCTCGCGCCGCTAGAGTGCCGGCGCCGACGGAACAGAGGAGACGCGGATGAACGGCGGCGAGGCGCTGGTCGAGACATTGCTGGCCGGGGGCGTGGACACCGCCTTCGCGGTGCCGGGCGAAAGCTACCTGCCGATTCTCTCGGCGTTGCAGCGGCACCGGAACCGGATTCGCCTGATCACGCCGCGGCACGAGAGCGGCGTGACTTTCGCCGCCGAAGCCTACGGCAAGATCGCCCGCCGCCCCGCGGCCGCCTTCGTCAGCCGCGGCCCCGGCGCCACCAACGCCTCGATCGGCGTCCACACCGCCAGGCAGGACTCGACGCCGCTGCTGCTGTTCATCGGCAACGTCCCGACGGGCTCGCTGGGGCGCGAGGCGTTCCAGGAGATCGACTATCACCGCATGTATGGCGGCATCGCCAAGGCCGTCCTGGAGCCGCGCCATTCGCACCAAGTGGCCGAGGTGACGGCGCGCGCGCTGGCGCTCGCGACCAGCGGCCGCCCGGGACCGGTCGTGGTGGTGCTGCCGAAGGACATCCTGGACGGCGAGGCCGGCGATGCGCCGCTCCCTGCCCCGGCGGCGCGACCGGCGGCCGCTCCGGATCCCGAGGCGGTCGCCCGAGCGGCCGCGCTGATCGACGCGGCGAAGCGGCCGCTCGTGATCGCGGGGGAGATGGTCTCGTTCGAGCGCGCGGCCGATGCGCTGACCGCCTTCGCCGAGGCGAGCGGCGCCGGGGTGTGCGCGGCCTATCGCCGGCAGGACACCTTCGCGAACGATCATCCGGCCTATTGCGGGCATTTCGAGATCAACCGCGTGGCCTTCCAGGAGCAGGCCTGGGCGGCGTGCGACCTCGTGATCGCGGCCGGCGCCCGGCTCGACGGGATCACGACCCAGGACTTCACCATGATCCGGCCGGACCAGACCCTGGTCCACATCTTCCCGGACCGCGACGTGCTGGCACGGTCGCATGCGGCTGTGTCGATCGCGGCGGAGGTACGGCCGACGCTCGAGGCGTTGGCCCACGCCGTCGGCGCACCGGCGGACGACCGCCTCGACTGGCGTGCCCGGGTGCATGCCGCCTATCGCGCCTTCGCCACGCCCGGCGAGGTCCGGGTGCACGGGCCGGTCGACATGGCCCGCATCGTCGCCGCGGTGGAGGAGCTCGCGCCGGAGGAGTCGGTGATCCTCTGCGACAGCGGCACCTTCGCGCGCTGGGTCCATCGCTATTACCGGTTCCGCCGGCCCGGGACTCAGGCGGGACCGATGTCCGGCGCCATGGGATATGCGGTGCCCGGCGCGCTCGGCACCTGCCTCGCCAAGCCGGAGGCGCCCAGCATCGCCTTCGTCGGCGACGGCGGCTTCCTGATGACCGGGCAGGAGCTGACTACGGCGGTACAGCACGAGATCCCGATCAAGGTGATCGTCTGCGACAACAATGCCTGGGGCTCGATCCTGGTGTCGCAGCAGAAGCGGTCGGGTGCCGAGGGCGAGTTCGCGACACGCCTCAAGAGCCCGGACTTCGCCGCCGTGGCGCGCGGTTACGGCGTGGCCGCCTGGACCGTGAGCCGGACGGATGCGTTCGCGGGCGCGTTCACCGAGGCCCTCGCCCACCCCGGGCCCGCCTTGATCCACCTGCTGCTCGACGACCGCGACATCTCGCCCTTCAGCGTCGAAGGGAGGGTGTAAGGCGCTATTCGGCCCGGGTCGCCTTGGCGTCGGGATTGGTAAGCGGCGGCAGGGATTTGAGATAGACGGCGATCGCCCTGCGGTCGTCCGCCGAGAGGCGGTCCGTGCCCTCGTCGACGACCGGGCTCATGCTGCCGCCGACCACGTCGCCGTCGGGCAGGATGCCGGTCTCGAGCAGATAGGCGATGTCGGATTCGCTCCAGGTGCCGAGGCCGGTCGCCTCGTCGGGCGTGATGTTCGGTACGGTGTCGCCGTCCGGCCCCTCGGTGGTGCCCGCCATCCAGCGGTCGCGGTCCAGCGCGCCGAAGGCATTGCGCGGCGTGTGGCACTCGCCGCAATGGCCGACTGCCTCGACCAGATAGGCGCCGCGGTTCCACGCCTCCGATTTCGAGGGATCGGGCCGGAAGACACCGGGATCGAAAAAGAGCAGTTTCCAGAGCGCCAGCGCCCAGCGCTGATCGAAGGGAAACCGGAGCGCATGGGGCGGCGCCGATTGCGCGACCGGCTCGACCGCCTCGAAGATCCAGCGCTTGATCGCCAGCATGTCCTCGTCGGTCATGCGGGTGTAGGTCGTGTAGGGGAAGGCCGGGTAGTAGTGGCTGCCGTCCGGCGCAACGCCCTCCCGCAGCGCACGGACGAAGTCGGCATCGCTCCACCGGCCGATGCCGTGCTCCGGATCCGGGGTGATGTTGGGCGTCACGAAGTCGCCGAAGGGCGACTTCAGGACGACGCCGCCGGCGAGCGGCGGGCCGTCCTTGCGCGTATGGCAATTGTCGCAACCGGCGGCGTAGAACAAGGTCTCGCCGCGGTCGGGTGCGGGCGCGGCCGCGTCCTGCGCCGTCGCCGCACCCGTGTGAAGCAGCATCGCCGCCAGAATCGGCGCCGTGACGCGCCTCTCCCCGAAGCGTCTGCGTTCCGCCAAATCGAAGGACCCCTTAGTTCTTCTTGACGCGATAGAGCTGGTGGCAACCGCCGCAGCTCTTGCCCAGGTCGCCGATCGCTGCCCTGATCTTCGCGTTGTCGCCGGCTTCCGCCGCCATGGCGAGCTGCAGGCTGGCCTGCTCGAGCTGCGCGGCCGACTCGGCGAACTTCTCCGGTTCCTGCCAGATTCGCTCATTGGCGGTCGTCTTCAGGCCGCCGTCGACATTGCCGATATGGACCTCCGGCTCGAACAGGGCCGCGATCCGTTTCGCCGCTTCGTTGATCTCGCGGGCGCGGCGCGCGACTTCCTCCGGCGCCTCGGTGCTTTCGCCCTTGGCGACCGCGCTCAGCGCCTTCATGTTGCCGCCGACCGCCTTCATCAGCGCCTGGCGCTGCTCCAGAACCTTCGCCTGGTCCACCGCCATCGCCTGGCCCTGCGCCGTGACCGCCGGCCCGAGCGCCGCCAACGCCATACCGACCACCCCCACCAACGCATACTTCTTGATCGCCATGTTTGCTCCTCCCGCGGATAGGCGGCAGGGATGGTACATGGCTCGCCGGGGGTCGTCACCAGACAGGGACGGCAGGCGTGCCGCATGGCCCGATCACATGTCTGCGACCGGCCGGCTTCCGCCGGGCCGTCGATGCAGCTACAAGCAGGCGGAGCGGGCGTGAACGGGAGCAGCGGAATGGGGTGGCGGATTCAGTCGGTCCGGCGGCGCTTCGGGGCGGGCGCAATGCTCCTGGCGCTGGCCGCAGCCATGCCCGCGGCGGCCGGAGCACGGGGGCCGGAAACGGGATGGTATGTCGGCCTCGCGGCGATCGGCGCCATCGCCGATCTCGACGGCATTTCCACCGACGGCTTCACAGGCACCGAGGTCCTCGAATACGGCAAGGACGAGGTCGTCGGCGGCGGCGCCGTGACAGTCGGGTATTCCTGGCGTGAGATCCCGCTGCGGACCGAGCTCGAGCTGGCGCACCGCTACCGGATCGATCTCGACATGCGGGACGTCCGGCCGGGCGGCATCATCGACTACGGATCGAATATCGCCACGACCTCGCTCCTGATGAACGCCGTCCTGGAATGGCGCAACGGCTCGTCCGTCACGCCGTTCGCCGGCCTGTCCATCGGCGCGGCGCTACACGATGCGGACACGACCCGCCTCGACCTGGCCACCGGCGCCAAGACACGGCGCGACCATGCGCAGGCCCGGTTCGCCTGGGGCCTGATGCTCGGTCTGGACTGGGACTTCGCCGAGCGCTGGACCGCCGAGGCCGCCGATCGCTTCATCAATCTGGGCGAGGTCACGACCGGCACCCTGCTCACCGGCGAGCGAATCGATGCGGACGACTATGTCTCGCACGACCTGCTGCTGTCGGTGCAGTACCGCTTCTGAGACCGACGGAACCCGCTCCCGACGTCCACGCAGCGGCGGTCCGATCGCGTCCCGGAGCGTGGCCCCGTCTCACGGTTCGGGGCGACCGCTTCGGGTCCGCATCCCGCGCCGAGCGCGAATGGGAGGCGGATCTGAACGCCCACCCGCCAACGGATCACGCCTCCTTACGGAGGTATCCGCTCAGGCGGCCGCAGCCGCCGCGGGCCGGATACCGAGCATGTGGCAGATCGCACGCGTCAGTTCGGGCCGGTTCAGTGTGTAGAAGTGGAACTCGTCGATCCCTTGCGCCCGGATGCGCTCGCATTGCTCGACCGCGACCGTCGCCGCCACCATGCGCCGTGTCTCCGGGTCCGCGTCGAGCCCGTCGAACAGCGCGGCCATCCCGTCCGGAACCGAAGCGCCGCAGGCGCGGGCGAAGCGCGACACGGTCGCGAAATTGGTGACCGGCAGGATCCCGGGAACGATCGGCACCGTGATGCCGGCGGCGCGGGCACGGTCCAGGAATCGGAAGAAGGCGTCGGTGTCGAAGAAGAACTGCGTGATCGCCCGGGTCGCGCCCGCGTCGATCTTCCGCTTCAGATAGTCGAGTTCGAAGGCGACGCTCGGCGCCTGCGGATGCGTCTCGGGATACGCCGCAACGCTGATCTCGAAATCGGCGATGCGGCGCAGGCCCTCGACCAGGTCGACCGCGTAGGCGTAACCATCGGGGTGCGGCACGTAGCCGGATTCGCCCTGCGGCGGATCCCCCCGCAGCGCCACGATGTGGCGGACACCGGCTTCCCAGTAGGCGCGCGCCACCGCGTCCACCTCCGACCGGGTCGCCGCGATGCAGGTCAGATGCGCGGCCGGCTCCAGGCCGGTCTCCTCACGGATGCGGCGGACGGTCGCGTGCGTGCGCTCGCGCGTGCCGCCGCCGGCCCCGTAGGTCACCGAAACGAAGCGCGGCCCGAGCGGCTCCAGACGCTTGATGGTCTGCCACAGAGTCCGCTCCATCTCCTCCGTCTTGGGCGGAAAGAACTCGAAACTGACCGCAGGGGCGTGCGTGGGCAGGGATCTCGTCAAGGTACCAACTCCCGATCGCGCAGGCTGCCGGTCGTCGCCTCCCCGGCCGCTGCTCGGCGACGGCCACGAGCGCCCCGCCCGACCGCCGGCTGGGCCGGTTTGTCGGCAGCCCAGATCATTACCGTCAACGGATCGCCCCGGAGCATCACCGCCGGCGCCACCGTCAGGCCGTGGGCGCGGCACCAGCCGGCCACCTCGGCCTCGGTGAAGCCGAGCCGGCGATGCGCGTGCTCCGTACGCAGATGCTCAAGGTCGTGCCGCGCGAAATCGACGATCAGGAGGCGCCCGCCGCTGCGCAAGACGCGGGCAGCCTCACCGATCACCGCGCCCGGCTCGTCGGCGAAGTGCAGGACCTGATGCACCGTCACGAGGTCGATCGACTCCGGCGCGAGCGGCAGTCGATACATATCGGCCTGGCGGACCGAGGTGTTGCGCAGGCACGCCCGGCCGAGCTTGTCCCGGGCGACCGCGAGCATCTCCCGCGAAAGGTCGATGCCGACCGCACGGCCGACCCGCGGCGCGAGCAGCTCGAGAATGCGGCCGGTTCCGGTGCCGATGTCGAGCAGATCGCCGACCGGCCCTTTCGGCAGCAGGCCCAGCAGCAGACGCTCGACCTCCCGGTCGTCGACGTGCAGCGACCGGATCTCATCCCACTTCCCGGCATTGTCGCGGAAATAGGCCGCGGCCGCCGCGGTCCGCTGCCGGCGGATCCCCTCCAGCCGCCGCAGATCCAGCGCGTGATCGGGATCGTCGGCGGGCACGAGATCGACCAGGGCGCGCGCCAGCGCCGCGCCCGCGCCGGACGCAGCGATGCGGTGGAAGATCCAGTTCCCCTCACGATGCCGCTCCAACAGGCCGGCATCGCACAGCAGCTTCAGATGGCGCGAGACTCGCGGCTGGCTCTGCGACAGGATCTGCGTGAGCTCCGTGACGCTCAGCTCGCCGAGCGCACAGACCGCGAGGATACGCAGCCGTGTCGGCTCAGCCGCCGCCCGCAACCCGTTGAGCAATTGTTCCATACCACCCTCGACCGACCGCGCCGCTCTCAGCGTTCACCTACCATACATAAAGATATCGTTATATGCACCCGGCAAATCTGCACCGCCTAAGCCCTTGATGCTATCGCCTAAGAGTGTGACCATGCTCACCGGACGTCACGGTCGGACCTAGCGTTTCTTTTTACCTTATGGTAGCTGACCCTCTCCCGATCGGACGTTCTAGGACCGATGGGGAGGGGGTGTCGTTCTTCAATCAATCCGCGTTGTTGCCGGCACCGGCGTTGTTCGCCCGGAAACGCTCGGGTCCACCCGATCAGCGGCATACACGTGAGCTTGGGGCCTATGCCTTGAATATGTCGTCCGTGATCGTTCCCGGGGGGGTCGGGAGTGGGTGGCTGGCACAGTGCGGCCGATTCGCCGCCGCGCTGGCTCTGTTTGCCACGATCGGCGGCTGCGCCAACATCGGCGGGACCGCCGAGGCGGATTACGACCTGGTCGAGACAGAGGACGTCGATCCGCTCGAAGGGCTCAACCGCCAGATCTTCGCCGCCAATTTAGCGGTCGACACGTTCCTGCTGCGGCCGGCCGCGGTCGCCTACCGCGAGATCGTGCCGGAGCCCGGCAAACTCGTCATCCGCAATTTCGTCAACCATCTGAAGCTGCCCTTCACGCTGCTGAACGAGCTGGCGCAGGGCGAGCTGGACCGCGCGGGCACCACGCTCAGCCGGTTCCTGGTCAACACCGTGCTGGGAATCGGCGGCCTGTTCGACCCGGCGACCGGCCTTGGCCTGCCATACCAGAAGGAGGATTTCGGTCAGACGCTGGCGGTCTGGGGCATGGAGGACGGGCCATATCTCGTGCTGCCGCTGCTGGGACCGTCCAACTTCCGCGATGCGATCGGTACGGGGATCGGGACCTTCACCGATCCGGTCAAGCTCGTGGCCGACGCCGCCGACCTCGAGACAGCGCTGCTGGTCGAGCAGGGGATCGATGCCGTGGATATGCGGTACCGGCATCTCGGTACGATCGACAGCCTGCGCGAGCGCTCCCTGGATTTCTACGCGACGGCGCGCAGCCTCTACCAGCAGCGCCGTGCCAACGACATCCGGAATGGCGGCGAGACCACGACCGGGGATACCCTGGTCTCGCAGACGGACGACTTCCCGCAAACCGATCCGGAGATCGAGACGGCGAGCGCGGCCCCCGAGGAGGAGGCGCCACCCCCGCCGGCGACGGCCGGTCCGGCGGTCCCGGAGACGAGCATTGCCCAGCTTCAGTTTCCGGATTCGCGCCCGGTTGCGGCCGGCGCGGGGGATGGTGAACCATCACCGCCGGCCGAGGGTTCATCCTACGACGAGGCGGTGCGCGCATTCGAAGAGGCTCAGCGTGCCTACGAACGGGCGCTTCGGTCGGTACCGGAAGCTCGCTCCGGCTCCGGCAGCAGAATCGGATCGGAATGATGCTTTCGAGACTTAAACGGCTCGCCCTGGCCCTCCTGCTCGCGGTCCCGCTTCTCGGCGGATCGCTCGGCTCGGCCGATGCGCAGGCGGCGGATGCGGCTACCTTCGTGTCCAGCCTCGCACAGCGTGCCATTCCGGTGCTGACCCGCGCGGAAATTCCTCCGGCCGAGCGCGAGCAGCAGTTCCGCAAGCTTCTGCACGAGGGCTTCGACCTGAACCAGATCGCGCGGCTGGTGCTGGGCCGCTACTGGAACCAGGCCTCGCAGGCGGAGCGTGCGGAGTTCGTGGAACTGCTCGAGGACTATCTCGTCCAGCTTTATGCGGCCCGATTCGCGGACTTCGAGAACGTCACCCTGCGGGTCGAAAGCGTCCGCGACGAACAGGGGCAGACGATCGTCCGCTCCGTACTGATGCGCCCGGAAGCGCCGCCGGTCGCCCTGGACTGGCGTGTCGAGCGCGACCAGGGCCGGTTCCTCATCACCGACCTGGTGGTCGAAGGGATCAGCATGATCATCACCCAGCGCTCCGAGTTCGCCTCGGTGATCCGCCAGAAGGGTGGCCGCGTTCAAGGGCTGCTGGAGCTTCTGCGGCAGAAGACGAGGAGCTGAATCCGCCCGAGGCAAGGCCCCGGGCGGTCGCCCTCCCCCGTGAGGGGGGGAGGGAAAGCGGCGCGAATCACTGCCCTCGGGCGAGCGGCTTGTACTTGATGCGGTGCGGCTGGTCGGCGGCAGCGCCTAGCCGGCGGCGGCGATCGGCCTCGTAATCGGCGTAATTGCCCTCGAACCAGACAACCTGGCTGTCACCCTCGAACGCGAGAATGTGCGTCGCGA
>CAZVAR010000142.1:0-9326 GCA_964625225.1 uncultured Alphaproteobacteria bacterium | reverse complement strand
CGTGCCGCGGCGACCACCCAGCAGAACGTCGACGATCGAGTAGATCAGCGAACTGTCGATCGTCCTGAGCCCGAAATTGTCCCACTCCTCGGCCTTGAATACGGCGAGCATCGCGGGCAACGGGATCGAGTTGAGGTAGTCGCCGAACCGAACGGAGCGGATATTGTCGAGCGACACCTCGACATTGTCGGAGGTCAGGTTGCGCAGGCTCGTCGACATCATGCGCACCAGCCGGTCGAACACGACCTCGAGCATCGGCAGGCGCTCGTAGGAGACGAGCGCGCTGTTGATGATCGCCTGGACGCCCGAGGTCTCGCCGTCCCGGTCGATGTCGGCGGTGAAACCGAGCAGGGAGTCGATCTCTTCCTGGTTGAGCGCCCTGTCCGAGTGGACGCCGAACCCCAGCTCGCTCTCGCCGCCGTCGGCCGATTCGTCCTCGGCGGCCATCGCCGCCCACTCGGCGGCGAGCCTCTCCTCCTCGGAGAGCACGGGGGATTCGGGTGCGTCTGCCTCTTCGGCCATGATCTTGCCGCTCAGGACCGGGGTTACTGGACCAGCATCTCGCGGAACAGGACGTCGCGGACCTTGACCGGCTCAACCGCGGCGTTCACGCGCCGGAGCAACTCCTCGCGCAGCCGCACCAGCCCGGCCGAGCCCTGGAGGTCGGAGATCCTCAGCTCCCGGAGATAGACCTGGAAATTGTCGATGATGCGCGGCGCCAGCGTCTGCAGCGTCGCCACCTGCCCGGCGTCCGCCAGCTCGAGGCTGACCTGGATCTTCAGATAGTGCGGGCGCTTGCCGGTGGAGTTGAGGTTCACCAGCAGGTCGGGCAGGTCGAAGAACACCAGCGATTCCGGGTTCGGTTCGGGAGTCCCGTCCGTCGCCGGAGCGGACGCCAGCGCGCCGGGCAGTTCGACGGCGCCGGAGAGAACCAGGCCGCCCACGGTCGCCCCGACCAGCACCAGCGGCAACAGGATAAACAGTACCAGCTTCTTCCCGCTCAGCCGCTTGCGCGGCGCGGGCCCGAGATCCGCCGCCGCCTCGCTGCCGCCGTCGATGGTCGCGGTCGCCGCCATACCTTTCCCACCCTTCCGATCACCGCTCGGACGGGCGCACGCTAGCGGCCGGGTGGTTAACGCGTCGTATATGGCCGCCGACCGGTGGCACGACTTGCCCGGCAATTTCTGCCGGACCTGCGGGGTGCGGCCGCGAATGCCGAGGAGTCCCCGGCCGCGGCGGTTTGGCACGGAGCCTGCACGAAGGGCGGCGACACGCTTCCAGCCGAGCCGGGAACGCCCGATGGAGAACGCAACCTACATCGCCCTGTCACGCCAGACGGCGCTGATGCGCCAGATGGACATCGTGGCCAACAACATCGCCAACGCGGACACCAGCGGCTTCAAGCGCGAGCAGGTTCTGTTCGAGGAGTATCTGGCGCAGCGGTCCGCCGATGCACCGCTGTCCTACGTGATGGATGTGGCGGTGGTTCGCGACACCCAGCCCGGGCACATGGAAATCACGGGGCGCGAGTTCGATCTCGCGATCCGGGGTGACGGATATTTCGTCGTCGAGACGCCGGCCGGCCTGCGCTACACGCGCGGCGGGGCGTTCCAGCTCAACGGCGATCGCGAGATCGTGACTTCGCAGGGCTATCGCTTGCTCGACGCAGGCGACCGGCCGATCGGCCTGCCCGACGAGGCCACCGCGGTCAAGATCACCCGCGACGGGACCGTCTCGGTCGACGGCCAGGAGGTCGCACGTATCCGCCTGGTCGCTTTCGATGACGAGCAGGCCCTGCGCAAGACCATGAGCGGGCTCTACGTCACCGGGCAGGAACCGCAGCCCGCGGCCGGAGCGGAGGTGATGCAGGGCATGCTGGAGGGCTCCAACGTGCGACCGATCATCGAGATGACCCGGATGATGGAGCTCCTCCGCTCCTTCCAGGCCACCCAGGACATGCTGGACGGCGAACACCAGCGCGCGCTGCGTGCCATCCGCGTACTCCCCGAGGCCCAGCCGGCCTGATCCGACCAGCCGAAACGAGGACCCGACCGATGAGATCCCTGAGCATCGCCGCCACCGGAATGCTGGCGCAGCAGCTCAATGTCGAGGTGGTGTCGAACAACATCGCCAACATCAACACCACCGGCTTCAAGCGGCAACGCGCCGAGTTCCAGGATCTGCTCTACCAGAATCTGCGGCGCGTCGGGTCGGCCTCGACCGACGCCGGCACCGTGGTGCCGTCGGGAATCCAGATCGGCGTCGGCGTCAAGACCGCATCGGTCTACCGCATCACCGAGCAGGGCGACCTCTCGATCACCGAGAACAGCCTCGACCTCGCCATCCAGGGCAAAGGCTATTTCCGGGTGGAAATGCCGGACGGCACGACCGCTTACACTCGGGCCGGCTCGTTCCAGCTCAACGGCGCGGGGGAGATCGTCACGTCGGACGGCTACCGGCTGCTGCCCGGCATCGTGATCGATCCCCAGGCCACCTCGGTCACAGTCAATTCGAGCGGCGAGGTGATCGTCACCCTCGACGGCCAGGTGGACCCGCAGACGGTCGGCCAGATCGACCTCGCCACCTTTGCCAACGAGGCCGGCCTCGAGGCGATGGGCGACAATCTCTACCTGGAAACGACGGCATCGGGTCCGCCGAACAACGGCCCGCCCGGCACCCCCGGCTTCGGCACGCTCCGGCAGGGCTTCCTCGAGACCTCGAACGTCAACGTGGTCGCCGAGCTCACCAACCTGATCACCGCACAGCGCGCCTACGAGATGAACTCCAAGGTCATTCAGACCTCGGACCAGATGCTCGGCACCATGACCCAGCTCCGTTAGGACCCGCGCGATGCGACTCTTGTGCTTCCGTCCGGCGCGCCTCTGGGGCGCGGCCGTCGTCGCGGCAGCAACCTTCGCCGCCTCCGCCCTCGCCGCCGCGGCGCCTCCCATGCCGAGGCCCACCGTACTGGTCGAGAACGGCGAAATCCGCCTCGGCGACCTGTTCGCGAACCTCCCCTCCGGCGGCGAGCGTGTCGTCGCCATCGCCCCGCCGCCGGGAGAACGGCTGATCCTCGACGCGGCGCAGCTCACCGCGATCGCGGCGGCCGCCGGGCTCGACTGGCGGCCGCGGAGCAGCCGCGACCGCATCCTCGTCGAGCGCAGCAGCCGTATCGTCGATGCGGCGCAGATCGAGCGGCTCTTCGCGCGGGCGATCGGCGCACTGGCCGCCGGGCGCGAGTTCGAGGTCGAGCTGGAGGGGCGGCTGCAGCCGATCCATCTGCCGAGCGAAGGCGACCATCGTATCCGGTTCGAGGACATCCGGCTGGACGAGCGCGGGCACCGCGCCACCGCGACCCTCCTCGCGCCGACCGGCGACGGCGGCGAGAGCCGCATGCCGGTCGCCGCGCGCCTCCATGCTCTGGTCGACGTTCCGGTACTCGCCCGGCCGGTGATCCCCGGGGAGCCGATCACCGAAGCCGACCTCGACTGGATCGCGACCCGTCTTGATCGCCTGCGGCGCGGCACCGTGACCGAGATCCGCTACCTGGTCGGGCGGACGCCGCGCCGGCCGCTCACGCCCGGCACGCCGCTGACCCATCGCGACCTCCGGGACCGGATCCTGGTCGGCAAGGGGAGCCTCGTCACCGTCATCCTGCGCTCGCCGCAGATGCTTCTGACCACGCGCGGAAAGGCGCTGGAGGACGGCGCCGCAGGAGCCGCCATCCGGATCCTCAACACCAGCAGCGACCGAACCATCGAGGGGACCGTGATCGGACCCGACATGGTCGAAGTGACGCCGCCGCAGACCCTTGCCGCCAATTTCGGAACCAGCCGATGACCCGTGTCCTCGCCGTCCCGACCCGCCTGATCGTCGCCACGACGATCGCCCTCGCCGCCTCCGCATGCGGCAACGTGCAGGAGCGCCTTGCCGACGTCGGCCGCGCGCCCGCGCTCACGCGGGTCCAGGACCCGACCGCCACCCCGGGATATCAGCCGGTCGTGATGCCGATGCCGGCGCCGCAGATGGTCGAGCGCCATGCCAACTCGCTGTGGCGACCCGGCGCGCGCGCCTTCCTGAAGGACCAGCGGGCGTCCAATGTCGGCGACATCATCACGGTGCTGATCCGGATCGACGACAAGGCGCAGATCCAGAACAAGTCGAGCCGTAGCCGGAACAGCCGGGAGAATGCCGGGATTCCCGGCATCTTCGGCTACGAATCGCAGCTCGGCAAGGTTCTGCCCGATGCGGTCGACCCCTCGCGGGTGATCGACATCAACAGCGCCACCGCCAACGAGGGGCTCGGCTCGGTCAATCGCGGCGAAGCGATCAACCTGAAGATCGCTGCGGTGGTCACGCAGGTGCTGCCCAACGGCAACATGGTGCTTCAGGGCCGCCAGGAGGTCCGGGTCAATTTCGAGGTCCGGGAACTGCTGATCGCCGGCGTCATTCGCCCGGAGGACATCACCTCGGAGAACACGATCAACTATGAAAAGATCGCCGAGGCGCGGATCGCCTATGGCGGCCGCGGGCAGATCACCGACGTGCAGCAGCCGCGCTACGGCATGCAGGTGTTCGACATCTTGTTCCCGTGGTAGCGCGGAGCGCGTGACGGCCTCCGCCCCGTTACCGGCGGTCCGTTGGCCGGGGCGTCATGCAACCGTTCGTATTCCGCGACCCGCCGCCTCGGCTGCGGCAGGAAGAAAGAAAGAACAAAAAGAAGGCGTTGCCGGGCGACTCAGTCGTCCCGGTAACTCCGCTCCATCCGCTCGTGGCGTTCCTGGGCCTCGATACTCAGCGTCGCGATCGGCCGTGCTTCGAGGCGCTTGACCCCGATCGGCTGCATCGTCTCTTCGCAGTAGCCGTAGCTTCCATCCTCGATCCGCTTCAGGGCCTCGTCGATCTTGGCGATCAGCTTGCGCGCCCGATCGCGGGTCCGCAGCTCGAGGGCACGATCGCTCTCCAGCGTGGCCCGATCCGTCAGATCAGGCTCATGCAGGCTTTCGTTCTGAAGATGGACGAGGGTGTCGTTCGACTCCCGGACGAGCTGCTCGCGCCAACGCAGGAGCTTCTGCCGGAAGTACTCCTGCATGACCGGGTTCATAAACGGCTCCGACTCGTCGGGCTGATAATCGTGCGGCACCATCACCCGCATTCGGGACTCCCTACCTGAAACGTTGGTCATTTTGGCCGCGAGTATATGAACCCCGCGGTTGCGGTCAACGAGAATGCAGGCAGGGAGACGGGGCCCGTCGTCAGGCCGGGCGCCGGACTTTCTCGTGCTTGGCCAGCTCTACCTGTGCGCGAAGATCGATTTCGTCCAGGACCGCCGACAGAGCCGGATCGTCGACGCCGTCGCGTGCCTCGCCGACGGTTCGCGCCAGTGCCGCCAGGGTCTCGGTCGGGGTGCCGCCGGCGAGCAGCCCGAGACGCAATTCGTCCAGCAGATCGAGCAGCTTGCCGCCACGTCTTACGGCGCGACGGCGCCGGTCCGGCTCTCCCTCGAAAGCCGCCAGCGGCACGAGCGCACCCACCCGCGCGACCGGCCCACGGCCGGTCGCCGCGCCGGTACCCGTTGCCTCGGCCAGATGCGTCGCGAAGGCGGTCCCACCGCCCCTGCCCGCCGCGGTGCCGGCGCGCATCATCCGGGCGGCGACCGGGACGCCCGTATCGACCTTCATCGCTCCTCCGGGGGTTGCGGCCTCGTCTCCGCCGAGCTTGGCGACGGCAGGCTTAACCACAGGTTAAGCGAACCCGGCGGTAGGCAAATTCTTCCGCCCGCGTCGGCACGGAGTGCCCCGGCGCGCAGGGCCGGATACGGCCATCAGCCGGCCAATAGACGTGAAGTCAACGACTTGCCGCCCGAACCTGATATGGCATGAGCTTCGCAAGGCCGGCCCGAACCTTCCAGCGTGCGGGTCCCTGCCCTATGCCGATTTCCGTCCGGATCGTTGTCGCCCCCTTGCGCCTGCCCCGGCTTGCCGCGGCATGGCTCGCGATCGCGCTTCTGCTCGGCGCCGGCCTGCCGGCCTCGGCCGCATCGCGCATCAAGGACATCGCGGATTTCGAGGGCGTACGCGACAACATGCTGGTCGGATACGGGTTGGTGGTCGGCCTGAAGGGGACCGGCGACAGCCTGCGCAACGCCGTGTTCACCAAGGAGAGCCTGATCGGGATGCTCGCCCGGCTCGGCGTGAACACGCGCGACCGGGCGCTGGACCCCAAGAACGTCGCTGCCGTCATGGTCACCGCCACCCTGCCGCCCTTCGCCCGGCAGGGAACCCGGATCGATGTCACGGTCAGCGCGCTCGGCGACGCCGACAGCCTGCTCGGCGGCACCCTTCTGGTCACGCCCCTGCTGGGTGCCGACAGCGAGGTCTATGCCGTCGCGCAGGGGCAGGTCGCGGTCAGCGGCTTCGAGGCGCGGGGTGCCGCAACGAGCGTCAGCAAGGGTGTGCCGACCAGCGGCCGGATCGCCAACGGCGCCATCGTCGAGCGCGAGCTGGACTTCGACATGGCGGCGATGAACTCGATCAAAATCGCGCTGCGCAACCCGGACTTCACGACGGCGCAGCGCATCGCCCGGGCGATCAACGGTGCGCTCGGGACCAACGCCGCAAGGCCGCTCGATCCGGGAACGGTGGATCTGGCCGTGCCGCCGCACTATCACGGGAACATGGTCGCCCTGCTGACCGAGGTGGAGCAGCTCCGCGTCGTCCCCGACCAGGTGGCCCGGGTCGTCATCGACGAGCGTTCCGGCGTGATCGTGATGGGAGAGAACGTCCGAATCAGCACGGTCGCGATCGCCCAGGGCAATCTGACCATCCGTATCACCGAGACCCCGCAGGTCTCGCAGCCGCAGCCTTTCGCCGAGAGAGGGACGACGGTGGTCGTGCCGCGCACCGACGTCGAGGTCGACGAGGACGACGAGCGCAAGCTGGCGGTGCTGAGCTCCGGCGTGAGCCTGCAGGACCTCGTCAACGGCCTGAACGCGCTCGGCGTCGGCCCGCGCGACATGATCACCATCCTGCAGGCGATCAAGGCGGCCGGTGCGCTCCAGGCCGAGATCGAGGTGATCTGATGGCACCGCTCCTGTCGCAAACCATGCCGTCCGGCGTCGCCCCTGCGGCGACCGCGCCGCGGAACCTTGCGGCCATCCGCGAGGCAGGCGAGCAGTTCGAAGCGGTGTTCCTGGGGCAGATGCTCGCGCACATGTTTGCCGGCGTCGGCGACGACCCGCTTCTGGGCGGCGGTGCAACCGGCCGCATGTACCGCTCGTTGATGCACGAGGAATACGGGAAGGTGGTCGCGCGCAGCGGCGGACTCGGCATCGCCGATGCGGTCGTGCGCCAGATGCTCAAGATTCAGGAAGAGGCCCGGCCATGAACGATGCGGAGGTGCTCCAGGCTCTGGCGGCCGCAACCGCCCGGCTCGCGGATGCGCTCGACCGCGAGACCGACTGCCTGCGGGGCGGACATCTCGGCGAGCTGGGTGCTCTCCAGTCGGAGAAGCGGACGCTGATGGCCGACTACGAGGCGGGCGTCGCCGCGTTGCGCCGCCGCTCCGACGGAACGGCCCTCGATCCCGGGCTCCGGGACGCGCTCACGAAGGCCGGGGAGCGTCTCCAGGCGGCTGCGGAGCGCAATCGCCGCGCCATTGCCGTGGCACAAACTGTGGCCGGCCGCGTTCTCGAGACGGTTACGCGCGCCGCCGCGGAGGAGGCGGGCCGAAACCGGGGCTACGGCGCCGCGGTCGCACCCGGCTGCCGCCGCGTCGCGCCCGAAGCGCTGTCGATTGCGCTCGACCGGCGCTTGTAGCGGTACCGATTAACGGGATCTTGCACCTTTCGACTTATTCAGATGACGACCAATGGCTGCCGGAGGCCGCGCCATGCACAGTGAGACAGCCCGTTCACGGATTCTCTCGGAAGAGGGGTCGCCCCGGAAGGCGCGAGCCCGCTCCGGCGCGGGCGACGCGTTGGCCGGCCTCCAGCGGCTGAACCTGCCGCTCGGCTTGATCGGCTTCGAGGGACGCACCCGGTTCGTGGTCTCGCCCCTGGCGGACCGACGCTTCCCGACCTTGCGGCTGCTGCGGAGCATCGACGAGCCCGGACTGTCTTTCGTGGTGGCGCCGGTCGATCCCGACGACGGCCTGATCGACGAAGCTGGGATCCGCGAGGCGCAACGGCAGGCGGGAATCGGCCCGGACGAAGCGGGCTATGCCCTCCTCGTCTCGGTGCGATGCGAGAACGGGGTTCCGGCGGCTTCGGTCAATCTGTGCGCGCCTCTCGTCATCGACCGCGGACGCGGCGTCGGCCGCCAGGTGGTACTGTCGAGCGAGCGCTACCCGCTCCGCTACCCGATCTGAAGCGCGACGGGGCGGGGGACACCGGCGCCCGGCCGCCCGAGCCCTCCCCGAGTTCGGCCCCCGCGCGGTCTACAGCGCCCGCAGTCGCTCCAGGGCCTGCTCGATCCGCGCCCGCGTCTCGCTGAACTCCGCCCGCCGCTCCTGCTGCTCCTCGACGATTTCGGCCGGGGCACGACGAAGGAAGTTCTCATTGGCGAGCTTCCGGTCGATCTTGCCGATCTCCGCGGCCGTCTTGTCGAGCTCGCGCTGCAGGCGCGCCCGCTCGGCCGCCAGGTCGATCACGTCGGCCAGCGGCAGGGCCACAGTGCACTCGTCGACGATGACCTGGACCGCCCCGGCCGGGATCTCGCCGCTCAGCGGCTCGATGGTCTCCAGGCGCGCCAAGCGCAGGATGTAGCCGCGGTGGATATCGAGCCGGCGCAGCGTCTCGTCGCTCGCACCCTGCAGCAGCGCCGTGATCCGGGCGCCGGGCGGCACGTTCATTTCGGCCCGCACGGCGCGGATCTGCGTGATCAGCCGGATGACCCAGTCCATCTCGGCGGCGGCGGCCGGATCGGCCAGCGCCGCGTCCGGCTCCGGCCAGCGCGAGGTGATCAGCGGGTCGGTGCGGCCGCGCTTCTCGGCCAGTTCCTCGGTGATGAACGGCATGAACGGGTGCAGCAGCAGCAGCAGCCGGTCCAGCACCCATCCCGTGGTCGCCTGCGTCTCCTTCCGTGCGGCGTCGTCGGCGCCGTCGAGGATCGGCTTGGTGAACTCAAGGTACCAGTCGCAGAACGTGCCCCAGGTGAACTGGTACAGTGCGCCCGCGGCCTCGTTGAAGCGGAAGCCCTCGAGCGCTTCGTCGACCTGCCGGGAGAGATCGGCGAGCTTGCCCAGGATCCAGCGATTGACCGTGTGACGGACGACCGTCGGGTCAAAATCCGGCTCGGCGACGCAGCCCTTCATTTCGCAGAACCGGG
>CAZVAR010000141.1:0-9601 GCA_964625225.1 uncultured Alphaproteobacteria bacterium | reverse complement strand
AGCCGGTCGTGCAGCAGGCCTTCGCCGGGCTGGAGCCGATCCCGCGGGTGATCGAGCTCGACCGGCGCCAGCCCGAGTTCGTGCAGACCTTCTGGCAGTATCTCGAGGCGCGCCTGTCGCCGACCCGCATCGAGCGCGGCCGCGCCATGCTGGAACGGCACGGGCCGCTGCTGGCCGCGCTCGAGGCGCGCTACGGCGTGCCGGGGCGCTATCTGGTCGCCTTCTGGGGACTGGAGAGCAATTTCGGCGAGAATATGGGCGGCTTCCCCGTGATCGGCTCGCTCGCGACGCTCGCCTGCGAGGGCCGGCGCGCTGACTTCTTCGAGGGCGAGCTGATCAACGCGCTGCGCGTGGCGGCGCGCGGCGAGGTCGCGCCGGATCGCATGCAGGGCTCCTGGGCGGGGGCCATGGGGCAGCCGCAGTTCATGCCTTCGACCTATCTCCGCCATGCGGTCGACGACGACGGCGACGGGCGGCGCGACATCTGGGGCAGCGTTCCCGACGCGCTGGCCTCGGCGGCGGCGTTCCTGCGCGAGATCGGCTGGCGGCCCGGCGAGGACTGGGGCCAGGAGGTCGTGCTGCCGGAGGGCTTCGACTACCGGCAGGCCGCACTCGCCGTCGCGCGCCCGGTCGCGGAGTGGCGGCAGATGGGGGTGCGCAGCGCCGACGGCCGGCCGCTGGCGCCGGATGCGCGCTCCGCCTCGGTGATCGTGCCGGCCGGCTGGCGCGGCCCGGCCTTCCTCGTCTACCCGAACTTCCGCGCCATCCTGAACTGGAACCGCTCGATCAACTACGCGCTCTCGGTCGGGCTGCTCGCCGACCGGCTGGCCGGCGGCGGCCATCTGACGGTGCAGCGGCCGCCCGACGACGCGCCGCTGAGCCGCGGCGACGTGATCGAGATCCAGACCCGGCTCGCCGCAATCGGCGAGGATGCGGGCCTGCCCGACGGCATCGTCGGCGCCCGCACGCGGGAGGCGATCCGCGGCTTCCAGAGCCGGATCGGCGTGCCGCCGGACGGCCATGCCGACCGCAACCTGCTGTGGCAGCTCCGCCGCGCGATGGGGAGCTGACCGGCCCGGACGCCTGCCGGGACCGCCAAGCGGGGCTTGACATCTAGGAAATTATCCTGTAAATAGGACCACAATATCGGGCGCAGTGCGCCCGTCCGGCCCTATTGCGACGCCCACATGATCCGCGACGTCCAGACGATCTCGCGCGGCTCCAGCGTGACCGGCGGATAGGCCGGGTTGAACGATTCCAGCTCCACCTTGCGGGCGGTGCGGCGGACGAGCTGCTTCGCCATCACCTCGCCGGTGCGCGTCTTGACCACGACGCGGTCGCCGCGGCGGACGCTGGCATTGGGCGACACGATCACGATGTCGCCGGCGCGGTAGAACGGCTCCATGCTGTCGCCGCTGATCTCCAGCGCATAGGCGTTGGGGTCACCCACGTCCGGGAACGGCACCTCGTCCCAGCCGCTGCCGACGGGGTAACCGGCATCGTCGAAGAAGCCCTGCTGCCCCGCCTGGGCGTAGCCGATGATCGGGATGCGCCGCACCCCGCCGCCTTCGGCCTGGATGATGTCGTTCAGGAAGTCGGCCACGGTCGAGCCGGTCGCGTCCAGCACCTTGGAGATGCTCTCCGTGCTCGGCCAGCGCAGCTTGCCGTCACGGGTGACGCGCTTGCTCTTGTTGAACGTGGTCGCGTCGAGACCCGCGCGCTTCGCGAGCCCCGAAGGCGAAAGGCCATTCCTGCGCGCGAGCGCGTCGATGGCGTTCCATACGTCGGAATGCTTCAGCATGGGAAGAATGTCTTACATTTTCGCTTGACATGCACTAGGAACATGTTCTCTATATATAAGAACAAAAGCGGAACATGTGAACCCTTGCCCCTGAGGAGAACCGATGCCCGACCCGTCTTCCCCGGCGACCGCGCCCGGCGAGCCGTTCGCCAGCGCCGACGAGGCCTGGTTCTGGTGCGTCCTCAGCACCACCGCGCGGCACGACGGCGCCCGGCTGCGCGCCGGCCTGGCCGAGGTGCCGCGCCCCTGCGAGCCGCTCGACATCCTGCACAGCGTCGATCGCCTCTACCGCCAGCGACGGCTGGTGCGCGAGCATCTGGAGGTGCTGGTCGACTACGGCCGGCGCCTTGCCCCGCCCGACCCGACCTGGCGCGAGGAGGCGCACGCCGCCCGGCTGTGGGACGAGGCGATCGACCGGCTGACGCCGGTGCTGCGGCGCAAGGGCATCCTCGCGTGAGCGGCGTCGGCCGGCCGGCCGTGCCGCGCCGGGCGGTGGTGGCGTTCGACGGCGCGGCGCAGCTCCCCTGGCTGCGCCTGCTGAAGCCGGGCTTCCGACACTGTTTCGTCGTGCTGCACGACGGCGCGCGCTGGATCCTGTTCGACCCGCTCTCCACCGGGGTGGAGATCGCCGTGCTGCCGGTGGACGGGGCGGTCGACCTGGCCGCCATCTTCCGGTCGCAGGGGCTGGCCGCGGTGGAGACCGTCGCCCGCCGCCCGGCCCGGCCCCTGCCGCCGGGACCGTGGAGCTGCGTGGAGGCGGTGAAGCGCGCGATCGGCCTCCGCGCGCCCTTGGTGCTGACGCCGTGGCAGCTCTACCGGCGGCTTCGCCGTGAGCAGCCGCATCCGGGACTTGACATCACGACGAAATAGGAATATAAGCTCACACAGAATCGCACCCCGTGCGCCCGCCGACCCGGTCGCGGACGCTTCTTTCCTTTATCGCCCCGGACGCGCGCAGCGCCGCCCGGGGCGACGTGACGACGGCCCGGCAGCGCCGCCGCGTCCGGCCGGCGCCCCCGGTTTCGCCCCACCGACCTTTGCGTTTTCCGCACCCGCGTCCCAGGAGGCTGCCCATGGGCGGACTGTTCAGCACGCCGAAAATCCAACCGCCGCCGCCGCCGCCGCCCGCGGCCGAGGATCCGGAACAGGCGGCGGCCGCCGCGCGGGAGGAGCGCCTCCGGGTGCTCGCCCGGCGGCTGCGCGGCCGGGCCGGGACGATCGCCACCGGCCCGCGCGGCATCCTGCGTCCCGGCCCCTTCGCGCCGCGGCGGCGCACGCTGCTGGGGGATTGAGCCATGGAGGAGTCGCGGGCGGCCGCGCTGCGCCGCCGCTACCGATCGGCCAAGGCGGCGCGGGCGGTCTGGGAAGGGCATTGGCGCGAGTGCTACGACCATGTGCTGCCGCATCGCGGCGCCTTCGCCGCGCCCGGCGCCAAGGCGGCGGACCGGCTGTTCGACGGCACCGCCGCCGATGCCGTGGACCAGCTCGCGGCCAGCCTGCTGGCCGAGCTGACGCCGCCTTGGTCGCGCTGGTTCGGCCTCGCGCCGGGCCCGGAGGCCACACCGGAGGAGGCGGCCATGCTCGGCCCCGCGCTCGACGCCGCGGCGGCGGCGCTGCAGGCCCATTTCGACCGCTCCAACTTCGCGATGGAGGTCCACCAGTGCTATCTGGACCTCGCCACCGCCGGCACGGCCTGCCTGCTGTTCGAGGAGGAGGCGCCGGGCGCACCCTCCGCCTTCCGCTTCGCGGCGGTGCCGCTGGAGCAGGCGGTGCTGGAGGAAGGCCCGTCCGGCGCGCTCGACGTCACCTTCCGCCGGACCGAGCTGACCGCGGCCCAGTTCCGCGCCCGCTTCCCCGGCGCGGCCCTGCCCGGGCCGGGCGACGCCGCGGCCGGGGAGCGGCGCCGGGCGGTGATCGAGGCGGTGCTTCCGGAGGGCACCGGCTATGCCTATGCGGCGGCGCTCGACTCCCCGGACGGGGAGGGCGATGCGCTGCTGGCGCAGGGCCGGTTCGAGCGCTCGCCCTTCGTCAACTTCCGCTGGATGAAGGCGCCGGGCGAGACCTACGGCCGCTCTCCGGTGATGAAGGCGCTGCCGGACATCAAGACCGCCAACAAGGTGGTCGAGCTGGTGCTGAAGAACGCCTCGATCGCCGTCGCCGGCATCTGGCAGGCGGAAGACGACGGCGTGCTGAACCCGGCCACGGTGCGCCTCGTGCCCGGCGCGGTGATCCCGAAGGCGATGGGCTCGGCCGGCCTCACCCCACTCGAGGCGCCCGGCCGGTTCGACGTCTCGCAGCTCGTGCTCGACGATCTGCGCGCCCGCATCCGGCACGCGCTGCTGACCGACCGGCTGGGGCAGGTCGGCGAGCCGCGCATGACGGCGACCGAGGTGCTGGAGCGGGCGGCCGAGACGGCGCGGCTGCTCGGCGCCACCTACGGGCGGCTGCAGTCGGAGCTGCTGAGCCCGCTGGTCGAGCGCGGCCTCGCCATCCTGCGCCGGCGCGGCGAGATCCCCGACATCCGCATCGACGGCCGGCTGGTGGCGCTGCGCTACCGCTCGCCGCTGGCGCTGGCCGGGGCGCAGCAGGAGGCGCGCACCGCGCTCGCCTGGCTGGACGCGCTCGCCGCGCTCGGACCGGACGCCCTCGCCGTCGCCGATCTCGGCGCCGCGGCGCGCTGGACCGGCCGCGCGCTCGGGGTCCCTGCGGCGCTGATCCGGGAGCCGGCCGATGCCTGACGGCTGGTCCTGGTTCGCCCCGACGCCGGCGCCGGCCGCGGAGCCGCCGCGGGAGCTGTGCCGCGACGCCGCCCGCCTGCTCGCCACCGCGGACGGCGAGCGGCTGCTTGCGCATCTGCGCGCCCTCACCGTCGAGCGGCGGCTCGGACCCGAGGCGAGCGAGGCGGCGCTGCGCCACCTCGAAGGCCAGCGCGCGCTGGTCGCCCATCTCGAAGCCCTCGCCGCGCGCGGCCGGGAGTGAGCCGCGCGGCGCGGGCGATGCGGCGCCGCCCCCTGCCAACCCTGTGGACCCGAACATCCGCGCTGCGGACGGAGGACAGATCATGACCATGAACCTGCTCGACCCCGCCGATCCGGCGCCGGCACCGGCGCCGGCCGCCACGCCCCCGGACGCGCCGCCGGCGGCGCCTGCGCCGGGGCCTGCGTCGGAACCCGACGGGGGCTTCTGCGTGCCGGGCGCGGACGCCTCGCCGGAGGAGATCGCGCGCTTCCACCGCGCGCTCGGCGTGCCCGAGACGCCGGAGGGCTACGCCCTCGTCGTCCCCGAGACGCTGGGCGGGGCCGACCCGGACATCGACCGGCGCCTGCACGCCGCCGGCTTCACCCCGGCCCAGGCGCAGCTCGTCTACGACCTCGCCGCCGAGATCCTGCCGCCGCTGATGGAGGCGGCGGCGCAGGAGTTCGAGGCCGAGCGCCAGACCGAACGCCTCGCCCGCGAGTTCGGCGGCGAGGCCCGTTTCCGCGAGGTCGCCGGCCAGCTCCTCGCCTGGGGCCGGGCCAACCTGCAGCCGGAGGTGCTGCGGGCGCTGTCGTCCACCCACGAGGGAGTGATGGCGCTGCACCGCATGATGGCCTCCGGCGAGCCCGGCCCGCTCGGCGCCGGCGGGCCGGCCGCGGCCGGCGACGAGGACGCGGTCCGCACGCTGATGCGCGACCCGCGCTACTGGCGCGACCGCGACCCCGGCATCGTCGCCCAGGTCACGGAGGCGTTCCGCCGCCTCTACGGCGGCGACTAGCCCGCCTCTCCGCCCGCTTCCCGCCGCGCCCCCCGCGCGCGGGAACGGCGGCCCGCCGGGGAACCGGGCGCCCGGCCGACCGCCGCCGCGCGGCGCCGGCCCGGCGGGCCGCGACGCCGACCCTCAACCAGACCCTCAACCAGGAAAGGACCCCAACCGCCGATGTCCACCTCCATCGAGCAGGCCTTCGTGAAGCACTTCCAGGCCGACGTGCACATGGCCTATCAGCGCATGGGCTCCAAGCTGCGGCAGACCGTGCGCTCCAAGAGCGGCATCCAGGGCAGCTCCACCGTCTTCCAGACGGTCGGCGCCGGCACCGCCGCGACCAAGGCGCGCCACGGCGCGATCCCGGTGATGAATGTCGACCACGCCGCGGTCGAATGCTTCCTCGCCGACTATTACGCCGGCGACTGGGTCGACCGGCTCGACGACCTCAAGGTGAAGTCGGACGAGCGCGACGTGATCGCCAATGCCGGCGCCTACGCGCTCGGCCGCAAGACCGACGAGCTGATCATCGCGCAGCTCGACACGTCCGCCAACGAAGCCGGCACCGGCGACGACGGCCTGACCAAGGGCAAGGTGCTGGCCGCCTTCGAGGCGCTGGGCACGAAGGACGTGCCCGACGACGGCCAGCGCTATGCCGTCGTCGGCTGGAAGCAGTGGAGCGAGCTGCTCGGCATCGAGGAGTTCGCCAACGCCGACTATGTCGGCGCCGACGAGCTGCCCTGGCGCGGCACCCAGGCCAAGCGCTGGCTCGGCACGCTGTGGATGCCGCATTCCGGGCTGACCCTCGCCGACGGCGTGCGCCGCTGCCACTGGTACCACAAGACCGCGGTCGGCCACGCCTCCGGCTCCGAGGTCAAGACCGACATCACCTGGCACGGCGACCGCGCCGCCTATTTCGTCGCCAACAGCATGAGCCAGGGCGCGGTGATCGTGGACTCGGACGGGGTGGTGACGATGCCGTGCCTGGAGGCGTAGGCGCGCGCCAGGAGGACCCGCCCGGACCGCCCTTCTTCGCCGCAGACACGGGCCGGCCGCGCCCGGCCCCGACAGAGGACACCGAGAATGGCCTTCCAGCCCAAAGACCTGTCCGTGATCGCCTACGCCAACGGCTTCACGATGTGGCACTACAAGTCCGCCGCCGACGCGCTCGCGACCATCGCCGACGCCGGCTATTTCGACGGAGCCGCCGCGATGCTGCGCGTCGCCGACCTGATCGTCGTCGCCGACAGCGAAGGCAGCGCCGCGATCCGCCGCGTGTCCGCCAACAGCAACGGCGTCGTCACGGTCGCCGCGACCGCCTAGCGCGCCGGCCGCCGGCCCGCCGCCTCGACCGCTCCCGCCCTGCCGACAGGGGCGGGCCGTCTTCTCTCGTCACGGAGGCCCCATGGCCCTCACCGCGCTCGCCCTGTGCAGCCGCGCGCTGCTGAAGCTCGGCGCCAGCCCGATCGCCTCGTTCGAGGAGGGCACGGCCGAGGCGGAGGTGGCGGCGAACCTCTATCCCTCGGCGCGCGACGCGCTGCTGTCGGCGCATGCCTGGAGCTTCGCCACCGCGCAGGCGCGGCTGCCGCGCCTGGAGGCGCCGCCGCTGGCCGATTTCGCGTTCGCCTTCCAGCTCCCGCCGGACTTCCTGCGGGCGCTCTCGGCCGGCACGGGGCCGCGCGGGCGCGGCCTCGCCTACCGGATCGCCGAGCGGCGGCTGCATGCCTCGGCCGCGGAGGTCGTGCTGAGCTACGTCTTCCGCCCGGCCGAGTCCGAGTTTCCGCCCTTCTTCGACGCGGCGCTGATCGCCCGGCTGGCCGCCGAGTTCTGCGTCGCGATCACCGAAAGCACCGCCCGCGCCGCGCTGCTGCACCGCCTCGCCGAGGCGGAGTTCCGCCGCGCCCGGCTGACCGATGCGCAGCAGGACACGGCGCAGGCGATCGAGGATTTCCCGCTGCTGGATGCCCGCCGATGACGACCAGCCTGCTCAAGACCAGCTTCACCGCCGGCGAGGTGGCGCCGGAGCTGCTCGGCCGCGGCGACCTCGCCGCCTACGAGCACGGCGCCGCGCGGCTGCGCAACGTCGTGATCCGGCCGACCGGCGGCGTGGCGCGGCGGCCGGGCCTGCGCTTCGTCGATGCGGCGCGCGGCCCCGGCCGGCTGGTCGCGTTCGAGTTCAACACGGAGCAGGTCTATCTGCTCGTCTTCACCGCGCACTGGCTCGACGTCTATCGCGACGATGCCCGGATCGCCTCCGCCGCGACGCCCTGGAGCGCCCCGCAGCTCGGGCAGATCGCCTGGACGCAAAGCGCGGACACGCTGCTGGTCACGCACCCCGAGGTGCCGCCGCAACGGATCACGCGGACCGCGGAAACCGCCTGGACGGTGAGCGACTGGAGCTTCGTCGTCGAGGAGGGTGCGCTGCGGCAGCCCTGGCACCGCTTCGCGCCCGACGGCGTGACGCTGACGCCGAGCGGCACCGACGGCGCGATCCTGCTGACCGCCTCGGCGCCCGTGTTCGAGCCCGGCCATGCCGGGGTGCGCTTCCGCCTGGAGGGGCGGGAGGTCGAGATCACCGCCGTCGACGCCGCGACCGAGGCGCAGGCCGAGGTCCGACAGCCGCTCGCCGGCACGGCGGCCACCGCCGACTGGGACGAGGCGGCGTTCTCACCGGTGCGGGGCTGGCCGGTCTCGGCCACCTTCCACCAGGACCGGCTGGTGATCGGCGGCAGCCGCGACCTCCCGAACCGGCTGTGGCTGTCCAAGGCCGGCGACCTGTTCAATTTCGACCTCGGCACCGGCCTCGACGACGAGGCGATCGCATTCCCGATCCTCTCCGACCAGGTCAATGCGATCCGCGCCGTCTTCTCGGGCCGGCATCTGCAGGTGTTCACCTCCGGCGCCGAATGGACGGTGACGGGCGACCCGCTCACCCCCGCCTCGGTCCAGCTCCGCCGCCAGACGCGGGTCGGCTCGCCGGCGACGCGCTCGGTGCCGCCGCGCGACGTGGACGGGGCGACCCTGTTCGTCTCCCGCTCCGGGCGCGAGCTGCGCGAGTTCCTGTTCACCGACCTGGAGCAGGCCTATTCCTCGACCGACCTCGCGCTGCTCGTCCGCCACGTCTTCGCCGACCCGGTCGATCAGGACTATGACGCGGCGCGGCGGCTGTTCCACACGGTGCTCGCCGACGGCACGCTGGCCAGCCTGACCATCTACCGCGCCGAGCAGGTGACCGCCTGGACGTTCCAGCGGACGGCCGGCGCCTTCCGCTCGGTCGCCGCGGTCGGCGACGGGCTCTACCTGCTGGTCGAGCGCGACGGTGCGGTGCTGATCGAGACCTTCGACGAGGCGCTGCACGCCGATTCCGCCCTGGCCGGCGAGAGCGCCGAGCCGGCCGAGATCTGGGCCGGCCTCGATCATCTCGAGGGCCGCACGGTCAAGGTGGTCGCCGACGGCACGCTGCGCCCGGATGCGGTCGTCACCGGCGGCGCGATCCTGCTCGACGCGCCGGCCCGCAGCGTCGCGGCCGGCCTCGGCTACACGCACGAGATCGAGCCGCTGCCGCCGGCGCCGACGGGCGCGCCGCTCCAGGGCGCGAGCTTCCGGCCGGTATCGGTGGTGTTCCGCCTGCACGAGACGGGCGCGCTGCGGCTCGACCTCGGCCGCGGCTTCGCCGACGTGCCGTTCCGCCGGATCGGCCCGGAGGGCGTCGCCGGCGGCGTGCTGGACGGCCCGGCGCCGCGCTTCACCGGCGACAAGGCGCTGCGCGCGCTGGGCTGGCGCCGCGACGGCACCGCGCCGCTGTGGCGGGTGGCGCAGGACGCGCCGCTGCCCTGCACCATCCTGTCCGTCAACACACGCATCCAGGTGAACGACTGATGGCCGGACTGACCACGATCGCTACCGTCGCGCTTGCCGGCCTCGATCTGCTGCAGCGCGCCGCGGCGGCGCGCACCGGGGCGGCGCAGGCGCGCCTCGCGCGCGATGCGCAGGAGGCGGCGACCCGCGCCCGCCTCGGGCCGCTCGAGGCCGCCCGCGACGCCGCCGCCCGCGCGCGGGCG
>CAZVAR010000140.1:0-9739 GCA_964625225.1 uncultured Alphaproteobacteria bacterium | reverse complement strand
AGATGCGGCCGCGCGGGCTGTCGAGCTCGTCGCCGAGCAGCACGTAGGTCGGGCAGGTCGCCGTGCAGAAGCCGCAATGCACGCAGGCGCGCAGGATCTTCTCCGACTCCCGGAAGGCGGGATCGGCGAGCTGGGCGTCGGTGAAGCTGGTCTGCATGCTGTGCGGTCACGCGTCCGGATACATCCGGCCTCGGTTGAGGATCCGGTAGGGATCGAAGCTCTCCTTGACCCGGCGGGTCAGCGCCGCGGCGCCCCTCTCCAGGGGCTGGAACGGATCGAGCGCGGCGCGCTGCGCCGGGCTGGCCCGCACCAGCGTGGCATGGCCGCCGGATGCGGCGACGGCTGCCCGGATCGCGGCCTGGCCGGCGTCGGGACAGGGCTCGACCGCCGCCCAGACGAGGCCGCCGACCCAGTCGTAGAACACCAGCGCAGGAACGGCGGCGCGCACCGCGGCCGCGACGGCGGCGCCGCGCGCCGGCGGCACGGACAGGCGCCATACGGAATATTCGGACGGCAGCCGCGCCAGGGGCAAGGCGTCCCGCACCTCCCGCCAGAAGGTCGCGGACGGCACGGAGTCCAGCTCGGAAAGCTCGCCGAGCCCACCGAACAGCTCGGCGAGCGCCGCCGTCCGCGCGGCGACCGACGGCGCGAACCCCTCGACCCGCACTGCGGTCAGCGCCTCCCGGGCGTGGCCGATGCTGGGCATTCCGAGCGCGTCGGCGACCGGCGCGGGAAGATGGGCGGCGCCCGACACCTCGTGCGGGCTCTGCATCGCCCGGGTGAGCGCGGCGATCGCCGCCGCATCGTCGAGGCCGTGGATCAGCAGCGTATGCACCGTTTCGGGGGCCGGCAGGACCTTGACCGTCACCCGGCTCATCACGGCGAGCGTGCCGAAGCTGCCCGCCATCAGCTTGCAGAGATCGTAGCCGGTGACGTTCTTGACGACGCGGCCGCCCGACTTGAAGGCAGCGGCGCGTCCCGATACGCCGTGCACACCGAGGAAATGGTCGCGTGCGGCGCCCGCCTTGATCCGTCGCGGCCCCGACAGATTGCAGGCGAGCACCCCGCCGATCGTGTCCTCGCCGGGCGTGCTGCCCAGGAGCGGGCCGTAATCGATCGGCTCGAAGGCGAGCATCTGCCGATGGGTCGCCAGCGCCGCCTCGATATGAACCAGCTTCGTGCCGGCGCCGGCGCTGAGGACCAGCTCCTCCGGCTCGTAGAGTTCGATGCCGGCGAGGCGGTTCAGGGCGATCTTGTGCTCGGCCTCGACCGGCCGACCCAGCGCCCGTTTGGTGCTGCCGCCGACGATTTCGACGGGAGTCTTGTGCGCGGCCATCATGGTGACGACCTCGAGCAGCTGCCGCTCGTCCGTCGGCGTCAGCACGGAGGCCATCGGCGCTCCCCGGCGACGAGGCTGAACGGCGTGCCCATCAGAACCGCGGCAGATCCGGGAACGGCATCATGCCTCCGCGAACGTGCATGCGGCCCAGTTCGGCGCAGCGGTGCAATGTCGGGAATACCTTGCCCGGGTTCAGGAGCTGCTTCGGGTCGAACGCGCACTTCAGGCGCTGCTGCTGCTTCAGGTCCTCCTCCGTGAACATGGTCGGCATCAGGTCGCGCTTCTCGACGCCGACCCCGTGCTCGCCGGTCAGGACGCCGCCGACCTCGACGCAGAGCCGCAGAATGTCCGATCCGAACGCCTCCGCCTTCTCCAGCTCCCCCGGCCGGTTGGCGTCGTAGAGGATCAGCGGGTGCAGATTGCCGTCGCCGGCATGGAACACGTTGGCGACGCCCAGCCCGTACTGTTCGGAGAGCTGGGTGATCCGATTCAGCACGAAGGGAAGCTGGTGCCGCGGGATGGTCCCGTCCATGCAGTAATAATCGGGCGAAATCCGCCCCACCGCCGGAAACGCCGCCTTCCGACCCGCCCAGAAGGCGAGCCGCTCTTCCTCGGTGGTCGAGATGCGGACGGAAACGGCGCCGCGCGCCTCGGCGATCCGTCCCACGGCCTCGATGAGATACTCGACCTCGCGCGGCGGTCCGTCGAGCTCGACGATCAGCAGCGCCTCCACGTCGAGCGGATAGCCCGCCTGAACGAAGGCCTCGGCCGCGTGGATCGCGGGTCGGTCCATCATCTCCATCCCGCCGGGAATGATTCCGGCGGCGATGATGGCGGCGACGCAGTCGCCGGCGCTCTCGCTCGACGGGAAGCCGATCAGCACCGCTCGCGCCGAGGCCGGCTTGGGCAGGATGCGGACGGTGACCTCGGTGATGACGCCGAGCAGACCCTCCGACCCGGTCACGACGCCGAGCAGGTCGTAACCCTCGGCATCGAGATACTTGCCACCGAACCGGACCACCTCGCCGTCCATCAGCACCATCTCGATGCCGAGGATGTTGTTGGTGGTGAGCCCGTATTTGAGGCAGTGCACGCCGCCCGAATTCTCGGCGACATTGCCGCCGATCGTGCAGGCGATCTGGCTCGACGGGTCGGGCGCGTAATAGAAGCCCGCCTCGTCGACGGCGTTGCTGATTCCGAGATTGGTGACGCCCGGCTGCACCACCGCGCAGCGGTTGTCGTAATCGATCTCCAGCACCCGGTTGAACTTCGCCATGCCGAGCAGGATTCCGTCGGCGAGCGGCAACGCACCGCCGGACAGCGAGGTGCCCGCCCCGCGCGGCACCACCTTGATCCCTTCCGCATGGCAGTAGCGCAGCACGGCCGAGACCTGCTCGACCGTCTCCGGCAGCACGACGATCAGCGGCAAGGTGCGGTAGGCGGTGAGGCCGTCGCTCTCGAAGGCGCGCCGCTCGTGCTCGTCGACGATGACGCCTTCGCCCGGCACGATCGCGCTCAGCGCAGCGGCGATCTCCGCGCGGCGTGCCAGCACGTCGCGGTCCGGCTCGGGCATCTTCATCCGACGCGTCCTCCCTCCCCATTTCGGCACGTCGGCACAAGGATAGGCCGTCGCGAAGCAGATTGGAATCCACGGATCGGCCCCGGAAGCCCCGGGCACGGCATCCGCGGCTGCCCGCCGGACCTCGGCCGGACCTCCGGGCGGGGCACGGCGTCAGAGGATGCGGGTGGGCGACAGCGGCCGGCCATGCATGGCCTCCGGTGCGGCGCAGCCGACCGTATCGCGCGATACCGTGCACGCAGGCGGGCGATGCGGGAGCTGTAGGGCACGATCACGATCGTTCGGGGGCGCCGCTTCAGGCATGCACCCGAGGATGGAGGCGGCGCGGCGCACGACACGGTTCCGCTCGACCGCGGATGACCCTGGACCGAGCGTCCGAGAGCCGATACCGGGAAGGAAGACCGGGGAATGAGCCACACCCGCTGCGGCATCGCCGTCAGCGGCGAGTTCCCGCTGGTCGGGGTGCGCCGGCAGCGGTTGAAGCACGCCCGCAGGGGCTCGAGGCGCTGCCCCGCGAGGCGTCGGCCCGCAGCGGGGACGGCGGGGTCAGCCCTGGCGGGCCTTGAACCGGGGATTGGTCTTGTTGATGACGTAGACGCGGCCCTTGCGCCGGATCAGGCGGCAATCCTTGTGCCGGCTCTTCAGCGTCTTCAGGGAACGAACGACCTTCATCCTGCTTCTCTCTGCCTTCCTCGCCCGCCCACCGGGACCGGCGGAACCTAGGGATTGCACCCCGCCATGTCAATCGCAGGGTGCAATCCCGGATGCTCCGGCCCTATCCCATGCCCGGCTGCACCGGCATGGACCGCCGGATCAGCATGGTCAGCAGGATGCCCGGGAAGAAGCCGCCTGCGGCGATCGCGAGCAGCTCCATGTGGCCGAGGCCGAAGGTGCCGCTGGGGGCCGCCAGGAACACGCCCCCGACGAAGATCAGGAACCGCCCGATCAGCCCGAGCGCGCCCCGCCCGAGGTCGCCGATCGTGATCAGATAGCCCTGCAGCGCGCCGGAGATCAGGATTACCCCGACCACCGCCGTGCCGGCGTTGAGCACGATCTCCTCCCACGGCCCTCGGAACAGCAGGGCCGGATTGAACACGAAGAAGAAGGGAATGATGTAGATGATCGCGCCGAGGCGCATCGCCTCCAGGCCGGTCGCCATCGGCGAAGCACGCGCGAGCCCGGCCGCGGCGAAGGCGCCGATCGCCACCGGCGGCGTGATGAAGGAGATCATGCCCCAGTACATCAGGAACAGATGCACCCCCAGCGGATCGAGCCCGTTCTTGATGAGAGCCGGGGCGAGGATCACGGCCAGGAAGATGTAGCAGGCCGTCACCGTCATCCCCATGCCGAGAATGAAGCTGGTGAACGCGCCCATGATCAGCAGCAGCAGCACGTTGCCGCCGGCCAGGAAGACGAGATCGTTGGTCAGCGTGCCGGCCATTCCGGTCAGCGACAGCGAGCCGACGATCAGCCCGATTGCCGCCAGGATGCCGACCAGCTCGGCGAACAGCAGGCCGACGCCGAAGAAGAACTGCTTGAACTTCGCCCAGTCCATCCGGTGCTTCGGCGAGAACTGGTTGATCGCCAGAAGCAGGGCCGTCGCGTAGAACGGCGCCGTCGCTTCCTGCTGCAGCATGAGCAGCATGTAGATCAGCGCCAGGAAGGAGAAGATGTAGTACCAGCCGTCCTTGACCGACTGCTTGAGGCTCGGCAGTTCGTCCTCGGGGAGCCCTCGCATCCCATGCTTCGCCGCATAGGCGTCGATCTGCATGAACAGACCGAAATAGTAGAGCAGCGACGGCAAGGTGGCTGCGATCGCGACCTCGATGTAGGGCAGGTTCAGAAACGAGGCCATGATGAACGCGGTAGCGCCCATGATCGGCGGCATCAGCACGCCGCCGGTGGAGGCGCAGGCCTCGACGCCGCCGGCGTAGGACGGCCGGAATCCGACCCGCTTCATCGCCGGAATGGTCATGCAGCCGGTGGTCAGCACGTTCGAGACGACGCTGCCGCTCATCGAGCCGAACAGGCCGGAGGCGAAGATGGCGACCTTGGCCGGGCCGCCGCGCACCTTGCCCAGGAGCGCGAAGGCGAAATTGATGAAGAAGGCGCCCGCCCCGGTATATTGCATCGCGACGCCGAAGATCAGGAACCCGAACACCAGTTCGGCGAAGGCGCGCAACGGAATGCCGAGAAAGCTCTCGACGCTCATGATGTGGAAGGCGGCCGTGTCCCAGAAGCTCTGGTTCACGCCGGAGATCACCGCCGGCATCAGGTGGGCGTAGGTCGGGAACAGCGACAGCACCACCGTGATGACCAGGATCGACGGGCCGCCGGTGCGCCGGCCGATCTCGATCAGCAGGGCCCACAGCACCACGCTCATATAGATCGCGTCATCCGGGGCGCTGTATTCCCAGGCCTCGTCGAGGATGCGCTCGGCGTTCCAGACGAAGTACAGCAGCGCCACGAAGGTCGCGAGCGCCAGCAGCGCGTCGTACCACGGCACGCCCTCCTTGCTCGCCCGGCTGCTCGGCGGAAAGGCGATGAAAACGAGCGGCAGCAGAACCGCCGTCAACAGATAGTAGTAGCGAGGCTCGATGAAGACGTAGCCGATGAAGAGCTGCAGGTTGAAGAGCTGATTGACCCCGAGGACGATCGACACCCCGGTCGCGACCGCGAACAGGATCGACCAGAACCCGCGCAGCTTGCGGTAGCGGGCAAGCTCCTCGGCTTCCGCCCGCTCGAGCTCTTCCTTGACCAGCATCGGCGTTCCTCGGAATGATGCGCGGCCGCCGTCCCGCGGCAGGCGGCCCCACGAGCTCTGCGCAGCAGGGCGGGACGCCTGCCGGCCGTTTCATCTTTTCCGATGCGGTGCGCGGATTGCCGGCCGCGCGTCCTCACCCTCGATCGCCCTCGTCCTCGACCGACGGCCCGGATCGCCGGAAGCGCGGTGCGCGGCGGGCCTAGTATAAAGCTGGATCCGACGTTTGGCGAGATGATGCCGGTTCGCTCGCGGTGGCCCGCGTCCGCGGCCGCGTCACCGGGCCGTACGGACTCGCCGACCCGCCGGCGCAGCGCCTCCGGCCCGGCAATGCGGCTTCGGCCGGCGCTCAGCGCGATGCGACGACGCGTATGTAGCGCAGCGCGCCGCCGTCGAGCGCTGCGGCGCAACGGGCCCAGCGCTCGCCCTCGTCCAGCATCGTTCCGGTCAGTGCCGGCGGCAGCGGCTCGCAGCGCAGCGAGGCCTGGACGGCCTTCCAGCCGCCCAGGATCATCCGTCGCAGCAGCGCGGTCTCGTCCTCGAGGACGTGAACCCGCAGCTTGAGCTCTTTCATCTCCTCCCGCAGCGCCCGCACGCTCCAGGGGCGGGACGGCACCGGCTCGCCGGCGCTCCAGGCGGCGACCGCGGGAGCCGCGGCCGCGCCCTCGTCAGCCAGCACGAAGTCGGTCAACAGGAGCTGGCCCCGCTTCTTGAGGGCATCGACCGCGATCCGCAGCACCCCCCGTTTGTCCTCGACGGTATGGAGAAGGTCGCGCAGGATCAGCCGGTCCTGCCCGCCCGGCTTGATCTCCAGCCGCCCGAGATCGGCATGGAGCACCGGTGCCTTCTTGGCGAGGCCTGCCTTGACCGAGAGCGCCATCCCGGCCTCGGCGAGCGCCTGGTCCGGTTCCAGCCCCTTCGGCCAGACGCCGAAGCTGCGGTGCATCAGCCGGGTCGCGCCGCCGAGCCCGCAGCCGAGTTCGAGCACGGTCAGGGACGGGTCGAGCGCGAGCGGCTTCAGCAGGTCGCGGGTGAAATCCTCGCCGCCGGGGGTCACATGCTCGCGCCCCCAGAGCCGCTGCGCCACCTCGATCCGCTCCGCGGTCCAGAACGGTCGCTGCGCCTCGGCCTCGGGCAGCGGGGCATTCGCGGCGGCCGGCTCGGGCGCACGCGGGGCCGCAGCGTCGCGCGGCCGGGCCTCGCCCGTCCACCAGGCCCGCAGCCGTCCCCGCATCGCAACAAGATCGATGGCGCCGGTGAACACCCGTCCTGGCCCTTCGCACCCGGCAAGCCGCACCCACTCGCCCCGTTCCTGCGGGGCGCACGGGGACTGTGGCGCGGACAGGATTAAATCGCGGTTAAGCCCCTATTCCGCTGCCGCAGCGGCCGGCATATTGACCTCGCCGATCGGCCTGCCGAGCGCCTTCTCCAGCCGCGGCACGACCTCGCCCATGAACCGTTCCATCGACCGCATCACCTTCGCCCGGTCCATGTCGCCGACCTGGAAATAGAAGGCGATGTGCGTCGGCCGGACAATGCGGATCTGGTGCAACAGCCGCTCCGCCACGGTGTCCGGGTCGCCGACGGCGAGGTTGCGGGCCATCTGCTCGATCGGCGGCTCGTCGTCGAACGGCTTCTCGTCGACCCAGTAATCCTCGACCACCGTCTCCTTGCGATTGCGCAGGCTCATCGAGATGCGATGCTGATAACGGGCGCAATCGACGTAATGCAGCGAGTCCGCGCGACTGTCGGTGACGTGGCAGAAGCTCAGCAGGCCGAGCGGGGCCGCCGCCGGATCCTTGCCCTCGGCCGTCCAGGCATCGTCGATCAGCCGGCGCAGCGGCTTCAGCCCCTCGACATCGGCGAAGCGCGAGGGGATGAAGGGCGTGTGGCCCTCGCGCGCGCAGCGGCGATGCAGCACGGGATCGTGGCCGGCCAGCCAGATCGGGGGCATCGGCTGCTGCACCGGTCGTACGCTGATCGCCGTCGGGAGCTGCCGGTAGTACGCGCCCTGGTACTCGAAGACGGGACGCGTCAGCCCCAGCCGGAGCATGTCCAGCATCTCCAGCAGCCGTTGCTGCCGTCCGGCCATGTCGACGCCGAAGCGCTCGAACTCGAACTCCTGATAGCCGCTGCCGAGGCCGACATCGAGCCGCCCGTCGGACAGCGTGTCCAGCGTTGCGATCTCGGTCAGCAACCGCGCCGGCGTATGCAGCCCCGCGACGATGACGGCGCTGCCGAGGCGGATGCGGCTGGTCTTCGCCGCCGCATAGGTCGCCAGCATCAGCGGCGAGCCGCAGATGCTGTAGTTCGAGAAATGATGCTCGACGAACCAGGCGCGCGAAAAGCCGAGTTCCTCCGCCAGAACGGTCTGCGCCATCGCCGTGTCGATCACCTCGCGGGATGAGATGGTCCGGTGGCGCTGCTGGGTCAGATTGAAGATGCCGAAATCCATGCCGCGTCCTCCCGTCGGCCAGGCCCAGCCGCGATTGTCCTACAGCCCGGCGCGCCCGGCAATGCGAGCGGCGGCGGGAGACCCGCCGGTCGCGCCGCCTTCCTACCGTCTTCATCCGGCCGGAGCGCGGCCGGAGCGCGGCCGGCCCTTCACGCTCTCCGCGGCTTCATGGAATCGGGAACGGGAATGCGCCATCGACATACGCCGCCCCCCGATGTCAGAAGGAGGTCCGGACGGGCACCGGGCTCGGTGCGAACCCGGTGGCCCGTTATCGACGCGCCCGAATCACCTCGAGCAGGGTCGCATTGAAGGCGTCCGGCGCTTCGTACATCACCCAGTGCCCCGCTCCGGGAATCACCCGGAACGGCGCGTCGGGCTGCACGGAACGCAGCAGCGCCGCCCGTTCCTCGGTGTAGGGATGGGTGGTCGCGTCGAGTTCCCCCCAGATGCCGGCGAGCGGCGCGCGGATGTCCGGGAGCAGCGCGCGCAGCGTCGCGGTGCGGCTGATATGGCGGCTCTTGACCACAGCGCGCATCGTGTTGCGCATCTGCATGTGGAGCGCGACGTCGTCCACTTTGGCGGGATCAGCCAGCATCAGGATCTCGAGATTCCGCCGGTGCAGTTCGGCGAGCCGCGCCGGCTCCATCTCGCGCCGCCAGACCAGCAGGTCCTGCATGTGACCGCGGCGCAGCCCGAGACCGCCGGCACCGACCAGGGTGAAGCTGCGCAGCCGGCCGGGAAAATGAACGGCGGCGTGCCCAGCCATCACCGCCCCGTAGGAGAATCCCACGAGGTCGAACGGACCCGGCGGAAGCACCGCCTCCAGGCCGCGTGCCACGATCTCGCCCATGCCGACGGGGTCCCGCGGGTTCGGCGGCGGATCGGAATCGCCGAGCCCCGGCAGGTCGGCGGCGAAGACGCTGTAATGGGCCGATAGCGGGACGACGTTGCGGATCCAATGTATCCACGACCCGTAGCCGCCGTGGAAAAGAACGAGCGGCGGCCCCTGCCGGCCCCAACGGCGCCAGACCATGCGCCCGTCGCCGCAGGGCGATTCGAGGCGCTCGGCCAGAGCCTCGACGCGCGCGATCTTGTCCTCGGGCGAAGCTGCCGGCTCCGCCGTTTCGTGCTCCGACATGTTCCCATTCCGCAGGCTGCGTTCGGATCGTCGCCGATAGACTTGCCGCAGCCGGGCCGTCGTGGCAACGGCCGTCGGAATCGCGCGAACCGCGTGATAAGCAAGGGTTTCGACGCGGGCCCCTCTATTGCATAAATTCCTATTTCAGGGTACATTGGCGCCTGGCCGGCACTGCCGGGCCGGTGTCGAGTCCGAACGCACGAGGGCATTAACGATGTCTGCGGCACGTCCACGTCCGCCGGCCGAAACGGCCGCCATTCGCTGCCGGATGCCGCCGTCGGCCGACGGTCTCCGGACGACCGGCCCGCATAGTGGCCGAACCCGGAGGCCCTCCGGGCTCCCGGCGCCATTGTCCCGTGGCTCTCGTGGCTCTGTTACGGTGCGGCCCGCGCCGCCCCCCGGCCACCCCCATCCCTCCCCCATGAACCCCCACGAACCCCCACGAACCCCCACGAACCCCCACGAAC
>CAZVAR010000139.1:0-9811 GCA_964625225.1 uncultured Alphaproteobacteria bacterium | reverse complement strand
CGTGGCTCATACCCCGGTGGCAATCGCTGATTGTCCTCGGTGCTGCGATCCTGTCGTTCTCTGCCTTGTCCTATGCCGCGATATTGCTGGCATTGGTGCTGATCGCGCTCGAGCGTGGGCTGCTCGCTTCCCTTGTCGGCAGTGCCGCTGCAATTGGTACGGGGCTTTTCCTTTACCTCTATGTCCCCGATGTCCAGCTCCGGGTGGACGACCTGCTCGGCTTGCTGTTGTACCCAAGTGCGCTGAGTGCGAACTGGTCCTCGCTGACCGTCTACAACAATGCGGCGGTCGCACTTCAGAGCCTGATCGACACAAACTTTCTTGGCGGCGGCCTTGGCTCGCACCCGGCGTCCTTCGAGAAGTACTCGCTGCTGTACGGCGCGTCGGAAATCCCGCTGCGCTACGCAATGCTGAACAATGCCGACGCAAGTTCTCTGCTGCTCCGGATAGCCTCGGAGTTGGGCCTGCCAGGCTTGGTCGCGACGATGGTCTTCCTGCTGCGGTACCGCGTCAGGCGCCCGTCCGGCGGCGCGCAGGCTGCGGGCGAGCCGGAGCGGTCGGAACGGCTCCTCTCGCACGCCGCCCTGATGTTCATCACGGTGTCCATGCTGCGACAGGGGCACTACTTCAATTACGGCCTGCCGTTCTTCGGCCTGCTCTACCTCTATGCCGGCCGATGCCATCGCCTCGCCGTCAGGGCCCGTCGGGCAGCGGCGCCGGCGCTCGCCGCATGATCCCCGGCCCGGACCGCTGCATGGAGGGGCAGGCGGCGCTGCCCGAGGCAACCGCTTCGCACGGGCATCGCGTCTACGTGGTGGTCGTCAATTACGGACCCGGCTGGGACACGATCGAGTGCCTGGAGAGTCTGCTCCGCTGCCGGCATGCGAACCGAGAGGTGGTGGTCTGCGACAACGGCCCGGGCGATACGGCCGCCCGTCTCATCCGTGCCTGGGCGGAGGGCAAGGTGGACGTCGTTCCCCAGGGTGGCGCGATCGTACGCCGGCTTTGTACGCCGCCGATGCCGAAGCCGGTGCCGTATAGCACCTGCGCCGACATCGATATCGAGGCCGGCCGCGCCCCGTCATGCCCGTCGGCATCGCTCGTGCTGATCACGAGTCGCAAGAACCGGGGATTCGCCGGCGGCGCCAATTTGGGGCTCCGCTACGCGCTCTCCCGCGGAGATGCAGACTTCTTCTGGCTCCTCAACAACGATACGGTCGTGGACTCCGAGGCGTTGCCCCACCTGCTGGAGGTGATGGACGCCCGGTCGAGGCTCGGCATCTGCGGGTCGACGCTGGCCTATTTCCACTGTCCGGGCGTCGTTCAGGCACGCGGCGGCGGTCGTTACGACCGGTGGTGTGGCCGCACTTCCCTGACCGGTACGGGCGACCCGACGGATCGGGCGAGGTCCGGCGGCATGACCCCGCTCGACTTCATCCACGGCGCTTCGATGCTGGTCCGGCGCGCGTTCGTCGAGCAGGTCGGGCTCCTCGACGAGCGCTACTTTCTCTATTTCGAGGAGCTCGACTGGATCACCCGAGCGCGCGGGCGCTTCGAGCTCGGGCATGCGCCTGCCAGTCTCGTCTTCCACAAGGAAGGTGGCGCGGCTGGGAGCGCTACTGTGCGGCCGCGCCGACGCTCGTATTTTGCCGATTACCACGGCATCCGCAGCCGGATTCTGTTCACCCGACGATTCTATCCCTACGCCCTGCCCACGGTCTATCTCGGGCTCTTCGGTGCCGTCCTGAACCGCGTCGTGCGTGGGCAATGGGACCGTATTCCGATGATCCTGAAGCTCATGCTGCGGGCAGGCTGAATCATGCCTTCGGCACGCCCGCATCGGTCGCCCGTTCCGGGGTCACCGCCTGCCCGCAGTGCCGTCGCGAGCCACATCATCATCCTCAACGACTTTGCGCACGTGGAAGGCGGCGGCAGCAAGGTCGCGATCCTGTCGGCACAGGCACTCGCCGTACGCGGGCGCCAGGTGATCTTCCTCGCGGCTGTCGGCCCGGTCGAGCCGGCACTCGCTGCCGCGGGCGTTCGCACCATCTGTCTCGGCCAGCAGCCGCTTGCGGCGGATCCAAACCCACTGCGGGCCGCCGCCCGAGGGCTATGGAACCGTACTGCGGCGGACAAGCTCCGAGACGCTCTACGCCCTCTCGACCCGGAGAGCAGCATCGTTCATCTGCATGGCTGGACGAAGGCACTGTCGGGCAGCGTGATCCGGGCTGCCCTCCAGGCCGGGTTTCCCCTGGTTGCAACTCTCCACGACTATGCGGCTGTCTGCCCAAACGGCGGCTTCTACGACTATCGAGCCGAACGACTCTGCCACCGGAGGCCGTTGTCGGCCGCCTGCATTCTCACCGACTGCGACTCCCGGCGCTATGCGCACAAGTTGTGGCGACTGGTACGGCATGGAGTGCAGACCGGTCCCGGGCGACTTGCTGCGATCCCGCATTTCATCAACGTCTCCGAAGTGGGGCGGGCGCTGCAGGCGCCGCATCTGCCCCGCGATAGCCGGCTCCATTTTGTACCCAACCCGATCGAAGCAGTCCGTGCGCCGCCCGCCGCACCGGCGCAGCAGGCCGAGTTCCTCTTCGTCGGCCGGTTGGCCGCGGAGAAGGGGGTCCGCCTGTTCGCTGCCGCTGCCCGGGAGTCGGGGCTTCCGGCAGCGTTTGTCGGCGACGGCTATCTCCGCGCGGAGCTGCAACGAATAGCACCTGCGGCCCGAATCAGCGGGTGGCTGCCCTCGCGCGAGGTCACGCGGCGGATCGAGTGCAGCCGGGCCCTCGTGTTCCCGTCGCAATGGCCGGAAACGCAGGGACTGGCCGTGCTCGAAGCGGCGGCGCGCGGTGTCCCGGCTATCGTCAGCGACGGCTGTGCGGCGTGCGAATGGGTCGAGCATGGCGTCACCGGGCTGCTGTTCCGTTCCGGAGACCGCGTCGGGCTGCAACGCCGGATGGCACGCATCGCCGCCGACGATGCATTGACGGCGCGGCTCGGTCGCCGTGCTTACGAGCGCTTCTGGGACGACCCGCCGACAGTGGATCGCCACGCGGCGGCGCTCGCACGCCTCTACGACGGCATCCTGCAAGAGGAGGGCTCGCGGTGCAGGAGAGGGGAACCGGTCGGCTCACGGCGCTGCCGCGGCTGACGACCGTCATCGTCGATTATCGGAAGGCCGCAGCCGTGCTGCGGGGCGTCGCATCGCTGCAGCATCAGTACGATCCGGTCCGGCTCGATATCGTGGTGATCGACAATTCGACGTGCCCGAGCAACGCGGCACGCCTCCGGGAGCTGGCATGCTGGCCCAATGTCACGGTCATCGTCTCGGAGCGCAATCTCGGCTATACGGCGGCCTGCAACTTTGCCGCGGCGATCGGGTGCGATGCCGAGTTCCTGCTGCTTCTCAACCCCGACATCGAATGGCGGCGGCCGGGCGCGCTCCGGCGTCTCGTCGCCTTCATGACGATGCATCCGGAAGTGGCGATCGCCGGCCCGCGGCAGCGCAACGAGGACGGCACCACACCGCTCACGGCCCGGCGATTTCCGAGTCTGGCAGCCCAGTTGCTGCGGCGAACGAAGCTTCGGACCGTTCGGCCGTTCTCGACGATCGTTGCGGACTATGAGCGCCCCGGGTTCGACTATGCGCACTCGCAGCCGGTCGATTGGCTTCAATCCTCCTGTATCCTCGTCCGCCGCGACTTCTGGAATCGCGTCGGCGGGCTCGACGAGGGTTTCTTCCTGTTCATGGCGGATTGCGACATCTGCCTTCGTGCCTGGCAGGAGGGGCTTCAGGTCTGGCACGTCGCCGAGGCACTGGTAACGGCGGACGGTCGCCGCGCGAGCGCCGGCGGCCCGTTCGACCTCTTCACGAGCCGGGTGCTCCGCCGGCACCTCGTGGATGCTCTGCGGTACCATGGCAAGCATGCGTTCGTGACGCCCCCGGCGGTAGCCGCGAGCCCGGGCAGCAGGCCGATCACTCCCGATGGCGTCCCTGTGCAATCCGCCATGCGGTCCCGGCGAAGTTTCGCAGGAAAGCGGCCGGCGATGCGTCCAGCGCGTTGCGCCAGAGGCGCAACCGGCGATAGCGCGGGCGCGGTCGGGCCATGATCGCCAGCGCCGCGAGTCGAGCGAGTGCGCCGCGCTTCCGTGCGACCTGATAAGGCTGCATTTTGATAAGCTCGGTTTGGCTCAGCGGCGCGAGCGTCAGTACCCCGGCGTCCGCGCACGCCCGCAGCAGCGCCAGGCCAACGGGCGTCCGCGCGATGACCGCGCTCCAGCCGTCGCGTTCGTCGAAGCTGGGACCGCCGTCGGCGGTGATCCAGGCGTCCGCGCCGACGAGGTCGGCGGTTTCGCCGGTACCGTCGGGGCAGATCTTACAGCGGAACTGCAGGTGTCGATGCAGCTCCGTACCCCAAGACTCCGCATAGGAGAGGCGGTGCGTCAACCCGTCGTGCGTTTCCACCGTCATCGCCCCCGGCCAGCCATGGCCGCGATAGCGCAACCCGGCAACCTCGGCCTCGGTCAGACCGAGGCGCCGTAGCAGCCGCTGCGTCCCACGGAGGCTCGGCACCCCCGCACAGAAGAACGAGATCATCCAACCGACGCATCGGCTCACTTCGGGGCGCCGGCGTCCATAGGCACGCAGCGCCGCGATGTCGCAAGGCTTGCCGACGACAGCGAAACGGTGGCCGGGCCGCAGCATTGCATCGAAATCGACCAACGGCGCCGCGGGACCGTATCGCGAGCCGGTCCGGTCGAGAAGATCGGTCACGGCAAGACTGATTTGCGCCGCATTATCGAGCGGTGCCCCCGGCACGGCTGCTACCTGCAGAACGAAGTCCGCCTGCCCGGACTGCAGCAGATGGGCCAGCACCGCCGAGATCGCACCGCCGGAGGAGCCACGAAAGCGCAGCTCCGGGTCGTTCGCATGGGCGCGGTGCAGCGCTAGCACCGGCCCCCAGAGCGGGTCCGTCGCACGGGTCCGCTCCGGTCCGGTCAGCGTCGCTCCGGGGCAGGCCTCGAGCAATCGTCGCTGCTCGGTTGCGGACAAGGGACGCCGGGGCACGGGGCGCATATGCCCGCGCTCGCTGACCCGCATGTCGATCGCCCCTCTGCCGATCCCAGCACAAAGGCCGCACCCCGTGCAGAGGCCCGCTGCGACCACGGCTTCGATCGACGCCGGCCTCAAGGCAGTGCACCGATGAGTTCGCAAAGCGCATCGGTGTAGAGCCCGAGGCGCTGCCGTGCGAGCCGGTTGCCGACGTCGAGCGTAGCGCGCAGCTCATCGCGCCGGGCGAATGCGCCGAGCGCCTGCTCGACGATGACCCCCTCCGGATCGGCCCGGAGCTCGCCCACCAACTCATAGCCGAGGGAGCGGAACAACCCGGTGGCCTTGCGTGTATAGGCGAGCGGCAGGAGCGGGATGCCGCTCGAATAGGCGGCGATACAGGCGTGCATTCGCGCGCCGATGAAGAAATCGAGACCAGCGATGAAGGACTTGGCGTCCCGGGGATCGGCGAAAGACGGCGCGATCCCGATCCCGGGATGCCGGGCCGCGAGCTGCTCCGTGACGGCCGTGTCCTGATCCGACGAGCCGGGTGGGCCCAACACGTGACCGACCAGAACGATCTCGCATCCGGGCCCGTCCCGAAACGCGGCGATCAGCGCCTCGATCAATGCGGGGTAGCAGACCGCCAGGCCGAACTTGCGCCGCGTTGCCCGCTCGGCGAAGAGCAGGCCGGACACGTTCAGGCCCAGCCGCGGCGTCCGGCCGCCGCGTTGCGCCCGAGGCCGCTCGTAGGGCAGGGCAAAGGCGAGATCGGTCGCTTCGATCACGCTCCGCCGACTCAGCGCCCGGGCATAGTCGGCCGAGTCCCGATCGCGCGCGAATACGGCCGTCGCTCGGGCGAGCACATGGCTGGCCGGACACTCGCGCAGGCCGCCGCCGAACGGCCCGATCGTCTGCGGAGCGAGCACGAGCGGCCGGCCCGAGCTCAAGGCCAGCACCTTGCTCGCCATTTGTTTCAGGTATCGCCGACCGCCATAGACGTCGGTGAAGCTGTCGCCCTCTCCGATGTCGATGAGGAGATCGCAGCGACGGAATGCCGCCCGCAGCGCCCGGCACCCGCGCGTCAGATCCGCCGCCGTGAGCCGGTGGACCTCCGCCACCGTGACATGGTTCCCGTGGTAGGTGCTGTCCGGCAGCGATGTCTGCCGCGGATGGTCGAACAGCACGGCTTCGATCGCCCGCCCAGTCGCCGCCGCAACCCCATCCAGAAGACGCAGCTGCGCCAGCGTCAATGCGCGAACGCCGAGATTTCCCGACGCCAGCGAGTGCCAGAGGAGACCGATTCGGGTCGAGCGGCGGGCCGAGACTGCGACTCCCGTTTCGGAGCAAAGTGGAGGAGAGATGTCTCTATTTCATCTCTCACCAGTTGTAAATCAAATATTACGATCCGTCCCGGCCGTCGGCCGCGCTGTCGCTCCGCTCCGCAATGTCCGGGACCGATCCGTCGCATCGCCGGTCGTTTCACCCGGCACGCTGAGGCTGGCCATGAAGATGCGCGCGGCGTAGGCCGTCGGCGTGAGGGTGTCGAGAGCGCGGACCGCGGCGCCTGGGCCGGTGGGCATGAGCGGCCGGAACCGCGGGGAAGCCGCCTCGATCGGTGCCGGCGCTGCAGGCGAAATCGGCGTCGGGGGCGGCGTGGTGTCGCACCGGTCGAACTTTGCGGCGAAGTGGCGCCGGACCGCGTCCAAGCTCCGGGGACCGCCGGCGTCGTAGAAAATGCTGCGATTGGCACGCGCCGCCTCGGGGCAGACGGACGCTGCCGGGCGCTCCGGATCGGCGCGCCACGCGCTGATGAAGCGCTCGGCGCCGGCCGGTCCGAGAAAGTGCGCGAGGTAGAGTTCCGTGTCGCCGATCGGCCCGCCGACGGTGCGTTCCAGGTGTTCGCGATTCTCGCAGGCATAACGCGCGGCCATGCGGGCGGCGATGCCGGGGTCGCTCCGCAGGTTCAGGATTTCCCGGCGCAGTGCACCGTCAACCTCGCCCCTTCGGAGGGCGGCCGCATAGCGCCCCAGCCCGACGCTGTCGCCGTGCTCGCGCACCATTCCGAGCCAGGTGCCCTCGATGAACTGAAACAGGCCGGTGGCGCTGCTCGTCGCGGCCTTCGCGTCGGCACGGAAGCCACTCTCGGTGGCAGCTTTTGCCATGAGGTAGGAAAAACTTACCCCGGACTCGCTGCTGGCGGTCCGGATCGCCGCGGTTACATCCGGCGGAGCGCTGCGGAATAGGGCCGAGTCTGCCTTGACGGTGCTGTGCATTCAGAACGATCCGAGCTGCGTGCCGCGGTTCGAACAGCAACGGGCGTGCCAATCGCCGGATTCCGGGAACCGGGCCCGCAGGCGGCGGTTCACGACGCCGGGTGCCGTCGGCGGTGCCCTCCCGTCAATAGAGCCGCAAAGCCACGACATCGGATGGAACACCATCTCCTGACGCTGATCGTCCTCGTGGCGACGGCCGGCATCGCCTCGCAATGGGTCGCCTGGCGGCTCGGGCTGCCGGCCATCGTCGTGCTGCTGACGGTCGGCTTCCTGCTCGGCCCGGCGACCGGAGTGCTGCAGCCGCAAGAGAATTTCGGGGCGCTGCTGCGGCCGGCGATCAGCGCGGCGGTGGCGATCATCGTGCTCGAGGGCGGCCTCAGCCTCAACTTCGCGGAGATACGGTCGGCCGGCCAAGGCATCCTGCGCATGATCCTGATCGGCGTGCCGCTCGGCTGGCTGCTCGGGGCCGCGGCCGCCCACTATGTCGGGGGCCTGTCCTGGTCGATCGCGATCCTGCTAGGCGCGATGCTGGTCATCACCGGCCCGACCGTTATCCAGCCGCTGCTGCGCCAGGCCAAGCTGGCGCGCCGGCCGGCCGCCTTCCTCAAATGGGAGGGCGTGCTGAACGACGCCATCGGCGCGGTCCTGGCGGTCCTGGTCCTCGAGTTCCTGCTGGCGCTCGCGCAGCGCGAGGACGTGGAGACGACCGCGCTCAGCGCCCTCGCCAACCTCGCGCTCGGCTTCGTGACCGGAAGCGGCCTCGGCCTGGCGGCCGCCTTCCTCACCCGGCTGCTGTTCCTGCGGCCCTACGCGCCGGAGTTCCTGAAGGCGCCGATCGTCCTCGCGGCCGCGCTGCTGATCTACGCGTTGGCTCACAGCGTGCAGCCGGAGTCCGGGCTGATCGCGGTGGCGGTGTTCGGAGTCGGCCTGGCCAACATGAATCTGCCCGAGATCGAGGAGTTGCGGCGGTTCAAGGAGTCGCTGACCGTCTTCCTGGTCTCCGGGCTCTTCATCGTCGTCACCGCCAATCTGCCGCAGACCGTGTTCGACCGGCTGGGCTGGCGCCATCTCGCCTTCGTCGGCGCCGTCCTCCTGGTCGTGCGGCCGGCGGCGATGTGGCTGGCGACCACGGCCACCGACATGTCGTGGCGCGAGCGCCTGTTCGTCGCCTTCATCGCCCCGCGCGGCATCGTCGTCGCCGCGCTCGCCGGCCTGGCCACGGCCCAGCTCGCCGGTCCCGACTATCCCGATGCCGTCCTGGTCCTGCCGCTGGTGTTCGCGATCATCGGCGCCACCGTGGTGCTGCACGGCCTTCTGATGCGGCCGCTGGCGCAGGCGCTCGGCCTTGCGGCGCCGCAGCGGCCAGGCCTGATGGTGGTCGGCTGCAACCCCTGGACCGCCGCGCTGGCCCGGGCGCTGACGTCGCTCGGCACGCCGGTGCTGATCAGCGACCGCTCGCCGGAGGCGCTGCGCATCGCGCAGGACGAGGGCCTGACGACCCACTCCGGACACATCCTGGCCCCGACCGACGACGAGCCCGAGGCCTTGAAGGACATCGAGTTCCTGCTCGCCGCAACGCCGAACACCGCGTTCAACGCGCTCGTCTGCGTCCGCTTCGCGCCCAATCTCGGCCAGCAGCACGTCTACCAGACGGCGGTCGCCGAACCGACCGGGGCCTTGGTGGTCGATCGCAAATGGCGGGGCAAGGTCCTGATCGACGGCGACATGCCCCTGGAGCGGCTGCTGGAGCGGCACGCGCAGGGCTGGCGGTTCGCCGTCGAGGACCTCGATCACGACGGCAGCGGCAAGAAGGCGTTCCGGACCGATCCGGACCGGCGCCTGCCGGTGGCGCTGGTGCAGAGCGACGGCGCGCTGCTGTTCGCCTCCCCCGATACCGAACTTCCGCTCAGGGTCGGCGGCAAGCTCGTCGTGTTCCGCGCGCCCGACGCCGGCCCGGCGGCCGGCACCGGCGGGGGCGCGACGGGAGCGGCCGCCGCGCCCGCGACCGGGACTGCGTCCCCGGGGCTGGAGCCCGGCCCCGTCGATGGTCCATAGTCGCCCGCAGCACGAACCAGCCGGGGAGATCAAGGATGGAATACCGCAAGCTCGGCCGCAGCGGCCTCAAGGTTTCGCCGCTCTGCCTCGGCGCCATGAATTTCGGCGGCCCGACCGACGAGGCCGACTCCGCCCGCATCATCGGCAAGGCGCGCGAGGCGGGCATCAACTTCATCGACACGGCCGACGCCTACAATGGCGGCCGGTCGGAGGAGATCGTCGGCCGCGCCGTGGCGGCGGAGCGCGACTGGTGGGTGATCGCGACCAAGCTCGCCAACCCCGTGGGCAAGGGGCCGAACGGCCAGGGCCTGTCCCGCAAATGGGTGATGCAGGCCGTCGAGGGCAGCCTGCGCCGGCTCGGCACCGACCATATCGACATCTACTATCTCCACAAGGAGGACCACGACACGCCGCTCGAGGAGACGGT
>CAZVAR010000138.1:0-9833 GCA_964625225.1 uncultured Alphaproteobacteria bacterium | reverse complement strand
ATTGTCCAGGCACTGCTTCAGGCCCAGGGAGATGCGGCGCTTCACCGGATCGACGTCCAGCACCATCACCTCGACCTCCTGGGAGGTGGAGACGATCTTGCCGGGATGGACGTTCTTCTTGGTCCACGACATCTCGGAGACGTGGACCAGACCCTCGACGCCCGGCTCCAGCTCGACGAAGGCGCCGTAGTCGGTGATGTTGGTGACGCGGCCCTTGAAGCGGGCGCCGACCGGGTACTTGTACTGCACCCCCTCCCACGGATCGGCCTGAAGCTGCTTCATGCCGAGGCTGATGCGGCCCGTCTCCGGATTGAAGCGGATGACCTGCACTTCGACGGTCTGGCCGATCTGCAGCACCTCGCTCGGGTGATTGACCCGGCGCCAGGCGATATCGGTCACGTGCAGCAGGCCGTCCACACCGCCCAGATCGATGAAGGCGCCGTAGTCGGTGATGTTCTTGACCACGCCCTGAAGAACCTGGCCCTCCTTCAGCGTCGCGACCAGCTCGTTGCGGGCCTCGGCGCGGGATTCCTCCAGCACCGAGCGGCGCGACACCACGATGTTGCCGCGGCTGCGGTCCATCTTGAGGATGAGGAAGGGCTGGGGCGTGCCCATCAGCGGGCCGATGTCGCGCACCGGACGGATGTCGACCTGGCTGCCCGGCAGGAAGGCGACCGCGCCGTTGAGGTCCACCGTGAAGCCGCCCTTGACCCGGCCGAAAATGATGCCCTGCACCTTCTCGCCGTTGTTGAACGCCTTCTCGAGCTGGGTCCACGCCTCCTCGCGCCGCGCCTTGTCACGGCTGAGCATCGCCTCGCCGTTCTTATCCTCCAGGCGTTCGACATAGACGTCGACCGTATCGCCCACCTTGAGATCCGGCGCCTGGCCCGGCACACCGAACTCCTTCAGCGGCACGCGACCCTCGGACTTCAGGCCGACATCGATCAGAACCATGTCGTTCTCGATCGAGATGACCCGTCCCTTGACGACGGTGCCCTCGAACCCCTCGGTGTCCTTCAGGGATTCCTCGAGAAGGGCGGCGAAGTCCTCACCCGTGCGGGGCGGGGCCTCCTGGACGGCTGCTGCGGTGGTGGCCATGTTCGGTTCGGTAACTCCCAAAGCTCGTCGGCGCGCGACGCGTACCCGGATGCGCGGAAATAGCTGAATCTAGTGCGTCGGCAATCGGTTGCGAGTCCCGGGGCGTGCACCGGGCCGCCGTCAGGGCGGCCCGTCGCGCTCCGCCGCGGCGCCGATGACCCTCCGGATGTGCGACAGCGCCGCGGCGAAGGCGGCGTCGGCATCCAGGTGCGTCGTATCCAAGACGAAAGCATCGGGCGCCGGCCGGAGCGGGGCGATGGCCCGCCGGCTGTCCCGTTCGTCGCGCGCGATCACGTCAGCCAAAACGCGCGAATATATACTCGCGATGCCCCGGTCAAGCAACTCCTTATGGCGGCGGCGGGCGCGTTCCTCCACCGCGGCGGTCACGAACAGCTTCACGGCGGCGTCGGGAAAGACGACGGTACCGACGTCGCGGCCGTCGAGGATCACGCCGCGCACGCCCGGCGGCGGCTCGCGCCCGACCCGCCGCTGCATCTCCAGCAGCGCCGCGCGCACCCCGGGGATGGCCGCTACCTTCGAGGCGGCCTCGCCGACGGCCTCCTCCCGCAGGTCGGGTCGGTCCAGGTCCGCAAGCGTCACGGCGCGGGCCGCGGCCTCGGCACGCTCCGGGTCGCCGGGATCCTCGCCGCGGTCCAGCAGGCGCCGCGCGACGGCACGATAGATCCGGCCGGTGTCGAGATAGGCGAGGCCGAGCTCCGCCGCCAGACGGCGGGCCAAGGTGCCCTTGCCGGCCGCGGCCGGGCCGTCGACGGCGATGACCAGCGGCCGCCCCATGCGTCTCAGGCCGGCTCGATGGCGGCGCCGAGCCCGTTCATCAGCGACGCGAATCCCGGGAAGCTGGTGGCGATCGGCGCGGCGTCGTCGACGGTGACCGGCTCCTCCGCGGCGGCGCCGAGCACGAGAAAGGCCATGGCGATCCGGTGGTCGAGACCGGTGCGGATGACCGCCCCGCCGCGCGGACGACGGCCGCCGCGAACGGCGAGGCTGTCCGGACCGGCCTCCACCGCGACCCCGCAGGCGGCGAGTCCGTCCGCCATCGCCGCGAGCCGGTCGCTTTCCTTGACCCGGAGCTCGGCGAGGCCGTGCATCACCGTGCGCCCCTCGGCGAAGGCGGCGGCCACCGCCAGCACGGGATACTCGTCGATCATGCTGGGCGCGCGCTCGGCCGGGACCTCGACCGCGCGCAGCGGACCGCCGCGCACGACCAGATCGCCGACCGGCTCGCCGGATTCCTCGCGCGGGTTCTCGACCGCGATGTCGGCGCCCATCTCGCGCAGCGTCTCGATCAGTCCGATGCGGCCGGGATTCAGACCGACCCCCGGCAGCCGCACCTCGGAGCCCGGCACCAGCAACGCCGCGACCAGCGGGAAGGCGGCCGAGGACGGGTCCCGGGGCACCGCGATGTCGCAGCCGGCGAGCTCGGGTTGTCCCTCGATCGCGATCCGCCGGCCGGCACCCTCCGGCTCGACGGTGACGCTGGCGCCGAAATGGCGCAGCATGCGCTCGCTGTGATCGCGGGTCGGCTGCGGCTCGATCACCGTCGTCCGGCCGGGCGTGTTGAGGCCGGCCAGCAGGATCGCCGACTTCACCTGGGCCGATGCGACCGGGAGCTCGTACTCGATCGGCACCGGCGCGTCGGTGCCGATGACGGCCATCGGCAGCCGCCCGCCGGCGCGGGTGACGAAGCGGGCACCAATCTGCGACAGCGGGACCGTGACGCGCTGCATCGGCCGGGACCGCAGCGAGGCGTCGCCGGTCATGAAGGCGGTGACGGGGTGGCTGGCGAGGACGCCGGCCAGCAGCCGCGCGGCCGTCCCCGAATTGCCCATGTCGAGCACGTCGTCCGGCTCCCCCAGCCCGCCGATGCCGCAGCCGTGGATGCGCCAGGCGCCATCGCCCTCGCGGACGACCTCGGCGCCGAGCGCGCGCAGGGCGTCGGCGGTCCGCAGAACGTCCTCGCCCTCGAGCAGCCCCGTGATCCGCGTCTCGCCGACGGCGAGGCCGCCGAGGATGACGGCGCGATGGGAAATCGATTTGTCGCCGGGAGGGCGCGCCTCGCCGGTGAGCGGGCCGGCGGCCGGGCGCGACCGCAAGGGCCCCGATGACGACGAACACGGGTCCGGCCGGTTCACCCCTGCCTCCGAAAGCCATGCGACGGTCGAGAACGGGGGCCTGTCTACCACATCCGCCCCACGGCACAACAGGATGGCGGAGCAAGGCCGGCAGGCGGCCACCCGCTCGGGCGACCGGGCCGGCACGACCCCGCATGCGGCCGTCGCGGCACCACCCGTTGCGATCTTTCGCCCGGACCGCGCGATTCGGAACTTATTCTTATTGCAACCGACAGCGAGGATTTTATTTGAGCGGCACCGTCGCGCCGCGGCGGGGATTCAGTCGGGTCGACGGAGCCCGCGCCACCAGCGCCGACGGGCGCCTTCCCAGGGAGAACTTCGAAGAATGACCGGAGAGGCGGCCTTTCTTAGGCCCGAACTGGGCACCAAGCGGACGTGCCAGCATTGCGGCGCGCGATTCTACGATCTGGGCCGCGACCCGATCGTCTGTCCGAAATGCGGGCACGAGCACACCGCCGAGATGTTCAACCGCATGCGTCGCGCCCGCCCGGCGGCGGAGGCCGCGGCGATACGACCGCCCAAGCCCGATGAGGTCGATGTGGTGATCGACGACGCCGAGGATCTCGACGTCGATGCCGACGAGGTCGTCGAGGAGGACGATACCGACTTCGAGGACGCCTCCGAGCTCGGCGAGGACGACGAGGACATGGCCGAGGTCATCGAGAACCTCGACGACGACGAGCCGGACGAGGACGGCCGCTGACCCGCGGCGGCCGAAGCGATTTTCCCTCTTGCAGGGACGGGGGGCGTTTTACTATGTGATCGGGTGTCCGGTCGGCGGGAGGGCTCCCGCCGGCTGGGCTATCCCGCTGGGGCCATAGCTCAGTTGGGAGAGCGCTTGAATGGCATTCAAGAGGTCAGGGGTTCGACTCCCCTTGGCTCCACCAATTCGAACGGGGGCCTGGCCGGAAACGGCCAGGCCCCCGTGGCTTTCCGGGCGGTGCCGCACGACGACGCGCGACGCCATCGGACATCGCGCCCCATCCTCGGAACCCGCGATCGATCGCCCCGTACCGAACGAACGCCCGATGTAAACCCTCAACGGACCTGTCCGGGTCGGTCCGGTCAGCCCGTCAAGCGCTCGATGGCATGACGCCAGCCGTCGAAATGCGGAATGGCGGCTCCGATCCGCGGTGTCTCGCCGCCGATGCAGACATGCCGGCGACCGTCCGACCGCTCCGTGTCGACGTGACCGCCGCAGGCTTCGGCAACGTCTTCGAGCCAGACGCGACTCGGCCGGTGCGGTGCGGGCCCGTCGGCTGCATGGCTCCATAGCCGGCGGTTCGTGCAGGTGAAGCCCAGGTCGATCGGCTCGCCTTCAGGGGGGTCGGACGAAGAATCGGGCTCTTCCGGAACTCCGGACGGACCCCCAGCCCCTCCAGCCGACGGGGAAGGCCCCGGGTCGGTCCGGAAGGTCCGGCTGCCCCCCGTCGCGCACCAGCACGGCCAGTCCGTCCGCACGCACCGTCTCTCCCCTCCCCTACGTCCGACTCCCCGCCGACGCTTCCGGCCGCAGGGGTCCGGCAGGGGACGGCTATGCGCCCGTTTCACCCCCTGCGGCACCCCCCGCAACGCCCGGGGTGTCGCGATCCCGGCCGGGCGGAGGCGGCGGGGTCTCGGGCCCGGTGCCGTCCGGAGCGTCGGCCTCGTGCATGGCGCGGTCGGTGTCCGCGTCGGCGGGATAGAACAGCTCGATCCGGAGATCCTGAAGGGTGATGTCCTGGGCCGTGCCGAGGGTCGCGATCGTGCTGAGGAGACGGAGCGGCCGCTCCGCCGGGCCCAGCTCGACCGGGATCACGAGATCGACGCTCGCCTCGGAGGCCGGGTGCCGGGCAGCCATGCCGGCCTCACGCTGCACGCTCTCCAGAAGCAGCCGCCGTTTGGGATCGCGGTCGCCGGCGATCTCGCGCCGGACGCGCGCCAGCACCGCACGCACGACCGCTTCCCAGTTGCGCAGCAGGGGCCGCAGGCCCGCCGGGCCGCACAGGAGGCGGAGCAGGTTCGGGCGCGGCGCGGCCGCCAGCTCGAACGGTGCCGGCATGGCCTGTCCCTCCGGCAGGGCCGCCGCGACGATCCGGGAATAGGACCGGTTCGCCATCACGATGTCCCAGTTGCGGTCGAGCACGACCGCCGGGAACGGCTCCTGCCGCCGCAGGATCAGCACCAGCGTGGCCAGCACCGGCGCCATCTGCGGGTCGTCGAGCGCGGTCTCGCGGTAGACCGGCGCGAATCCGGCCGCGAGCAGCAGGCTGTTGCGATCCCGCGGCGGTATCCGGAGCGCGCTGCACAGCGTCAGCACCGTGTCGCGGCTCGGTCGCGCGCGTCCCGTCTCGACGAAACTGAGATGCCGCGCCGAGATGCCGGCATCCAGGGCGAGATCGAGCTGGCTCATCCGCCGCGCCCGGCGCCAGTCCGCCAGCATGCCGCCGAACGTCCCGTCCATCATGCTCCCAACTCCGCTGCGCCAGCTCTTCCGGAGCCTAGCCCCAACGCCGCCCTGCGACGATTACCTGCGACGTAATTGCCGCGCCCCACCGACGCTCCGATCGTCGCCCCGGATTTCGGCGGAGGTGTTCCATGCAGACGGTCAACCCCACGGTCGGAACGACGGCACCGTCCCGGCCGGCGATCCCGGACCGCACGCGGCTCCTGCTGGAGGGGCCGGTGCTCCCGACCCTGCTGCGGCTGGCGGGGCCGAACCTGGGCGAGGCGGCGGCACGCATCGCCTTCATCGCCTTCGATGCGGTCTTCATCGCCTGGCTCGGCACGGAGGCGCTGGCGGGCGTCTCGCTGGTGTTCCCGCTCTTCCTGGTGATGCAGATGATGTCGGCCGGCGGCATCGGCGCCGGGGTCGCCGCCGCGATCGCCCGGGCGTTGGGCAGCGGCCGCCGCCGCGACGCCGACGCACTGGCGGCGCACGCGGTCGCCCTCGCGACCGGACTCGCCGCACTGTCCGGTCTCGCGATGCTGGCGGCCGGCCCGGCGCTCTACCGGGGCATGGGCGCCGAGGGGGCCAGCCTCGCGGCCGCCATCGCCTACTCCCACCTCGTCTTCGGCGGTTGCCTCGTGGTCTGGCTGATGAACACGCTGGCCAACATCGTCCGCGGCACCGGCACCATGACGGTCCCGGCCGGCGCCATCGTCGCCGGCGAGGCCGTCCATCTGCTGCTGTCCCCGGCGCTGATCCTGGGCTGGGGCCCGGTCCCGCAGCTCGGCGTGACGGGTGCGGCCATCGCCGTGCTGGCATCCTATGCCACCGGCAGCCTGATCCTGCTGGTCTACCTCCTGACCGGACGCGGCGCGGTCCGCCTCGCGCTCCGGCCGTTCCGGGCGGACCCGGCACATTTCCGCGCGATCCTGCGGGTCGGCGGGTTCGGCGCCCTCAACGTCGTCCAGATGCAGGCGACGACCCTGGTCGCGACCGCCCTGGTCGGCAGCGTCGGCGCCGCCGCCCTCGCCGGCTACGGCGCGGCGACGCGGCTCGAGCTGCTTCAGCTCCCGATCCTGTTCGCCCTCGGATCCGCAGTGATCACCATGGTGGCCACCAATCTGGGAGCGGGGGCGGCCGCGCGGGCGCGGCGGATCGCATGGACCGGCGCGGCGGTCTCGGCGGCGATCGGCCTGGGCTTCGCAGCCGTCGCGGTGCTGATGCCGGCGCAGTGGATGAGCCTGTTCACCGCCGAGCCGACGGTCGCCCGGGCCGGCGCGGACTATCTGCGGATCGTCGGCCCCACCTACCCCGTCTTCGGCTTCGGGCTCGGCCTCCTGTTCGCCGCGTTCGGCGCCGGGGACGCGCTCCGGCCGTTCCTCGTCAGCACGGCCCGCCTGGCGACGGTCGTGGCCGGCGGCGGCGTCGCGGTGATGCACCCGGGCGGCGGGCTGTCCGGCCTGTTCCTCGCCGTCGCCGCCGCCTCGGTCATGTTCGGCCTCGGCATGCTGAGCGCCGGCGGCCCGCTGCTGCGGCCGGCGCGGTGACGCCGGCCCGGTGGGCGGCCGCGCCCGGCGGCGGACGGCTCACCCGCCGCCGAGAAACGCCTCCGTCCAGCGGACGTAATCGGCCTCGCGGGAGACCTGCTTCATCAGCGCGTCCGAGGCGAGAGCCTCCAGCCGGGCCGGCGGCATCCCCTCCCGAAGCGCCTTGAGCGTGTCGTGGACGGCGCGCACCGCAGCCGCGAAGGGCTGGTGACCCTGCAGGCAGATCCGCACGCCCTGCGCGCCGAGATAGTCGCGGTCGGCGACCTCCGGCCCGGCGCCGCCGAGAATGAGCGGGATACGCACCGCGGACGCGACCGCCTCGAGCTGGTCGCGGGTCCGCACGCCGACCAGGAACAGCGCGTCCACGCCCGCCGCCTCGTAGGCCCGGGCGCGGGCCACGGCGTCCTCCACGCCCGTCACCGCCATGGCGCTGGTCCGCCCGACGACGACCAGGCGCGGGTCCTGGCGCCCGGCGAGCGCGGCGCGCATCTTGCCGACGCCCTCCTCGATCGGGATCAACCGCGGCGCCTCGCCCGCGCCGAACGGCCTGGGCAGAACGGTGTCCTCAATCGTCAGCGCGGCGACCCCCGCGGTCTCGAGTTCCTCGACCGTCCGCTTGACGTTCAGGGCGTTGCCGTAGCCGTGATCGGCATCGACCAGCAGCGGCAGATTGCCGGCGCGGCAAATCCGGTAGGCCTGCCCGGCGAACTCGGTCAGGGACAGGAGGATGAGATCCGGCGCGCCGAGCACCGTGAGCGAGGCGATCGAGCCGGCGAACATTCCGACCTCGAAGCCCAGATCCTCAGCGATGCGCGCCGAGATCGGGTCGAACACGGACGCGGGATGCACGCAGCGGTCCCCGGCCAGGATGGTGCGGAAGCGCTCGCGCCGCTCGGTCCAGTGCATCGTCTCGGGATCCTTTCGCTGGGGTTGTGCCGGCCGGAACGGGCTCCGGCGGCGGCCAGCATGCCGCGCCCGACGCATCCCGGTAAAGAGTGCCGCCGCGCCGGCGGTGCGGCGCGGCGACGGTCGCCGGCGCGGCCGCGCCCGGGTCCCGACGGCCCCGTCTAGGCCGCCAGCAGCGCCGCAGGGTCGATCGGCCGCCAGGGCTTCTTGATCAGGTCGTTGCGCATCCAGCCGGCGCGGGCGCAGAGCTCGACATAGCCGAAATAGGGCAGGAAGTCCGGCACGCCGGCCCGCACGACGCCCTCGAGCAGGGCCGCCCTGAACGCCGGCCCGCCGCGCGAGCAGCATTTGGCGAGCCCCATCCCGATCAGCCGGTCGTCCTTCAGGCCTTCGATGTCGATCGCGCAGACCCGTGACCGGTCCGGCAGGATGACGAAATTCTTCAGGACCGCGTCGGCATAGTCATAGCCGATCCAGGCCTCGCCCGGCTTGTCCCGCTCCGCCCGGGCCAGCAGCGCGCGGTACTGCGCCTCGTCGAGCAGGCCGGCGAGGTGGAGGAAGCGGATGTCGCGCAGCAGGCGCCGGTGATAGGGCGTGTCGTCGGTCGGGATCCGGCGCGGCGACCGCGCATAGAGGTGCGCGAAGAAGTCGGCGATCAGCCGGGCGGTCTCCGCATCCGCCCGCCGCGGTATCTCGCCGGTGACGTACTCCACCCAGATGTCGCGGCCGTCCCGCAGGACGAGCGATGTGACATAGGGGCTGTCGTCGAACTCGGTCAGCCGGCGCTCCATCCGGGCGGCCGCGGCCGACCCGCTCATCCGCACGCGCTTGAAGCGGCGGCCGCCGATCCGCACGAACTCGATGCGGGCCGGCGGCAAGAACGGCTTCAGCCAGCGGTTGAACAGGTACGACTGCAGCCGCTCGCGCCAGGAGAAGGGGTGGGTGCGCGGGCGCAGGGCCGGCCCGGTCGGGTGCGGGCCGTCCAACGAACCATTGCGTATCGGCGATTCCACGGCTCTGCCGTCTCTCTCTTCCCTCGCAACCGGAATCGGGTAGGATGCCGGCATAATCAGCCGCCGGGAGATCAGGCATGAGCGTCGAGAGCAAAAACCCGGAAACGATCGTCCTGCACGCCGGCTATCGTAGCGATCCGGTCACCGGCTCCGTCGCCGTGCCGATCTACCAGACGACGTCCTACCAGTTCCGCGACACCGAGCATGCCGCGAATCTGTTCGCGCTCAAAGAGCTCGGCAATATCTACACCCGTATCATGAACCCGACCGCGGACGCATTGGAAAAGCGCGTCGCGGCGCTGGAGGGAGGAGTGGCCGCCCTGGCGCTGGCATCCGGCCAGGCGGCCTCGGCGCTGGCCATCCAGAACGTCGCCCATGCCGGCGACAATGTGGTGAGTTCGACCGATCTCTACGGCGGCACCTGGAACCTGTTCGCGAACACCCTCAAGGACCAGGGCATCGAGGTCCGCTTCGTCGATCCGAGCGATCCGGAGAACTTCCGGCGCGCGACCGACGACCGGACCCGCGCCTACTACGCCGAGACGCTGCCGAACCCGAAGCTGGCGGTGTTCCCGATCAAGGAGGTCGCGGATATCGGCCGCAGCTTCGGGATCCCGCTGATCATGGACAATACGGCGGCCCCCGTCCTCTGCCGGCCGTTCGAGCACGGCGCCGCGATCGTCGTCTA
>CAZVAR010000137.1:0-9896 GCA_964625225.1 uncultured Alphaproteobacteria bacterium | reverse complement strand
CTTGAGGCCGAAGGTGGTCGGCTCGGCATGGATGCCGTGGCTGCGGCCGATGCAGACCGTGTCCTTGTGCTCGAACGCGCGCCGCTTGAGGGCGGCCAGCAGCCGCTCGAGATCGTCCAGCAGGATGTCGGCGGCACGCGCGAGCTGTACGGCGAGACAGGTGTCGAGCACGTCGGACGAGGTCATGCCCTGGTGCACGAACCGCGCCTCCGGCCCGACATGCTCGGCCAGGTTGGTCAGGAAGGCGATGACGTCGTGGCGGGTCTCCCGTTCGATCGCGTCGATGCGATCCACCTCGAAGGCGCCGCGCTCCCAGACCGCCTTCGCCGCCTCCTTCGGGATGATGCCCAGCTCGGCCTGGGCGTCGCAGGCGTGAGCCTCGATCTCGAGCCAGATCCGGAACTTGGTCTCGGGCTCCCAGATCGCCGCCATTTCGGGCCGGCTGTAACGGGGAATCATCGGCTTCTCTCGCCGTTGGTCGATCGGAAGGCGGCCGGAGGATAGGGCGGCGGGGCAGGGCGGGCAAGCGCGCGGTCGCAACGGGGAGGGCGACCGCCTTACGCCGCGGCACCCGGAGCGACGGGCTTCCGCACGAGCGCGTTCGCGCTCCCGGGCCGGTCCACGGCAGGGCGGTTCGACGCTAACCGCGCGCTAACCGGTTCCGGTCATCATTAACCTTAACGACTCACGCATGACGGGGGGAATATCCATGACGACCCAACCGGTTTACCCAGGTCGTACTGCGCCGGACAACCGCCGGCGCTTTCCGCGGACCCGGGTTCTGCTGACCGGCCGCCTCTATCGCGGGGAGGGGGCCGTGGACTGCGTCGTCACGAATCTGTCGGCGGGCGGCGCCCGCATTGCAGCCCGTGAGCCCGCCCGGATCGACCCGCCGGTGCCGGACGGAACGGAACCGGCCTCCCTGCTGATCGAGCGCTACGGGATCTTCCCCGGCGAACTGTTATGGCGCGACGGTCGGGCCGCGGGTCTCCGCTTCCGGGACGCGCCGCCGGTGATCGCCGCGGCCATGTGGCCGACCCTCTCGCCCGAGCGCTCAGGAATGCCGGTCGTCGCCGCTTGATCCGGCCGTCAGCACGGCGACGAACCGGGCCACCGCATCGGCGAGGCTGCCGTCGTTGCGGATGGTGACCACGTCGGCGCCGTTCGGCGGCGGCGTGACGGCGGTGCGGGCGAGGCGTCGGGCGATCTCGTCCTCCGTCTCGCGGCCGCGCTGCGCCAGGCGGGCAGCCAACGTCTCCGGTGCGGCGACCACATGCACGATCCGGACCGGCCGATAGCGACGCCGCGCCGTCTCGACCACCGTCCGCGAGACGTTGGCGACGACGGCGCGGCCGGCGGCGAGATCCGACTCGATCTCGCGGGCGATCCCGTAGCAGAACCCGTGCGCCTCCCACCAGAGGCCGAACCGCCCGGCTGCCCGCATCCGGGCGAACGTCGCCGGCGTGACCGCATCGTAGGCCTCACCGTCGGTCCCGGCAGGGCGGGTGATGACGCGCCGGGCGAAGACGAACGGGCGGCCGGCAAGCGCGACGCGGGCTCCCGCGATCAGGCTGTCCTTGCCGGCCCCGCTCGGTCCCACGACCAGGAACAGGGTGCCGCGGGAAGTGCACGCATCCGACATGTCGGATCAGAGGCTCATGTCCGCCGGCCGATGCTCGGCGTGCCTCGCGCCCATATCGTTTCGGTCCCCCGATTACCGGCCGGGGCGGGTCGCGCACGGGCGGGAGCGTGAGGCCGCAATCCAAGTCTTTCCACCGGAATCCCCCCTTCCCAGGCGGTGCCGCTCGGCTGCCGGTCCGGGGCCGGCATGGTAATTGAGCGGCGGATCCGCCTTTCACGATGTCACAGCCCGGAGAGTACACCTGCCCCTGCGTCGATTTCGACCCCGACCGGTGGCAGCATCGCCGGGCGATCCGGACGACCCGCCGGGTCCGCAACGCCGCCGGGCTCGATCATCCGCACGAGCCGGACATCGTCCACGACCTGTCCGGCCACGTCCCGCCGCTGCTCGATCCAGTGCTCGCCGCTTACGTGGCGGCGTATGGTGGGGCCGGCGTGTCGGCCGGCGCCGACGGGGCGATCGAGCGATCGGCGCGGCTTCACTGGCACACCGTGGAGTTCGGCGCGATCGATCCGGCCGGGGTCTGCGCATCCATGGCGCCGGCATCGTCGCTTCCCGAAGCGAGAGTCGGTTCAGCCTCGACGGCCGCGCGCTCGACCGGGGCGCCTTCCATCCGGAACGGGTCATGCGCATCCGCTGTCGGGTCGACGTTTGCCAGGAGACCCGTTTCGTGATCGACGAATCCGAGGCCTTGTTCCGCTTGGTGGACGGTGATCTCGTTCTCGTCCATCGGCGGCCGGAGCACTCGGCGGACCGGCCGGCCGACGCCGTGCTGGCGACCGATCGGGTTTACACCCCCGGCGGCAGCAGCTATCACGGACCATGGCCGGGCCGCTCGACCCGGAACGCGGCATAAGGGCCGCGGGCGGCCCCGGTAGGGGACGCGGGCCGCATGCAGGACGACGTCATCGCCTTCCTCGCCGATCCGGTAACCCACGGTTCCGACATCGATCGGGTCGAGCGGATCGAGACGCATGGCGCGATCGTGTTCCTGGCCGGCGACCGTGCCCTGAAGATCAAGCGTGCGGTCCGCTACCCGTACCTGGACTTCTCGACGCTGGAGCGTCGGCGCGCTGCCTGCGAGGCGGAGCTGCGGGTGAACCGGCGCACGGCGCCGACACTTTATCTCGCCGTCACGCCGGTGGTGCGCCGTGCGGACGGCGCCTTGGCGCTCGGCGGCGAGGGCGAGCCGGTCGAATGGGTGGTCGTGATGCGCCGGTTCGACCAGGAGGCGCTGCTCGACCGCATGGTGGAGCGCGGGGCGCTGACGCGAGAGCTCACCCTGGCACTCGCCGACCGGGTCGCCGCGTTCCACGATGCTGCGGAGCGTGCCCCGGCCGACGCGCCGTGGGGCGGTGCCGCGGCATTTCGGGCGACCTTGATGGAGACTCTCGACGAGTTGTCGGAGCAGGAGGTCGGCGGGTTCGATCCGGCCCGGCTCGCCGCGCTGCGGGCGGCGGCGCTGGCGGCGCTTGAGCGCGTCGCCGCGCTGCTGGACCGGCGCAAGGCGGAAGGCCACGTCCGCCACTGCCATGGCGACCTTCACTTGCGCAACATCTGCCTGCTGGACGGCGAGCCGACATTGTTCGACGCGATCGAGTTCAACGACGCGCTGGCCTGGATCGACCCGCTCGACGACGCGGCGTTCCTGATCATGGATCTCGATTATCGCGGGCAGCGCCCGCTGGCCAATCTGTTCCTCAATCGCTACCTGCTGTCGACCGATGATCTGGACGGACTTGCGGCGCTGCCCGTCTTCCTCGGCAATCGCGCCCTGGTGCGCGGCAAGGTGGCAGTGACGACGGCCCGGCTCGCGCGCGAGGAGGAGACGCGGTCGCGGCTTCTGCGCGAGGCGGAGGCCTACCTTGCCGCGGCGGAGCGGTACGTCCGGTCGGCGCCCGCAGTACTGGTCGCGGTCGGCGGCGTATCGGGAACCGGCAAGACCAGCCTCGCCGCCCGGCTCGCCCCCTGGATCGGGCCGGCGCCCGGTGCCCTTCATCTCCGAACCGACGTGCTGCGCAAGCGGATGTTCGGCGTTGCCGAGACGGAACGTCTGCCGCAGGCGGCCTACGCGCCGGAGCATCGCGACCGGGTGTTCCGGACAATGTTTGCGCTCGCCGCAAGGGCGCTGGAGGCGCGGCACGCCGTGCTGCTTGACGGGGTCTTCGGCGGGCCGGAGCATCGCCGCGCCGCGGCCGAGATCGCGGCCGCGGCCGGGGTTCCGTTCGCCGGGCTGTGGCTCGAGGCGGAGGAGGAGGAACTGACCCGGCGCGTGGCCGCCCGCACCGGTGACGCGTCGGATGCCACGCCTGCCGTCGTCCGGCGCCAGCTCGCGGCCGGGTTCGGCCGCATCGACTGGCTGCGGCTCCGCTCCGACCGGCCGATCGAGGCAGTCGCGGCGGAGGCGATGCGGCGCCTGCAGGCAGCCGGCCTGCCGCTCGCGGCGTCCGAGCCGGATCCGGAACCGGACCTCTGATTGCAGGTTCGGGGAGACTGCATCCGGGCGCGCGTTGTTTGTCGATTCACTTTCCTGTGCTAATTGCTGCGCTGCCGGTGCGGGCGGGTGGTCGATCGGGCTTGCGATTGCATGGTGGTTCAGACGGACACAGTAGCGCCGGGGCGCACGCCGGAGCAGGTCGAGGCCCGCGCTGCCGGTGACCGCTTCGTCGTGACCCTCCGTGGCGCCTGGGTCACGGAGCGACTGGCCGACCTCGCCGCCGCACTTCGCGGGCTCCGCCCGGACCGGCCGGCAGTTCGGGTCGACCTGCAGGCGGTCGAGGCGCTCGACACCAACGGTGCGTTGCTGATCCGCGACACGGTTCGGGATCTCGAGCGTGGCGGCGCGACGGTCGAACTGGCCGGGCTGTCGCCGCGACGGCAGGCGCTGCTCGAGGCCGTCGCCGGCGCCGTGTCCGCCCCGGCGGAACGGCGGCGGGAGCCGCATCCGATGCTGGCGACGTTGGAGCGGATTGGCCGACATACGATCGGCTCCGGCATCGCCGCTCGTGACCTCCTGAATTTTCTCGGCGCCGTCACCATAGTTCTGGTCGGGTCGCTCGCCCGCCCCTGGCGCCTGCGCGGGCCGGCGCTGGTCGCGCAAATGGAGCATACCGGGCTCGACGCCCTGCCGATCGTCGGCCTGCTCAGTTTCCTGATCGGCGTGGTGCTGGCCTATCAGGGAGCCGATCAGCTCGCCCGTTTCGGCGCCGAGATCTTCACGGTGAACCTGGTCGGCATCGGCGTCCTGCGCGAGATGGGCGTGCTGCTGACCGCCATCATCGTTGCGGGGCGGTCCGGAAGCGCGTTCGCCGCGCAGATCGGGACGATGAAGGTGAATCAGGAGATCGATGCCCTGCGTACGATCGGCCTGGACCCGCTCGAGGTGCTGGTGGTGCCGCGGGTGCTCGGCCTGATGCTGGTCATGCCGCTGCTCACATTCTATGCGGACATGCTCGGCCTCTTCGGCGGCGCGGTCATGGCGACGCTGGCGCTCGACATCAGCTTCGGCCAGTTCGCGATCCAGCTCCACGGGGCGGTTGATGCGGGAACGTTCTGGGTCGGTATGGTCAAGGCTCCGTTGTTCGCCTTCATCATCGCCGTGGTCGGCTGCTTCGAGGGGCTCCAGGTCTCGCAGAGCGCGGAATCCGTCGGCTTCCGCACGACCAAGGCGGTCGTGGTCGGCATCTTCCTGATCATCCTGCTGGATGCGCTCTTGTCCGTCTTCTTCTCGTTGATCGGGGTCTGACACGACATGGCAACGCCGCCCGAGAGCCTGCCGGCAATACGCGTGCGCGGGCTTCGCACGCAGTTCGGCGCCACGGTCATCCACGATAATCTCGACCTCGAGGTGGAGCGCGGCGAGGTGCTCGGCATCGTCGGCGGCTCGGGCACGGGCAAGTCCGTGCTGCTGCGCGCCATCATCGGCCTGGTCGAGCCCGCTGCCGGCGAGATCGAGGTGCTCGGCCGCAATGTGCGCACTCTCTCCGATGCGGAGGCCCGCCGGCTGCGTCAGCGCTGGGGAGTCCTGTTCCAGGAGGGCGCGCTGTTCAGCTCGCTGACCGTCGCGCAGAACGTCGAGGTTCCGCTCAAGGAGCACACCGGGATCGGCACCGCTCTGCGCCAGGAGATCGCCGGCGCCAAGATCGGCCTTGCCGGCCTGCCGCCCGACGCCGGGGCCAAGTTCCCGGCCGAGCTGTCCGGTGGCATGAAGAAGCGCGCCGGCCTCGCCCGCGCGCTCGCCCTCGACCCTGACATCCTGTTCCTCGACGAGCCGACCGCCGGTCTCGACCCGATCGGTGCGGCCCGCTTCGACGAGCTGATCCGCGATCTGCAGCGGGCACTCGGTCTCACGGTGGTTCTGGTCACGCACGATCTCGACACGCTGCACGCGATCTGCGACCGCATCGCGGTGCTGATCGATAAGCGTGTCCGGGTCGGCACGATCGACACTCTGATGCGCGACGACCACCCCTGGATCCGCGAGTACTTCCGCGGCCCGCGCGGCCGCGCGGCGGCCCGCACGGCCGAAGCGCACCACACCCGGAGCAGAGCCTGAGGCATGGAGACGCGTGCCAACTACATCATGGTCGGGACCTTCGTCCTGATCCTGTTCCTGGGGTTGATCGGCTTCGTGCTCTGGATCGCCCGGTTCCAGGGCGAGGTCGCCTACGACCGCTACCTCATCTATTTCCCCGGGTCGGTCAGCGGCCTCCAGGTCGGCAGCAATGTCAGCTATCGCGGCGTCACGGTGGGCGAGGTGCGCGACATCCGCATCGACCCCGACGACGTGGAGCGTGTCGTTGTCGCCGTCAGCATCCGCGAGGACACGCCGATCAAGGCCGATACGAAGGCCAGCCTGGAGATGCAGGGCCTGGCCGGCGGCGTCCTCGTCATGCTCAGCGGCGGCAGCAACGAGGCGCCGCCGCTGGCGGCCGTGTCGCCGACCAGGCCGCCGGTTATCGAGGCGCAGCCCTCGCAGATCGAGCGGCTGCTCCAGGGGGCGCCCACGCTGGTGGAGAGCTTCGAGGTCCTGGTGCGGCAGGCGAGCGAGCTGCTCAGCCCGCAGAACCGGGCCGCGTTCACCGCGACCCTCGAGAACGCCCGGCTGTTCTCGGATGCGGTCGCGGCCCGGTCGGACGAGATCGGGGCGCTGATCGGGAATGCCGCCGACACCATGGAGAATCTCGACGCGATGAGCACCTCCCTGACCGGCCTGTCGCGGCAGCTCGAGACGCAGCTCCCGAAAACCCTGGAGAACGTGAACGCCGCGAGCCGCAATCTCGTCCGGACGGTCGATCGGACCGGTGAGGAGTTGCGCCAGCTCGTCGTCGAGCTGCAGCAGACCGCGCGCGCGGCGACCTCGATGGCGCAGCAGGTCGAGGCGCTGGTGGCGGAGAACCGCATGCCGCTGCGCGATTTCACCAACACCGGCCTTTACGAGATTTCCTACCTCATCAACGAGCTGCGGACCCTGATCGTCAACCTGAACCGCTTGACCACGGAGGTCGGTCGCGATCCGGCCCGTTTCATTTTCGGCACCCAGCGGCAGGGCTATGAAGCCAAGCAGTAACCCGAGAGGACCCGCCCCGACCATGTCGACGCGCCGTCGCCCGTTCCGCCCGCGGGCGCGGGTTGCTGCCGCGCTGGCCGCGGCGTTGCTGTTGGCCGGCTGCGAGAGCCTGCTGCCGGGGAGGGGGCCGCCGCCGCAGCTCTATCAGCTCAGCCCGAAGAGCACCTTTTCCGATCGGCTGCCCAAGGTGGACTGGCAGCTCACTGTTGAGGTGCCGTTCGCCTCTGCCGCGCTCGACACGACGCGCATCCCGATCATGACGGCGCCGACGCAGTTCAACTACTACGCCCGGGCGGCCTGGACCGACCGGGCGCCGCTGATGCTGCAGACCCTGCTGGTCGAATCGTTCCAGAACAGCCGGCGCATCGTCGGGGTCGGCCGTGACACGATCGGTCTTCGCAGCGACTTCATGCTCAAGACCGAACTGCGCGAGTTCCAGGCGGAGGCGTTCGACCCGAGCGGCGGGCGGGTCCACGTCGCGATGGACGCCAAGCTGGTCCGGATGCCGGAGCGGGTGATCGTCGCCTCGCGGGAGTTCAAGCATACCGTGCCGGCCGACATCGATGATCTGAGCTCGGTCGTCAGCGCCTTCGACAGGGCGCTGGGCCGCGTTCTCCGGCAGCTCGTCGAGTGGGCTCTGATCAGCGGCGAGCAACACCGGCCCGCGGTATCGGTCGGTCCGGTCACCGGCTCCGTGTCGCCCCCCGCGCCCGAAGCTCACGCAGCACCGGCATCGCCTCCAGCGTGGCGGCGTCCAGCCGCGCCCACTCCACCCCGGCCGGCGCCGGCGGGGGCGCCTCCACCACGATGACCTCCTCGGGGGTCGCGATCGCGTTCAAGGGCAGATCGTTCGAGGCGGTCGGAAAGCCGGCAACGATCTGCACGGGATGCACGCTCGTCGCGACCGGTGCCGGCGGATGGCCGAGTTCGCGCAGGATCGCATATTCGAGATCGGCATAGCCGGCCCCCTTGCCGGCGCGGCGTCCGTCACGCGTCACCGCGACCGAGCCGACGACGATCGCATCGAACTGAGGCAGGTCGTCGAGCGCCACCGGCTCGGCCCAGCGCGGCCAGTTCGCGCGCTGCGCCGCCGCGTCGATCGCATCGGACGGGATCCGCGCCGGGTCCAGCTTCATGAACCCTCCGGCCAGCCGGGGCGTGGCGACATAGACGGTGATGCCGCGGCGCAGCGCCTCGGCCCGCACCGGTGCCTGCGGGCTGTCGGGGTTTACCTTGATGGTCCGGGCATCGCGCCAGGGCGCCAGCGTGAACAGCCGGCGCGCCGCTGCCGCCGCGCCCTTGAAGTTCGGGATGCGCCCGTGCGGCGGGAAGGGGAAGGCCGCCAGTCGCTCCGCCTGCAGCCGGTCCCACACCGCCTGCCGCGCGGACGCTTTGTCGGGGAAGGGCCCGATCATGGTCGGCCGGAAAAAGGGAGGGTGGCGCTTGGAGGCACCACCCTCAGTTGGTCGAAGGGAGAAACGCCGGTACAACCCACGCGGGCCGCAGGACCCGCGCCGCGCCGCCCGCGGCGGCCGGATGCCGGGGGCAGGACCCGGCCGAGGCCGCCGTGGGCACGGTAGAGAACCGGATACCGCGTCACGCCCGGTGACGGGATCGGCTGCTCTGCGCGTCCTCCCCAAGCAAGCGCTATGCCAATCCGTCGGCGCCGGGGAAGCGGCCGCCGTTCCGGCAGGGTTGCCGATTTCCTGCGCACTTGCTGCTCCCGCTGCTCACGAAAGCGCCTGTTCGGCCGCAGCCTCCGCCGCCCCAAGGGCCGGCACGCGCGAGGCCGGCAGATAGAGGACGCCGTCCATCAGCCGGCGCGCCGTGCGATAGACCACCGCGCGCTCGGCCGCCCATCCGCCATCCCGTCGATCGACCTCGGCGCCGACCACCGTCACGCCGGACGGCTGGCCGATGCGGAGGTCGGCATCCGGCGCTGCCGCGGGCCGCGCCAGCGCGTGCGGGATGCTGCCGGGGATGCGGGCCGCCACGGCGAGGCACATCGCGCCGGTCAGCGGCACCGCCCGGTGCGGCTGGCCGACCGAGATCATCCGCACCGCGATGTCCATCGCGTCGGCAGGCAGGGTCTCTCCCGACAGGAGCGGCGCGTCCGCGGGGGCCGTGACCACCGCCACCTTCGGGATGCTGACGATCGTCGCCGCTTCCGCGGCGGACCGGGCGATCCCCATGGCGACGCTGGTGGCCCGGCGGAGCGCCTCCAGCCGCGGCAGCGCCTCGCCGTCCGCTTCCAGTGCCTGCGGCAGCTCCGCCCCGGTGAGGCCGAGATCGGCCGCGCGCGCGAATACGCAGGGGTTGGCGGCGTCTACCAGCGATGCTTCGACCGGCCCCAGACCCGGGAGTTCCAGCCGGTCGATCGGCCTGCCGGTGGGCAGCAGGCGCCCTGTCGCGGCGCCACCGGGCTCCAGGAACTCCAGCCGCACCGGCGCCCCCGTGCCGGCCACGCCGGGCAGCGCGAAATCGCCGTCGACGGCGGCGGCGCCGTCCTCCACGGGAAAGCGGGCCAGGATGATCTTGCCCGTGTTGGTATTGTGGATGCGCACCGTCGCCTCGTTCCCGGCGGCGCGCACCAGCCCTTCGTCGACGGCGAACGGGCCCACGGCCGCGGACATGTTGCCGCAATTGCCCTTGAAGTCGACGGTCGCCTCGCGCACCCCGACCTGG
>CAZVAR010000136.1:4457-9904 GCA_964625225.1 uncultured Alphaproteobacteria bacterium | reverse complement strand
GAGGCGAAGCGGCCGACGGTCCAGGTGGGCGATCCGTTCACCGAGAAGCTGCTGATCGAGGCCTGCCTCGAACTGATGGCGACCGACGCCATCGTCGCAATCCAGGACATGGGGGCGGCCGGCCTCACCTCCTCCTCATTCGAGATGGCGCACAAGGGCGGCGTGGGGGTCGAACTCGACCTCGACCGCGTACCGGTGCGCGAGAGCGGGATGGTCCCGTACGAGATCATGCTGTCCGAGAGCCAGGAGCGCATGCTGATGGTGCTCCGGCCCGGCCAGGAGGAGGTGGCCCGGCGGATCTTCGAGAAATGGGACCTGGACTTCGCCGTGATCGGCCGGCTGACCGACACCGGCCACATGGTCCTCACCTTCCGCGGGAAGGTCGTGGCCGACCTGCCGATCGCGGCGGTGGCCGACGGCGCGCCGGAATACGACCGGCCCTGGGTGCCGACGCCGTTGCCGGCGTCGACCGCCCTCGCCGCACTGCCGATCCGGGGGCGGCCGTCGGAGATCCTGCTGCGGCTGATCGGCAGCCCCGATCTCTGCAGCAAGCGCTGGATCTGGGAACAGTACGACAGCCTGGTGCGGGGCGAGACGGTACGCGGCCCCGGCGGCGACGCGGCGCTCGTGCGGATCCCCGGGACCGGCCGCGCCCTGGCGATGACCAGCGACTGCACGCCGCGCTACTGCGCCGCGCATCCCGAGACGGGGGGCGCCCAGGCGGTCGCCGAGGCCTGGCGCAACCTGACCGCCACCGGTGCGCGGCCGCTCGCCTTCACCGACAACATGAATTTCGGCAATCCCGAGCGGCCCGAGATCATGGGCCAGTTCGTCGGCTGCATCGAAGGGATGCGGGCCGCGGCGCTGGCGTTGGACTTCCCGGTCGTGTCCGGCAACGTCTCACTCTACAACGAGACGCAGGGCCGGGCAATCCTGCCGACCCCGGTGATCGGAGGGGTGGGGCTGGTCGAGGACCTGTCGCGCACGGCAGGCATCGGCTTCACCTCCGAAGGCGAGGACCTCCTTCTGATCGGAACGACGACAGGCCATCTCGGCGCCTCGATCTATCTGCGGGAGATCGAAGGCCGCGAGGACGGGCTGCCGCCCCCGGTCGACCTCGCCGCCGAGCGTCGGAACGGCGACTTCGTGCGGCGGCTGATCGCCGAGCGGCTGGTCTCCGCCTGCCACGACGTCGCGGACGGCGGACTCTACGTCGCAGCGGCGGAGATGGCGCTGGCGGGCGGCATCGGCGTCACCATCGAGCCGCCCGCCGACGGGCCGCCGCTGCACGCATGGCTGTTCGGCGAGGATCAGGCACGCTATCTCGTCGCGACGAGTGCCGCGGACCGGGTGCTGGCGGAGGCGGCCCGAGCCGGCGTGCCGGTGCGGCGGATCGGCCGCATCGGCGGCGATGCGTTGACAGTCCGCGGCGATCATCCCATATCGCTGAGCGAATTGCGGACGGTTCACGAGTCCTGGCTGCCTCGGTACATGGGTGCGCCGGACGACTTGGCGGCCGGCTGATGCCGCTGCAGGCGAGAACGGGACGGGAGGGTTCGGTAATGGCCATGGATCCGCGCGAGATCGAGGCCCTGATCAAGGCGGCGCTGCCGGATGCCCAGGTCAGGATCGAGGATCTCGCCGGAGACGGCGACCATTATGCCGCCCACGTCGTCTCCGCCGCGTTCAAAGGCAAGACCCGCGTGCAGCAGCACCAACTCGTCTATCGGGCGCTTCAGGGGCGTATGGGCAACGAGCTCCATGCTCTCGCGCTGCAAACCGCCGCGCCGGAAGACGACTGACCACCGGAGAATGAGCGCATGAGCACCACCGCCACCGATAATCCCGTCTTCGATCGCATCCGCGGCGACCTCGCCGAGAGCCCGGTCGTGCTTTACATGAAGGGCACGCCGGTGTTCCCGCAATGCGGCTTCTCCGCCGCCGTGGTCCAAGTGCTCAACCATCTGGGCGTCAAGTTCAAGGGCATCGACGTGTTGGCCGATCCGGATCTGCGCCAGGGGATCAAGGAATTCGCAAGCTGGCCGACCATCCCGCAGCTTTACGTGCAAGGCGAGTTCGTCGGCGGCTGCGACATCGTCCGCGAAATGTACCAGTCCGGCGAGCTGCAGACCCTGTTCAAGAGCAAGGGGATCGAGACCCGCGCCTGAACGGACGCGACCAATTGCAGCACCAGGGCCGCACCCGATAGGGTGCGGCCCTTTTTCGTTGGCATCGCTACCGCGGCGCATCCGCTCCCGGTTTGACCGCCCGGCGATCCTTTGCCATGATCCGGCTGCATACCTGCCATGCGGCACGCACGGCGATCGGGGGCAGCGATGAAGAATATCCTGGTGCCACTGCACGACTCGGACTGCCTCGAGGCGATGCTGGCGGCGGCAGTGCTGGTGGCCCAGGCGTTCGAAAGCCATATCGAGGGCTTCCGGGTCCGGCAGGACTCCAACGCGATTCTGGCGGCCGACGATCTCGGTGCCGCCTCACCGGCGCTGCTGGAGAATTTCGACCGCGAGGAAGCGGATCGTGCGCGACGGGCACGCGAGCTGTTCGAGCGCGTGATGCACGCGCACGCCGAAACCGCACACCGGCGGTTCACGATGAGCTACGTCCAGGCCAGCGCGTCCGAGACCGACGTGGGCAGCCACGGACGGCTGTTCGATCTGATCGTTGTGGGCCGCCCTTCCCGTAGCCGAGCCTCGGCGCCGATGGGCGTGCTGGAGGCGGCACTGTTCGAGAGCGGACGGCCGCTCCTGATCGTACCGTCGACGCCGACGACGGTGCTGGGGCGAACGGTGGTGATAGCCTGGAACGGCAGCACCGAGACGGCGCGCACGATCGCCCTGTCGATGCCGATACTTTACCGGGCGGAGCGGATCGTCGTGCTGACGATCGAGGGCGGCACGGTCTCCGGGCCGGCCGGCGACGAGATCGCCAGCAAGCTGATGCGCCACGGCCTGCCGGTCAACGCAATCACGATCCCGGCGGGCCGCCGCACGGTCGGTGAGGCGATCCTGGCCGAAACGGAGGCATTGGGTGGCGATCTGCTAGTCAAAGGCGGCTATACCCAGAGCCGGCTGAGGCAGATGATCTTTGGCGGCGCAACCAGCCACATCCTGGCCGAAGCGCAGCTACCGGTCCTCATGGCCCACTGAGGTCCGGCCCGTATCGATAAGTTTGTTACTCACATTTCCATTCGAGAATGACAATATTGCGCGCTGAGGCCGCTTTCGGCTTGACTCGTTACGGCCGCGTGACATCATGGCGATGTCGGTGGAACGTCGCGCCTTGGGGTGCGGCCTCCTCGAGCTAGCCAGGAGGGTGTCTAATCAGCATGACTCCACCCGGCTCGTGTTGAGCCACGCCGAAAATCAGGCGTCGACAGCGATGAAACGGCCCGGCCCGACGGTCGGGCGCGAGGTGCAAATCCCTCGCTCTTCGAAACCCCGCCCGCTCCTTTGCGACGGCGGGGTTTCACGTACCGGTCCGGACCGACTGCATCGGCGAGAGAGCGACGGAGCGGACGGTCCGGCCAGCCTTCGGAACCGCCTACCCGTTCCCGTTCCGGGGCCCCGCCCGTTCGCTCAGGCTGGGGCCGGTCAGATCGAGATCGCGCTCGCCGACACGCAGACAGCGGGTCCTGTGATCGGGCGCCACATCGTATTCGGGGGGCATGGCTTCGCGGCAGCGGTCCACCACGTAACGGCAGCGGGGGGCGAAGCTGCAACCGGGCGGTAATGCCGCGAGGTCGGGCGGCATGCCGGGGATGGCTTCCAGGCGCTGGCCGCGGACGGAGCCGAGCACCGTGGAGGCGAGCAACCCGGCGGTATAGGGGTGTGCGGGCGACTCGATGACCGCCTCGGTGGGGCCGGTCTCGACGAAGCGGCCCGCATACATGACGGCGATGCGATCGGCCACCTCCACCGCGACCCCCACATCGTGGGTGACGAACACCACGGCCATGCCGAGCTCGCGCTGAAGCTCGCGCAGCAGCAGGATGATCTGGATCTGCACGGTGACATCGAGCGCGGTGGTCGGCTCATCAGCCAGCAGAACCGAGGGCCGGCAGGAGAGTGCCAGCGCGATCATCGCCCGCTGCCGCATGCCGCCGGACATCTCGTGAGGATAAGCCTTCAGCCGCCGTGCGGCGGAAGGGATCTGCACCATCTCCAGCAGCTCGAGGGCGCGCCGGTTGGCCTCCCCGTAGGAGACGCGCTCATGCCGAACGATCGTCTCCGCGATCTGCTCGCCGATCGTGAAGACCGGGTCGAGCGCAATCATCGGCTCCTGGAAGATCATCGCCACCTTGGTACCGCGGATCTCGCTGAGCTCACGCTCGCTCATTGCGGTGATCTCGTGGCCGGCGACGAGGATGCGCCCGCCGACCCGGGTGCGGTCGGGCGGCAGGAGCCCGATCAGGGCGCGGAGCGTGACGCTCTTGCCGGAGCCGGACTCGCCGAGGATGCCGAGCACCCGGCCGGGTTCCAGATCGAAGCTGACGCCGTTGACCGCGTGGATGACCGCGTCGCGCGTGGTGAAACGCACGGTGAGGTCCTCCACCGAGACGACGGGAGCAGTGGCCGGTGCGACCACGGCGGAGTGCGGGGAAGCCGCGAGCGATGCAGCGGCCATGGCGGAACGATCCCTCCTCATGCGGCGGGTGGCCGGCGGCGGTGCCAGTCGGTCGCTGTCTGGTAGGCGTGTCCGGCGCGGAGCAATCCCGCCTCGCCGAACGGCGCGCCCATGAGCTGGAACGAGAGCGGCAGGCCGGTCTCGGTGAATCCGCAGGGCACCGCGAGACTGGGCAGACCAAGATAGTTCGCCGGACGCGTGAACGCGGACAGCGCCGCGGCGATACCGCCATGGCCCGGGGCCTGGGCACCGCTCTCCTCCAGGGTGGGGGCCGGGAGCGGCGTGCTCGGCGCCGCCAGCATGTCCACCGCGCCGAACACCTGCCGGCGGAAGGCGGTCAGCAGCGGCCCGCGCATGTGCAGCGCCTCGACATAGCGGGTCGCCGGCAGCGCCAGGCCGATCTCCAGCCACTCGCGCACCAGCGGGGTGTAATCCTGCGGCCGCGTGCGCAGCCAGTTGCCGTGAATGGCGGCGGATTCGGCGCGGGCCAGCACCATGCCGTAAGCGTTGATCGCGGCCATGTCGGGCAAGTCGACCGGGACGACTTCGGCGCCGAGGCCACGGAACACGTCCAATGCCGCGGCGATGCTGCGCTCGACCTCCGGGTGGACGCCGTCGGTGAAGTAGCTGGTGGCAACGCCGAGTCGCAACCCCTTCACACCGGCCTCGATCGCTGCCTCGTAATCGGGGACGGGACGCCGGCTGGTGGTCGGGTCGCGGGCCGCGGGCCACGCGAAGACGCCCCGAACGCCGGCGCCAAACCCCACCCGCCGCGCACCCCGGCCGCACAGGTCCAACGACGC
>CAZVAR010000136.1:0-4447 GCA_964625225.1 uncultured Alphaproteobacteria bacterium | reverse complement strand
GCCCCCGTGCGGCCGGTCAGGCAGCGGCCCTCGATGACGCCCAGCAGGCGGGCGCAATCGCGCACCGTCCGCGCCAGCGGGCCGACATGGTCCATCGAGGCCGACATCGGCATCGCACCGTAGCGGCTGACCCGGCCGTAGGTGGGCTTGATACCGGACGTGCCGCAGAGCGAGGCGGGAATGCGGATCGAGCCCCCGGTGTCCGAACCGAGCGCGCCGGACACGATCCGCGCGGCAACCGCAGCGCCCGAGCCGCTGGAAGATCCGCCGGCGGCGTGTGCCGGATTCCAGGGGTTACGGCAATCGCCCCAATGCTCGTTGTGGCCGGTCGGGTTCGACGCGAACTCGGCCATGTTGAGGCCGCCCAAATGCAGGGCGCCGGCTTGCTCCAGTCGCGCCAGCGCCGTCGACGTCACATCCGGAACGAAGTCGCGCCGGATCTTCGAGCCGCAGGTCGAGACGCAGCCGACCCGGTAGTACATGTCCTTGTGCGCCAGCGGAACCCCGTGCAGCGGTCCCACCTCCTCGCCCCGCGCCAGCGCCGCATCGGCCCGTTCGGCCGCCGCCAGCGCCGCCTCCGCCTCGAGCGCTACGAAGCAGTTCAGCGCCGGCTGCAGCGCCTCCGCGCGGGCGATCGCGGCGCGCGTCGCCTCGACCGACGAAACCCGCTTCGCGCGGATCGCGTCGGCCAGCTCGGTCAGGGACAGGTCCAGGATGTCAGCGGACATCGGCCGGATCCTCCGCCTCAAGCGCAAGCAGAAAGCCGCACGCATCCGCATCGAACGGCATCGCGACGGCGGCCTCGAGCGCGCGATCGTTGGCGCCGCGCACGATGTCCGCGATCTGCCGGGCCTGCTCCTCCGGCAGGGCGATACGCTGGTAGCTCTCGACGAACCGCTTGAGCAGCGCAGGGTCGTCCATTCGGGTCCTCTCCTCGTGCTTCATCGGGCCGGCGCCCGGCTGTGGCCGCTGCCGGGGACGAAAATGTGACAGGCGACCGCCTGGCTGCCGAGCGGATCCGCCGCCGCGTCGGTCCCGAGCACCGGCACGGTGCGGGCGCAGACCTCCTCGGCAAAGGGGCAGCGCGTGCGGAAGCGGCATCCCGAGGGCGGGTTGATCGGGTTGGGCGGATCGCCGGTAAGCGGCGCCTCGGTGGTGCGGCGACGCGGGTCCATCGACGGCATCGCCGAGAGCAGCGCCTGCGTGTACGGATGCCGGGGATTGCGGTAGATCGCGTCCACCGGGCCGATCTCGACGACGCGGCCGAGATACATGACCATCACGCGATCGCTCATGTAGCGGACCACGTTCAGGTCATGGGAGATGAAGACGTAGGTCAGGTCGAAGCGCTCCTTGAGGTCGATCAGGAGATTGAGGACCTGCGCCTCGACCGACTTATCGAGCGCGGACACCGCCTCGTCCAGGATGACGATCCGCGGCTCCAGCGCCAACGCCCGGGCGATGTTGACCCGCTGCCGCTGACCGCCGGAAAGCTCGTGCGGATAGCGGTTGGCGAACAGCATCGGGTCGAGCCCGACCGCCTCCAGAAGGTCGGTCGCCCGTTTCAGCGCGGTCGCCTTGGGCACGCCGTGGACGAACGGCCCGAAGGCGACCGACATCGCCACCGGCAGGCGCGGATTGAGCGAGGAATAGGAATCCTGGAAGACCATCTGCATCTGCCGATGCAGATCGCGGTGAGCAAGTCCGCCGGCACCTCCGACCCGTTCGCCGTCGAAGACGATCACGCCCGCGTCCGGCGCGATCAGGTGCATCAGCAGACGCGCGGTGGTGGACTTGCCGCAGCCGGATTCGCCGACGATGCCGAGCGTCTCGCCCTTGCGGACCTCGAACGAGACGTCATCCACCGCCTGCACGACGGCTTTGGTCCGGTTGAGCAGACCGCCCTTGAGGGGGAAATGTTTGCGGAGCCCCTCGACCCGGAGCAGCGGTAGCTGAGCGCTCACAGCCGCACATCCATGGCCTGGCGCAGACCGTCGCTCATGAGATTGAAGCACATCGAGGTGATGAAGATCATGACGCCCGGGAGGGCCGCGACCAGCGGCGTCACCCAGAGCGCCTGGCGTAGATTGTTCAGCATGAGGCCCCATTCGGCGTTGGGCGGGGTCACACCGAGCCCGAGAAAGCTGAGACCGGCGGCCAGAATGATGCAGATGCTGATCAGGCTGGTCGCATAGACCAGGATCGGCCCCAGCACGTTGTTGATGATGTGATAGCGCATGATGGTGAGCGGTCGCGCGCCGCTCGCCCGTGCCGCTTCCACGAAGTCGAGATGGCGGACCTGGGTAGTGACGCTCTCGGAGATCCGGATGATCGGCGGAATGAAGCTGACCGTGAGCGCCAGGATGGTGTTGCGCAGCCCTGCCCCCAGCATCCCGGTGATCGCGACGGCCAACAGGACGGACGGGAAGGCGTACAGGATGTCCGTGAGGCGCATGATGATGCTGTTGACGAAGCCCCCGGCATAGCCGGCGAGAACACCCAGGAACCCGCCGATCAGGAGCGCCAGGAACACCGGCAGCACGCCGGCCAGCAGCGACAGGCGGCCGCCATAGACCATGCGCGACCAGAGATCGCGACCGACCTCGTCGGTGCCGAGCCAGTGGCCGGGCGTGCCGATCGGCTTCAGGCGACGCAGCACCGATGCTTCGTAGGGATCGTGAGGGGCAAACCAGGGCGCGAAGATCACCATCACCAGGATGCCAAGCAGCACCGCGGTCACGGTCAGCGTGACCTTGTCCTCGCGCAGACGCTCCCAGACGCGGCGCCAATAGCTCTTGCCCTGCTGAGCCCGGCGCAGCGCCTGCTGCGGATCGACCGCTACGGCTGCAGTTGCGTTGGCCATCGCCTCCCCCTCACCGCCGCATCCGCGGATCGATCAGCGCCTGCAGCACGTCGACCAGAATGTTGATGACGACGAAAATGGCCGCCAGCACCAGGATGGTCGCGGACAGCACCGGGACGTCGCGGCGGAAGATCGCGAGGTTCATGAGACCACCCGATCCGGGCCAGTTGAATACGGTCTCGACCAGGATCGACCCGCCCAGCAGGTACCCGAACTGCAATCCCATCAGCGCGAGTGCTGACGGCGCCGCATTCTTCATGATGTGGTAGAGCACGCGACGGCCGAGCAGGCCCTTGGCCCGCAGGGTGGCGACGAACTCCTGGCCGAGGATCTCCAGCACGTTGGCACGCACCAGGCGGCTGACAACACCCATCGGGATCAGCGACAGGGTGACAACTGGCAGAATGAGGTACTGGACATGCTCCCAGCTCGTCGGCATGCCCTCGAAGCCCATTCCCTGTGCGGGCAGCATGTTGAGAACGACCGCGAAGATCGCGACCAGCACGATCCCGACCCAGTAGTGCGGCAGGCTGACCCCGACGATGGCGGTGGCGGAGAACAGCTTGTCGAGCCACGTGCCCCGATTGAAGGCAGCCAGCGCGCCGAGCACCACGCCGAGCGTGAAGCCGATCACCGCCGCCGGCAGGGCGAGGACCAGAGTGTTGCCGAGCGCGCTGAACAGCTCCTCCGAGACCGGACGGTTCGTGAAGAAGGAGATGCCGAGGTCCCCGACCAGCAACTGCCCGAGCCAGGCGAGATACTGAATGTGGATCGGGCGATCGAGCGCGAAGCGGGCGCGCAGATCGTCGGCGATTTCCTTCGGCACCTCGGGCGGCACGAGAATGTCGACGACATCGCCCGGCGCGAGATGGATGAGGGCGAACACCAGCATGGTGACGCCAAGCAGGATCGGGATGGCGTAGAACAGGCGCCGTAGCGTGTAGGCCCACACGGGCGGTTTACCTCGAGAGACGTTCGTTGCATCGGGCGTGGCAGCCGCCACCCTGCCCGCGGCGGGACGGGGTGGCGGCTGATATCGCTCAGGTGCGACGGATCCGAGTGATTACTCCATGTAGACGCTCGTGAAGTCCTGGAACCAGCTCTGCGCGCTGGTGAAGCCCTTGACCTTCTTCGTCATCGCCCGCGGGTTACGGTCGTGCACGATGAAGGCCCATGGCGCGTCGTCCACGAGGATCGCATGCGCCTGCTGCGTAAGCTTCAGGATCTCCTCCCGGTCCGTCGACTTCTCGATCTGATCGATCAGCCGATCGAACTCCTCATTCTTCCAGTTCGACCAGTTGCGGCCCTTCGGCGCCGCATTGGTCGACAGGAAGTAGAGCGCCATCTGCGAGACATCGGTCGAGGGCGGCAGGCTCATATTGAGGGCGTCGGTGCCGAGCGCCGCCTGACTGGTCGGCGAGTTGCGCAGCGCCACCAGCATGGTGCCCCACTCGACCACCTCGAAGCTGATGTCGAAATTGCACTCCCGCAGATTCTGCTGGAGGAACTCGTTCATCGGCAGCGGCAGCATCTGGCCCGAGCCGCTGGTGGTGATCATGATCTTCGCCTTGACCGGCTTGTCGG
>CAZVAR010000135.1:0-10005 GCA_964625225.1 uncultured Alphaproteobacteria bacterium | reverse complement strand
GTGCCGATCCTCACCTTCATCAACAAGATGGACCGCGAGGCGCGCGACCCCTTCGATCTGCTCGACGAGATCGAGCAGACGCTGGCGCTCGACGTGACGCCGGCAAGCTGGCCGATCGGCATGGGCCGGGACTTCCTCGGCTGCTACGATCTGCTCCGCGACCGGCTGGCGTTGATGGAACGCCGCCGCGGCAGCCTGCCCGAGACCGGCGAGATCTGCGAGGGATTGGACGACCCGAAGCTGGACCACCTGCTGCCGGCGCACGCTGCCGCCAAACTGCGCGAGGAGGTCGAGATGGCGCGGGGCCTGATGCCGCCGTTCGATCTCGACGCCTATCGCGCCGGGCATCTGACGCCCGTCTATTTCGGCAGTGCCATTAACAATTTCGGCGTCCGCGAGCTGCTGGACGGCTTGGCCGGCCATGCGCCGCCGCCGCGTCCGCAGCCGGCCGACCTCCGCGTCGTCGATCCGACCGAGGAGCAGGTCAGCGGCTTCGTCTTCAAGATCCAGGCAAACATGGATCCGAAGCATCGTGACCGCATCGCCTTCGTGCGGCTCTGCTCCGGCCGGTTCAGACGTGGCATGAAACTGCGCCACGTCCGTACCGGCAAGACGATGGCGGTTTTCAATCCCGTGCTGTTCCTGGCGCAGGACCGCGAACTGGCGGAGGAGGCGTGGGCCGGCGACATAATCGGGCTGCCCAATCATGGCACGCTGCGCATCGGCGACTCGCTGACCGAGGGCGAGGAGATCCGCTTCACCGGCATTCCGAGCTTTGCGCCCGAGCATCTCCAGCGCGTCCGCCCCGACGATCCGATGAAGGCGAAGCATCTCGCCCGCGCCTTGCAGCAGCTCGCCGAGGAGGGCGTGGCGCGCGTGTTCCGGCCGCTGCTGGATTCGACCTGGATCGTCGGCGTGGTCGGCGCGCTGCAGTTCGACGTGCTGGCCGACCGCATCCGCACCGAATACGGAATCCCGGTGCGGTTCGAGACCGCGGCCCTCCATACCGCGCGCTGGGTCGAGGGCGACGACCCGCATGAGCTGAAGCGCTTCGCCGACGCGAACCGGGCGGCGTTCGCCGAAGACCATGACGGCGCCCCGGTCTTCCTCGCCCGCAACGCCTGGCACCTGAATACCACCGAGGAGAACTGGCCGGCCCTGCGCTTCCTGAAAACCAAGGAGCAGGCCACCTGACAGCGGCGCCGCGTCGCCGCGGCGTTCACGCTACGTACAGGTTAAGGGTCGCAGATTCGGAAGACCGGACCATTCTCAGGTCCAAGGGGCGGTCGTAGGGATCTCCCCGCCACGAGGGTGCACGACGTCCATGTTCAAGGTCCGTCATCTGCTCGCTGCCGCGGCGCTGCTGACCCTGGCAGGTTGTGTGACCGACGATTCCGGCTACGGTTACGGTTACGGCGGCTACTCCTATCCCAGCTACGGCTACCCCAGCTACGGCTACGCCCTACCGGCCTACGACGGCTCCCATGCCTATCGGTCGGGACAGGTGCTCTGCCGACTGCCCGGCGAGGATGCCTGGACCAGCCCGGGCGAGTGCCGGCAGCTGCAGCGCCGCTACGGGACGAGCGAGCGCGACGCTCAGCGGCGCCAGAAATGGGCCGAGGATCGTCGCGAACGCTGGGAGCGGGATCGCGATCGGAACCGCGACCGGGAAATCCGCGAGCGGATTCGCGAGCGCCTCGAGCGCGACCGCGACCGCGGTGACTGGCGCGGGCGCGGCTCCCGATACGAACAGCCCGGCGCGTCGTCGCGGCGCTGCCCGGCGCCGCTCACGGTCGGCCCCAGAGGCACCTGCGTCGGCCAAACCGAGTAATGCCGGGCGCGGCCGCGACCCGGCCGCGCGCCGTCGCATCGCCGCTTGCCTTCCGATCTGTCGATGCGCCAAGCCGCAAGGCGGCAGGGCCGGGGAACCCGGGGACCTTACGAAGATTTAAGGCCCCAGCCATGGCCCTGTAAGGGTGGCATCCCTAGCTTAACTGTTCGAGAGATCGCTCGGGTTTGCCCGGGCGGCCGCCCGAGACAGGAACACGGAGGCAGACGAGCATGTCCAACATTCCAAGCCCCGCCCGCGAGCGTCGGGCCAGCGCCCTGACGGCGGCGGTCGCGGCGCTCGTGATCGGCGGCGGTGCGGCGGCCCTGGTCGCCCCCGACGGGCTGCAGGCCCAGACGGCCGTGAACCCGCCTTCGATCGCCGTGCCCGACGGCGGCCTGCCGACGAGCTTCGCCGACGTGGTCGAACGTGTCGGTCCGGCGGTCGTCAACGTCCAGGTGTCGAAGAAGGTGGCGTCGGGCATGCCGAACGGCCTGATGCCCGATCAGCTTCCCGAGGGCATGCGCGAGTTCTTCGAGCGCTTCTTCGGCGAAGACATGCTGCGCCGCTTCGGCCCGCCCGATCAGCGCGGCGAGCCGCGTGTTCCGCAGCGCCAGCGCGAGATGGTCGGCGTCGGCTCGGGCTTCATCATTTCGCCGGACGGCTACGTGGTCACCAACAACCATGTCGTCGAGGGTGCCGACCAGGTGACCGTCAGCATGCTGGACCGTAAGGAGTACGAGGCGAAGGTGGTCGGCACCGACCCCAAGACCGATCTCGCCCTCCTCAAGATCGACTCCAGGGACAAGTTTCCCTATGTCACCTGGGGCGATTCGAATGAGGCCCGCGTCGGTGACTGGGTGATCGCAGTCGGCAACCCGTTCGGACTGGGTCACTCGGTGACGACCGGCATCATCTCGGCCCGCGGCCGCACCATCGGCGCCGGTCCCTACGACGATTTCCTGCAGATCAGCGCGCCGATCAACCGCGGTAATTCGGGTGGCCCGACCTTCAACATCAAGGGCGAGGTAATCGGCGTCAACACGGCCATCTTCTCGCCTTCCGGCGGCAGCATCGGCATCGGCTTCGCCATTCCCTCGGACATGGCGCAGTACGTCATCGGTCAGCTCAAGGAGCATGGCAGAGTAGAGCGTGGCTGGCTCGGCGTGATGATCCAGGACGTCAATGAGGACATGGCCGCGAGCCTCAATCTGCCGCGCGAGCAGGGCGCCATCATCGCCCAGGTGACGCCGGACGGGCCGGCAGCCAAGGCAGGACTGAGGCAGGGCGACGTCATCCTCGAGGTCAACGGGCAGGCGATCGATGAGATGCGCCAGCTCCCGCGGGTCATCGCGGAAATCCGGCCGGGCTCCACTGCGGAGCTGACCATCTGGCGGCAGGGCCGCAAGCAGACGGTTCGGGCCAAGATCGGTGAATATCCGGAGCAGCAGCAGGCCGCACGCCGCGATCGGGGCGCCGCGCCTGAGCGCACCAGCGCTCAGAAGGCGCTCGGCCTCAGCATCGCACCGCTCGGATCGGAAACGCGGCGGACCTTCGGCATTCCGGACGAGGTGGAGAACGGTGTCGTGGTCACCGAGGTCGAGAACGATAGCCCGGCGGCCGAGAAGGGCATACGGCCAGGGGACGTGATCGTCTCGATCGAGAACGAGCCGGCCTCCGGCCCCGAGGACGTGGTCTCGCGGATCGAGCGTGCACAGAAGGAGAAGCGCCGGGCAATCCTGCTGCTGGTCAACCGCGATGGCCAGGAGCGCTTCGTGGCCGTGCCGCTCAACCGGGGCTAAGCGGGTAGACATGCGCGGTCGGCGCCGTCGTGCCCCGGGCGGCGCGCCGGCCGCTCCGACCGTCACCGCATGCCCACGCCCGCAGCGGGCATGCGCATTCTCTGGCCGGCGATGCGGATTCTGATCATCGAGGACGACCACGAGGCGGCGCAATACATGGCCAAGGGCCTGCGCGAGACGGGCTATGTGGTCGATTGTGCCGGGGACGGGGAGGAAGGGTTCGCTCGCGCCGAAGCGGGCGGCTATGACGTGCTGGTCGTCGACCGCATGCTGCCGAAGCTCGACGGTCTGGCGCTGGTCGCCCGGCTGCGCGCGGCGGGCGATCAGACCCCGATCCTGTTCCTCTCGGCCCTTGGCGAGGTGGACGATCGCGTCCGTGGGCTTAAGGCCGGAGGCGACGACTATCTCGTCAAGCCCTACGCCTTTGCCGAACTGCTGGCCCGCATCGAGGCACTGGTGCGGCGTCGCGATCCCGCCCAGGTGCAGACACGGCTGAAGGTCGGGGACCTCGAGCTGGACCTGCTGTCGCGGAGTTGCTTCCGGGCCGGACAGCGGATCGACCTGCAGCCCCGCGAGTTCCGCCTGCTCGAATTTCTGATGCGCCACGCCGGGCATGTGGTCACCCGGACGATGCTGCTGGAGAATGTCTGGGAATATCACTTCGATCCCCAGACCAACGTGATCGACGTCCATATCAGCCGTCTGCGCGCGAAGATCGACCGAGGTTTCGGCGAGCCGTTGCTGCATACGCTGCGCGGTGCGGGCTACATGCTCCGTGCGCCGACGTAAGTCCTCGCCATCCGGGCAGCGGCCGCGCACGTCGACCCTGCTGCGCACTACCACCTTCCGGATTGCGATCCTCTATCTGGCGCTGTTCGGCCTTTCCGTGCTGGCGCTTCTCGGCTTCGTCTATTGGGCGACGGCCGGGTTCATGGCACGCCAGACCGACGAGACCATCCGCGCCGAGATCACCGGCCTCGCCGAGCAGTACCGCCGCGACGGCCTCGTCAGGCTGACCGCGGTGGTGCTGGAGCGTAGCCGCAACCAGCGGCAAAGCCTCTATCTGCTGGCCGACCCGGAGCAGGCGCCGATCGTCGGCAATCTGGACGGCTGGCCGGCGGCGGAAACGGATGCGAACGGCTGGATCGACTTCACCTACAACCGGCCGATGGGTGAGACGAGCGAGGTCCGCGCGGCGCGAGCGCGCCACTTCCGTCTGCACGGGGGCTTCCACCTCCTGGTCGGCCGCGACGTCTCGGAGCGGCGTGAGCTGGACGGCCTGTTGCGCACCGCTATCGCCTGGGCCCTGGCGCTGACCATCGGGCTCGGCCTGATCGGCGGCGTGCTGATCAGCCGCAACATGCTGCGCCGGATCGAGGCGATCAACCGGATCAGCCGCGACATCATGGCCGGCGATCTTTCGCGCCGCCTTCCGGTCCGCGGCAGTGCCGACGAACTGGACCGTCTGGCAGAGAGCCTCAATGCCATGCTGGATCAGATCGAGGGCCTGATGACCGGAATGCGGGAGGTCACGGACAATATCGCGCACGATCTTCGCAGTCCGCTGACCCGCCTGCGCAGCCGCCTGGAGCTGAGCCTGCTGCAGCCGGGCTCCGCGGAAGGCTATCGCGCCGTGATCGAGGAGACGATCGAGGAGGCGGAGCGGCTGCTCGGAACCTTCAATGCGCTGCTCTCAATCGCCAGGGCCGAGGCCGGGGCGCAGCGCGAGGCCCCGGCCGAGCTCGACCTCGGCGCCCTCACCCGAGACGCGGCGGAACTCTACGCCCCGGTTGCCGAGGACGCGCGCATCGATCTCGCCGTCGCCGCGGAGGAGGGCCTGACAGTCCGCGGCAACCGCCATCTGCTCTCGCAGGCGCTGACCAATCTGATCGACAATGCGATCAAATATACGCCGCCGGGCGGCCGCGTCGCCGTGTCGGCCGGCCGCGTGGCCGGCGCGGTCGAGCTGGTGGTCGCCGATACCGGCCCCGGCATTCCCGAGGCCGACCGGGGGCGGGTACTGGATCGTTTCGTGCGGCTGGAAGCGAGCCGCCACACCCCCGGCAGCGGGCTCGGCTTGAGCCTCGTCCGGGCGGTGGCCCTCTATCATCATGCGTCGCTGTCGCTCGAGGACAACGCCCCCGGGCTGCGGGTGCGGCTGCGATTCGAACCGACCCGCTTGGCGCCGGCCTGACGCATGCCCACCTTTCTGCCTATACCCCTACAGGAGCCGCACCATGGACGAGCAGCGGATCCGACGTGAATTCTGGCCGAAGATCCGGCGCCTGGCCGCCGGGCTGCCCTTCGCCGAAGACGCCGTCGCGGCCTTCTACTGCGCGACCGACCCGGAGACGCCGGCCCGGGCCAAGACGATCCTGCTGGCCGCCCTGGCCTATTTCATCCTGCCGTTCGACGCGATCCCCGACGTCCTGCCGTTGCTCGGCTTCACCGACGATGCCGCGGTGATCGCCGCCGCGCTCACCACCATCTCCACCCACATGAAGGAGCATCATCGCGCCGCCGCCAGGGCCTGGCTCGCGCGCCTCGCGAACGCCTGAGGGGCGTCTCGTCATTCCGCCGGCGGCCGGCCGTTTCCGGCGAGCGCGGCCAGCCGATCCTCGACGGCGCTTCGCGCCGGCTCGGGCAGATCCTGCAGCGCGGCCCCCACCTCGCGGAGCGCACGCCGCAGCGCATAGACGCGGTCGAGCAGCGACAGCAGGACGGGCAGGGTCTCGCGGTCGATCCGCAGGTCTCGCCGCAGCTCGACGATCAGACGCACCCGGGCGAGATCGGTCTCGCTGAAGCGCCATCGACCGCCCTCGCGCGTCGGCAGTACCCAGCGCTCCTCGATCCAAGTCACCAGATCGCCGCGCCGCGCCCCGGTGATCCGGCATACCTGCTCGAACTCGAACATCGGTTCAGGCCATTCCCGCCTTTGTTCGGACGTCGTAGTCGCGGTTCCTGCTCCAACGCTCGACGAACTCGGTGAGTTCGCGGTCGGGCTGCTCGGGCAGCATCACCCGCAGCCTCACATATTGGTCGCCGCGCCGCCCGCCGGCCGGGTCGGGCACTCCGCGGCCCCTGAGCCGCAGCGTGTCTCCACTGTTCGAGTTCTTCGGGATGGTGAGCTGAACCTTGCCGTCGATGGTGGGCACCGTCACCTTCGCGCCCAGGACCGCTTCCGGCAGGGTGATCGGCAGCTCGATATGGATGTCGTTGCCCCTCCGCTCGAAGAACGGATGCGGTGCCACTTCAATCTCGATGAAGGCGTCGCCGGGCGGGCCGCCATTGGTACCGGGCATGCCCTGGCCCGCCAGCCGCAGAGTCCGGCCGGTCGTCGTACCGGCCGGAATGCGGACGTCGAGGCTCTTCCCGCCCGGCAGTGTGATCCGCTGCGAGCTGCCTCTGACCGCGTCGATGAAGTCGACCGTCATGCGGTAGTTGACGTCGGCGCCGCGCCGCCGCCACCGCCCGGCACGGCCGCCCAAATCGCCGAACAGTTCGCTGAACAGGTCCGAGGGGTCGAAGCCGCCGCCCGCCTGGCGTCCGGAATATTTGGCTCCGCCGCCGGTTTCGGCATAGGCGCGCCAGAAGCTGTGATCCGGCCGTTCGGCGCCGCTGGCATCGATCTCACCGCGGTCGAACTTGGCCCTCTTCTCCGGGTCGGACAGCAGGTCGTAGGCCGCGGCCACGTCCTTGAACTGCTGCTCGACCTTCTTGTCGCCCGGATTCAGGTCCGGATGCAGCTTCTTGGCGAGGCGGCGATAGGCCTTCTTGATCTCGTCCTGGCTGGCGGTCCGGGAAACCCCGAGCACCGCATACGGATCTTTCTGTGGCATCGGAGTCTCGGATGCGGGAAAACGGCGAAAGTGTGGTCTTTTCGGCCAAGCCTCTCAAGTGGTAGCGATGGGATCTCCCGTCAATCCGAGTGTCCGCGGGCGGGGTAGGGAGCAGAATATGGACGATATGGTCATGGACGATCCCCTTGCGCTGTTCGCGCGCTGGTTCGCGGACGCGGAGCAGGCGGAGCCGCGCGACCCGAACGCCATGACCGTCGCGACCGTCGGGCCGGACGGAATGCCCTCGGCGCTAATCCTGCTGCTGAAGGGCGTCGATGCGCGCGGCTTCGTCTTCTACACCAATCTCGAGAGCCGCAAGGGCCGGCAGATCGGCGCCAATCCGAAGGTGGCGCTTTGCTTCCACTGGAAATCGCTCGGGCGGCAGGTGCGGGTCGAGGGGCCGGTCGAGCGCGTCACCGACGCCGAGGCAGATGCCTATTTCGCGACTCGGCCGCGCGGCAGCCAAATCGGCGCCTGGGCCTCGCTGCAGTCCCAGCCGCTGGAGAGCCGCGCCGTCCTGGAGCGGCGCGTTGCCGAGCTGGAGGCGAAGTACCGCGACGGCCCGGTGCCGCGCCCGCCGCATTGGTCCGGCATCCGCGTCTTGCCGGCGCGCATCGAGTTCTGGCGCGAAGGCGAGTTCCGCCTGCACGACCGCATCGTCTACACCCGCAACGGCGAAGGGTGGGCGACGCAGCGGCTGTATCCCTGAAGCACGAGAACGCAGGGTCATCCCGGACAGCACCGGTCCAGGTCGCCATAGAGCTGCCGATGGGCCGCGTATTGGCCGGGGTTCGAGATGCCGTCTCCGGCACAACCTGCGGCGATGGGCAGGATCAGGGCAGGGATCACGAGAAGGCGGCATAGCGCCCGGACTGCCGTAGGTGCTGCTCTCATCGCGGATCTCCGTGACGTCGCGGCTCACATGGATGCCCGGAGCCGAAACGCATCCGCGCGGCCGCTGTTGCGCCGGCCCCCGCACCTCGCCACAATCGCCCGCGACGGGATCGTCCCGCCGGGCCTCCATTCCGTCCGGCTGGCCCGGCCCCAGAAACAGAAAGGCAGGTGCAATCGTGGCCGACGCCAAGAAGCCTCTCCCCAAGCCCACGCCCGAGACCCAGCATTTCTGGGACGGCTGCAAGCGTGGCGAGCTGATCCTCCAGCGCTGCAAGGATACCGGCAAAGCCTATTTTCCGCCGCGTCCGTTCAGTCCCTTCACCGGCTCGCGCAATGTCGAGACGTTCAAGGCGAGCGGCCGGGCGACGCTCTATTCCTACGTCATCAACCATCGTCCGGCGCCCGGCTTCGAGGCGGAGGCGCCCTACGCCATCGCCGTCGTCGAGCTGGCCGAGGGCCCGCGCATGATGACCAACATCGTCGAGTCGCCGCAGACGCCCGAAGCGCTGCAGCTCGACATGCCGCTGGAGGTCGTGTTCGAAAAGGTGAACGACGACATCCACCTGCCCAAGTTCCGCCCGGCGAAGGGATAACGAGACCATGAAACCGAAGAGCGTCGCCGTCGTCGGAGCCGCCGAGACGACCGAAATGGGCAAGGTGCCCGGCATGTCGCAGATCCAGCTGCACGCCGACGCCGCCCTCAACGCCATGGCCGATTGCGGCCTGAAGCCGTCCGATATCGACGGCATCGCCACCGCCCGCGAGATCCCGACCGAGCTCGCGTCATATCTCGGCATCGTGCCGAAATGGGTGGACGGCACCACCGTGGGCGGCTGCTCCTTCATGCTGCACGTCCGGCACGCCGCGGCGGCGATCAATGAGGGCCTGTGCAAGACCGTCCTCATCACGCATGGCGAGAGCGGCCGCTCGATGATCGGCAAGCCGATCGTCGGCATCGGCCCGGGCATGCTGGAGGGGCAGTTCCAGCTCCCCTACGGCACCTTCGGGCCGACCACCATGTTCACCATCCCGCTGCTTCGCTACATGAAGACCTACAACGTTCCGATCGAGAAGATCGCGAACGTGGCGGTGGTGCAGCGCGAATGGGCGGCCAAGCACCCGCGCGCCACCATGCGGGATCCGATCACCGTGGACGATGTGCTGAACAGCCGGATGATCGCCTATCCCTTCCGGCTGCTGATGTGCTGCCTCGTCACCGACGGCGGCGGCGCGCTCATCCTGACCTCCGCCGACCGGGCCAAGGACTTCCCGACCAAGCCGGTCTACATCCTCGGCACCGGCGAGAGCGTCGAGACCACGATGATCAGCCAGATGGAGGACTTCACCTCCAGCCGCGCCTTCCGCGTGGCCGGCAAGACCGCCTTCGAGGAGGCGGGGATCACGCACAGCGACGTGGATCATCTGATGATCTACGACGCCTTCGCGCATCTGCCGATCTACGGCCTGGAGGATCTCGGCTTCGTCGGCCGCGGCGAGGGCCCCGACTTCATCTGGGAGCGCAACACCGCGCCCGGCGGCAAGCTGCCGCTCAACACGAACGGCGGCGGCCTCTCCTACATGCATTCCGGCATGTACGGCATGTACGCCCTGCAGGAGAGCGTGCGTCAGATGCGCGGCACCT
>CAZVAR010000134.1:0-10124 GCA_964625225.1 uncultured Alphaproteobacteria bacterium | reverse complement strand
CGGCAGGCAAAGCCAGTCGATCGAGCCGTTGCTGCCGACCAGCGCCGCCGAGTAGGTATTGCCGATGAGGGCGTAATCCTCGATCGCGCGGTGGCGCTGTCCGGGAGCCATCAGCCGTTCCCGACGAAGGCGGGGCAGGACAGCATGCCGCCGTCGACGAACCGGGGTGTATCGTCGATGCCGTCCGGGTGGTCGGAGGCGAGCCAGAGGACGGCCTCGGCCACGTCGGCCGCCCCGCCGATGCGCCGGCACGGGATCAGCGCCGCCAGCGCCGCGCGACCGGCGGGATGGCTCAAGACGCCGCAGTCGATCGCGGTGCGGATGGCGCCGGGCGGCACGGCCTTGCTCCGAACCTTTCGCGCCGCCGGTGCCTGCGCGGTGCTGCGCAGCAGCATCGCGATCCCAGCCTTGGAGACGGCGTCGTCGACGCGGCGGGCCCGGGGAACGACCGGGTGGACCGGGCTCATGCGGACGATCCTGCCGGGCGCGGCCGAGAGCTCCGGCCGGGCGCGGCCGAGAGCTCCGGCAGCACGCCGCGGCACGGGACCGCGCGCACGGCGGCTCCGGCCGCAGACAGGGCCGGCGGGCGGGCGCGGCCGACGTCCGAGCCGGCGCCGGTCAGGATTGCGGTCGGGCCCGCCAGCGGCGCGTCGGACGAGGTCGGCTCGGGCATGGCGTCGATCCCTCTTCGGAGTAGGAACGGGGGCCGGAACCGAGGGTTCCGGCCTCGCGGCCCGTCAGGTGGCGGCGGTCAGGCCGCGGCCTGCAGCGCGCGCCCGTTGACCTCGTCCAGGGCGATCTTGTTGAGGAGCTGATCGGTCTTCTCTTCCTCCTTGAGCGTCTGTTCGAGCAGCCGGGCTGCCTGGTCGTGTCCCAGCGCCTGCGCCAGCGTGCGCAGCGAGCCGTAGCTGGAAATCTCGTAATGCTCGGCCTTCTGGGCGGCGATGATCAGGGCGGCGTCCAGAACCTCCGGCGATTTGATCTCGTCGATCTGTTCCTTCGCCTCCTCGACCAGGCCCTGCATCGCTTCGCAGGTCTTGCCTCGGGTGCGCAGGTCGAGCTGATCGAAGATCTGCTCGAGGCGTTCGATCTGGCCCTTGGTCTCCTCGGTGTGCCGCTCGAAGGCCTGCTTGAGCTTGTCGGCGGAGGCGGCACGGGCCATCTTGGGCAGGGCGCGCGCCAGCTGCTTTTCCGCGTGGTAGATGTCGCGCAGCTCTTCCACGAACATGTCTTGCAGCGACTTGACGGGCATGTCGTCGGTCTCCTGAGTGTCGGACGGGTCGGGGTTGACGCCGGCCCGACGGCCGGCAGTCAGGTCAACACGTCGGCCCCAGCGTTGTTCCCGCCGCGAGGCGCCGCGAGGCGGCGCCCGATCCCGAGCAGACCCGATCCGATGCCGCAGACCGCTCCGACCGAACTCAGCACCGCACTTCCCCGGGTACGCCTCCAGCCGCGCCGGCACCGGCGTCTCAAGGCCGGCCATCCCTGGGTCTATTCCAACGAGATCGAGATGAACTCGGCCGTGCGCGCTTTGCCGCGCGGGGCACCGGTGACGCTGGTGAATGCCGGCGACGAGCCGCTCGGTACGGCGATGTTCAACCCGCACTCGCTGGTGGTGGCGCGGCTGCTGGCGCCGCAGGCGGATGCCGTGATCGACCGCGCCTTCCTGGCGGAGCGGCTGGGGCGGGCGCTGGCGCTGCGCGAGCGCCTGTTCGCGGCGCCGTTCTACCGGCTGGTTCACGCCGAGGCGGACGGGCTGCCCGGTCTGGTGGTGGACCGGTTCGGCGGCGTCGTCGTCTGCCAGGCGAACGCCGCGGGCATGGACCGCCTGCTGCCGGAGCTGCTGGCGGCGATCGACGAGGTCCTGGCGCCCCGTGCGGTGGTGCTGCGCAACGACGCCCCGGTACGCGCGCTCGAGGGGCTGGCGGCCGAGGTTCGCGTCGCCAAGGGTGCGATCGGCGGGCCGATCCCGCTGGAGGAGAACGGCGTGCGCTTCCTCGCCGATCCGCTGGAGGGACAGAAGACCGGCTGGTTCTACGACCAGCGCGACAACCGCGCCTTCGTCGCGGCGCTCGCCCGCGGCCTGCGGGTGATCGACCTCTACAGCTATCTCGGCGGCTTCGGCATCCAGGCCGCGGCGGCCGGCGCGCGCGAGGTGGTGCTGGTGGACCGCTCGCAGCCGGCCCTCGATCTCGCCGCCCGGGCGGCCGAGGCGAACGGAGTCGCCGAACGCTGCCGCTTCACGCGCGCCGGCGCCTTCGAGGAGATGGAGCGCCTCGCGGCCGCCGGCGAGCGGTTCGACCTCGTCGTCGCCGACCCGCCGGCCTTCGTGAAATCCCGCAAGGATTTGGCGGCTGGGCTCAAGGGCTACGCCAAGATGACCCGTCTTGCCGCCCGGCTGGTGGCGCCGGGCGGTTTCCTGCTGGCCGCCTCCTGCTCGCACAATGTCGGCCCGGACGCCTTCGCCGGGCAGGTCCGGCAAGGGCTGGAGCTGGCGGGGCGCAACGGCCGCATCCTGCGCAGCGCCGGCGCCGCTCCGGACCACCCGGTCCACCCCTTCCTTCCGGAATCCGCCTACCTGAAGGCGCAGGTGCTGCAGCTCGACTGAGGCCGGCCATTACTGGCATGCCCCGGCGGGAGCACGGAGCGCGCAGCTTCGGTCCCGCCATGGTCGTCGCGATCGAGTGCCGGGTCCGAAGGCCCGTACTCCGACGCGCCGGGCCGCTGCCGGACTCAGACGCGCGCGACGATGAAGAGGCGCGGGAAGGGGAACAGGGTCTCGCCGTCGGGGCGCTTCGGGTAGGCGGCAGCGAGCCGGCGGCGGTACTCGGCGAGAAAGCGCTCGCGCGCCTCGCCCTCCAAGGCGGCGAGAACGGGGCGCAGGCCGGTGCCCTTGACCCATTCGAGCACCGGGTCGTCGCCCTCCAGCACCTGGAGATAGCGTGTGACCCAGACATCGAGCGTACGCACGTGCGGGCGCAGCAGGCCATAATAATGCTCGGGGTCCGCGACCCAGCGGCGGTCCAGCGAAGCCCGCAGCGCCGGGGTGCCGAGGTCGAGGTCGGCCAGCGTGCGGCGCATGAGCTGGTGCGACGGCTCGTCCCAGGAGAGGGGCATCTGCACGGCGAGGACGCCGTCGGGGGCGAGATGGCCGGCGAGGCGGGGAAACAGGGCGTCGTGGCCGTCGACCCAGTGCAGGACGGCGTTGCTGAAGAGGATGTCCGCCGGCCCGGGCGGCGTCCAGGTCCGCACGTCGGCCAGTTCCCAGCGGACGCGGCTCGGCCCGGCGGCCTGCGCCTTTGCCAGCATCTCCGGCGAGAGGTCGGTTCCGACCACCTCCGCCTCCGGCCAGCGTTCCGCCATCAGCCGGGCGATCTCGCCGCCGCCGCAGCCGATGTCGTAGACCCGCGTCGGGCCGGGATGGTCGACGCGGGCCAGCAGTTCGAGCGCGGGGCGCAGACGGTGGCCGCCGAACCGGGCATATTGCGCGGGATCCCAGGCCGCCTGCGGCCGTGCGGAGGCCGCTCCGGATATCTCGTTCATGACCGCTCGTCGAAGCTCTGCTTGATCAGGGCGAAGATGAAGATGCAGGCGAACACGAACAGCCCGAGGCCCATCACATAGAAGGTCCGGCTGCCCTCGGCGGCAGATGCCAGGAACAGCCCGCTCAAGCCCAGCAGGCCGATGAACGCGCCGATGATCCAGCCGCCGATGCCCATGCCGGCCTCCCTCGCCTGCCGGGACTGACCGTCCGGGAAGAGGACTAGAAGATTAACCGTTCGTGCGCAACGGGAGATCCAGGCGAAACACTGTGCCTTCCGGCCCGGTCTCGACCAGCGAGATCTCGCCGCCGTGCGCGTGCAGGAGCTCGCGCGCGATCGCGAGGCCGAGGCCCGAGCCGGCGGCCTTGGCCGAGCCCGAGAAGGGCTGGAACAGGCGCTCGCGGGCCTTGGCCGGCAGGCCGGGGCCGTCGTCGGCGACGGTCAGGGAGACCCAGTCGCCCTGTGCCTCGGCCGCAATCCGGACCCGGCGTGCCCCCGCCTCGACCGCGTTCCGGCCGAGATTGACTAGCACACGGAAGAGCTGCTCGCGGTCGGCCCGGACGATCAGGCCCGCCGGCACGGCGGTCTCCCAGGCGACCGCGGCGGCGGCATCGCCGCCGGGACCCGCGCTGACCGCCGCGTCGGCCACCAGCTCGGCCAGCGGAAAGGTCGAGGGGCGCAGGTTCGGAGCGCCGGACCGGGCGTAGTCGAGGACGCGGGCGCACAGCGCCACGGCGCGGTCGATGGCCCGGAACAGGGTCGGCGTCACGCGCCGTACCTCGGGGTCCTCGCTCGCTTCGAGCCGGTCGGAGAGGAGCTGCGCCGAGGCCAGCATGTTGCGGAGGTCGTGATTGATCCTGGTGACCGCCTCGCCGAGCGCGGCCAGCCGCGCCCGCTGCACCAGCGCGGCCCGCAGGCCCGCCTGCATCTGCGCCAGTTCGCGCTCGGCCGTGCCGATCTCGTCGTTGCGGGGGCCGGGGCGGATGATCCGTGCCTGGTCTTCCGGATTCTCGCGGAAGCGCATCATCGCCTCGGTCAGGCGCTGCATCGGCCGCACCAGCAACCAGCGGAGGCTCAGATAGACGAGGGTGGCGGTCAGCAGTGAAATAAGGATCGAGAGCTGCAGGATGCGCTCGGAATAGGCGAGCATGGCCCGCCGCATCGGCTCCTCGTCGATGATGATTTCGACCTCGACGTTCGGGTTGTTGCGCGATGCGCCGGTGACGTGCAGCACCCGGTTGTCGCGCTGCGTCAGCGCCGAGAGCGCCTCCCGGATGTAGCGCACGAAGCTGCCCCGGCGCAGGTCGAAACGGATGTCAGGCTTCGGCGGCATCGAGCCGCCGAGCATGTGGGTGTAGGTATCCCCGGTCTTCAGCTCGATCATGTAGGCCTGGGCGTGCTCGAGCAGCCGGCGCTCGAGCTCGGGGCCGAGCGCCCGGGCCGGGGTCGCTTCCAGCGCCAGCGCGGCGATGTGGGCATCGGCGAGCCGATCCTGGAGGTAGGTCATCCGGAAGCGCGCGATCGAGGGCAGATAGATCAGCACCTCGCTCAACATGACGAAGAACATGGTGAGGACCAGCAGGCGCGCGGACAGGCTGGCGAACGGCTTCGGCAGATACATGCGGCCCAGGATAATGGCGCCCGTGCGAGGGCGCGAATCCTAGCCGAACCGCGCCAGGAACCGAACCAGCTTGCGTGTGCGCGGGCTGAACAACTTCGGCGTAAACCAGGTCCCGGCGACGCTCTTGCTGATCTCCGCGAGGGTCGGATAGGGGGCGATGATCGAGGTGAGCGCGCCGACGCCCAGACCCTGCTTCAGCGCCAGGACCCAGGGCAGGATCAGCTCGCCGGCGCTGGGGCCGACGATCGAGGCGCCGAGCAGCTTGCCGCGGGGGGTCGCGACCACCTTGACGAGGCCCTCGGCCGCGCGCTCGGCGACCGCGCGGTCGTTTTCGGCGAATGCGAAGCGAAGCACCGCGATCCGGCGGCCCTCGGCGCGGGCCGCCTCCTCGGTCAGGCCGACATGCGCGAGCTCGGGATCGGTGTAGGTGACCCAGGGAACGCTCCGTTCCTCGACCTTGGCCGGGAGGCGGAACAGCGCGTTGCGCAGGACGACCCCGGCATGGTGCGCGGCCATGTGGGTGAACTGCATCCGGCCGGTGACGTCGCCGACCGCGTAGACACGCCGGTTGCTGGTGCGCAGTCGCGAATCCGTCTCGATCCCGTCCTTGCCGTAGCGGATTCCGGCCTGATCGAGGCCGAGGTCCTCGACGTTGGGGCGCCTGCCGGTGGCGACCAGCAAGTGCGAGCCAGTCAGCCGCTCCAGTGCGCCGTCGGCCTCGACGGTGACGACCATCCCGTCCGCCCCGCGTTCGACGCCCGTGACGGTGACGCCCTCGCGAAGCACGACCCCCTCTCTGCGCAGGCGATTGCGGACGACGGCGACCAGCTCCGGGTCGTCCTTCGGCAGCAGGCTGGCCATTTCGAGGATCGTGACGGCGGCGCCCAGCCGCCGGTACGCCTGCGCCAGCTCCGCGCCGATCGGGCCGCCGCCGATGACGATCAGGTGTCGCGGCAGGGCGGGATCGTCCCAGACGGTCTCGTTGGTCAGGTAGGGTACCTCGGCCAGGCCGGGGATCGGCGGCACCGCCGGGCGCGAGCCGGTCGCCACGACGAAGCGGCGGGCGCGGATATGCGTATCGCCGGCGATCACCTCGCGCGGACCGGTGAAGCGGCCTTCGGCCCGGATCACCCGCACGCCGAGTCCCTCGAACCGCGCCACGGAGTCGTGCGGAGCGATCGTCGCGATCACGTCCTGCACATGCTCGCGCACGCGCCGGAAATCGACCTGCGGCTTGGCGGCGGCGATGCCGAAGGGGGCGGCGTCCCGCATCGTCTGGGCCGTCTTCGCCGCCGCCAGCATCGCCTTGGACGGGACGCAGCCGGTATTGAGGCAGTCGCCGCCCATCCGGTGCCGTTCGATCAGCACGGTGGAGGCCCCCATCTGCGAGGCGCCGGCGGCCGTCACTAGCCCGCCGGTGCCGCCGCCGATGACGCAAAGGTCGACCTCGATCGTCCCGGCCATTGCCGCCGCTCAGCCAGAATCGCCGCCGCGGCGGCGCCTGAGCACGGTCGGCAGCAGCACCAGCAGGGCGAGGCCGACCAGGGGGGCCAGGATCGCAGGCTCGAACAGCACGCCGAGATCGGGCGTGCCGCCCCGGTCGATCACGGCGCCGAGGCCGCTGCCGACCAGGGCATAGACGACCGTTCCGGGCAAGACCCCGAGAGCCGTCGCGGCGAGATAGGTCCGCAGCGGCACCTCGGTGAAGGCAGGGGCGATGTTGACCAGCCAGAACGGGAACACCGGAACCAGCCGCAGGAACAGGAGATAGTGGAACGCATTGTCGCGAAAGCCGGCGTCCATCCGACGCAACGCCGCCTCGACCCGGCGGCGCGGCCGGGCGCCGAAGGCGCTGCGCGCGGCGAGGAACGGCGCGGTCGCCCCCAGCGTCGCGCCGGTCGCGGCGCAGAGGGCCCCCACCACGGGCCCGAACAGGAAGCCGCCGGCCACCGTCAGCAGCATTCCGATGGGGAGCGAGAGCGAGATGGCGACGGCGTAGCCGAACGTGAAGGCCGGCGGCGCCAGCCAGGGGTGCCCCTCGACCCAGTCCTGCAGGGCGGCGCGGTTGCGGGCGAGTTCGTCGAAGTTGAGCCCCTCATGGCCGCCGGCGAGGAAGAACAGCGCCAGCCCGACGGCCAGCAGCGCGAGCGGCAGCAGCCGTCCGACGGTCCGGTGCCGGACCGGGGCAGGGTGGGCGGCCTGATCTCCGGGCACGGGCATGCGAAGGGCGGTGACCTGCGAGCGGCGAGGCGATAAGGCGGTTATAGGGATGCGCTGTCGCGGTCTCCACTCATAGTATCGTGAAGGGGCGTGATCGACGGGGCCGCTCAGTCCCATCGGACGGTGACGGGCTCGTTCGCTGCCCCCTCGACCTCGCGACCCGTCCCCTCGACCGCGGTGAAGGTCACGATCATCTCGTGCCGCTGCGGCTGGCGTCGCGGCAGTGCCAAGCGGTCGCCCCAGCGATAGATGGAGGCGCCGATGACCGCATCCGGGGTGGTCCCGTCGGCGGCGAGCGGCAGCGCGAGCCGCTCTCCCTCGCCCGTCCGGCCGGCGGCGCCGTAGATCGCGCCGCGCGCGTGCATCACGCAGGGACCGTCGACGACCCGGCGAATTCGGGCCAGCACCGCGGGGTGCTCCCGGGCAGGGAAGACCGACTGATACGAAAGGCCGCGCAGGTCGCGGCCGTAGAGCGCGCGGACCTCCTCGCCGGCCAGTCGAAACCGGAACAGTCCGGTCGCTCGATGATACTCGAGGATCCAGATGAGCGGGAGCGCCGCCACGATCCGGGCCGGATCGATGTCCTGCCGCGCCGGCATGGTCCGGCTGCCGCGCACCGCCAACCAGTGCTCGAGCAGCAGCCGGAGCCGCGGGTCTGCGATCTGGGTGAAGTCCTTGGGCGACAGCATCCTGCTCCGTCTCTGTGATCCATGCCGTCATCGAAGCCTCCGCGATCGGAAGCGCTTCCACGGCGCGCCGCCTCCCCGGGCCGGTCCGCTCGCCCGCCCGGCGAGCGGGCCTCGCATTGACTTGGCGGGGGGGAGTCCGTATATCCCCGCTCGACTTTCCGACCGGTCCACGGAGTTCCTGCAGTGAAGCGTACCTATCAGCCGAGCGTGCTCGTCCGCAAGCGGCGGCACGGCTTCCGGTCCCGTATGGCGACCGTCGGCGGGCGACTTGTGATCAAGCGCCGTCGGGCGCGCGGCCGCAAGCAGCTCTCGGCCTGAGACGCGATGGCCGGCCCGGCGCGCGATGGTCGTGGCGCTCGGCCGCCTGAAGCGGCGCGCGGAGTTTCTGCGCACCGCGAAGGGGCGGCGCTGGGCCGCGCCGGGGCTCGTGCTGCAGGTGCGCCCGCGCGCGCCGGGTGAAGACGGCGAGCGACCGGGCGAGGCCCGGGTCGGGTTCACCGTCAGCCGGAAGGTCGGCAAGGCGGTCGAGCGGAACCGGGCCAAGCGCCGGCTCCGGGCGGCCGCCAGCGAGGTTTTGCCGATGCATGCCCAGCCGGGCTACGATTATGTGATCATCGGGCGACGGACGACGCTCGACCGTCCCTATCCGGAACTGGTCGGGGATCTGCGCGACGCGATGAAGCGGCTGCGGGCTTATCGCAGCGAGCCCGCCGAGGCGACACCGTGAGCCGGCATGCGGGGATCGCCCGCGCTGCCGCGGTGGCACTGCTGCGTGCGCCGATCCGCTTCTATCAGGTCGCTCTATCTCCCTTCCTGCCGGTGTCCTGCCGCTACCTGCCGACCTGTTCGCACTACGCGATCGAGGCGATCGAGCGGCACGGGCCGGCGCGCGGCCTGTGGCTCGCCGGGCGGCGCCTGCTGCGCTGCCATCCCCTAGGCGGGGCCGGCTACGACCCGGTACCCGTGCGTGCCGCGCGGCCCGCCCGCGCCCGTTACGGCCGTCGGTCCTGACACCAACACCAAGAGCCTTGCCTCGATGGAGCAGCGTAACCTTCTTCTCGCCATCGTCATCTCGATCGGGATCCTGATCGGGTTCCAGTCGTTGTTTCCGCCGCCGGCCCCGCCGGTGACCCCGGTCGCGACGACGGAGCCGGGAACGCCGAGCGACGCTGCGGCGATCGGCGCGCCGCCCGTGCCGGCTGCACCGGGCGTGGCACCGGCGGCGCCGGCCAGCCGCGAGACGGTCCTGGCGCAGGCGCCGCGGCTGCCGATCCAGTCGCCGCGGATGCACGGCTCGATCGCGCTGGCGGGCGGGCGCATCGACGACGTGTCGTTGCCGGACTACCACGTCACCGTGGGGCCGGAGAGCCCGGAGGTGACGATCCTGTCGCCGCCGGGCGCGGGGGCACCGTATTATGCCGAGTTCGGCTGGGTCGGCGAGCCCGGCACGGTCGTGCCGGGCGCCGATGCCGTCTGGACCACCGAGGCGACCGCGCTCGTCCCGGGCAAACCGGTCACGGCGGTCTGGGACAACGGCCAGGGCCTGCGTTTCTTTAAGACCCTGACCCTCGACCGCGACTTCATGTTCACGGTCTCGCTGGCGGTCGAGAACCAGACCGGCGAGCCGGTCACCCTCTATCCCTACGGCCTCGTCACCCGCACCGGGACCCCGGAGACCTCGGGCTTCTTCATCCTGCACGAGGGGCCGGTCGCGGTGATGGACGGCACGCTGCGCGAGTTCGACTACGACGATCTCCGCGACCAGGGCCGGATCGAGGGAGAGACGACGGGCGGCTGGCTCGGCATTACCGACAAATACTGGCTGGTCTCGCTGATCCCGGACCAGCAGACCGGGGTGAAGACCCGGTTCAGCCATTCGGCCGCCAACGGTGTCGACAAGTACCAGGTGGACTATCTGCGGCCGGCGCTGACCGTCCCGCCGGGCGGGCGCGCGGAAGTGACCGACCGTCTGTTCGCCGGCGCGAAGGAGGTCAACCTGCTCGACCGCTACGAGCAGGAGCTGGGCATAACCCGGTTCGATCGGGCGGTCGA
>CAZVAR010000133.1:9659-10236 GCA_964625225.1 uncultured Alphaproteobacteria bacterium | reverse complement strand
AAGCCTATTACCAGGAGACCGGCCGGGCGGGGCGCGACGGGCTGCCCTCGGATGCCTGGATGGTGTACGGCATGCAGGATGTCGTGCGGCTGAACCAGCTCATCGATTCCTCGGGCGCCGCCGACCGGCAGAAGCATGTCGAGCGTCAGAAGCTCGACGCGCTGCTCGGCTTCTGCGAGACGGTCCGCTGCCGTCGCCAGGTCCTGCTCGAATATTTCGGCGATTCCTGTGAGCCTTGCGGCAATTGCGATACCTGCCTCGAGCCGCCGGAAACGTTCGACGGCACCGAGGCGGCACAGAAGGCGCTGTCCTGCGTCTACCGCACCGGCCAGCGCTTCGGCGCCGGGCACGTCATCGACGTGCTGCGCGGTGCGGAGACCGAGCGGATCCGAAGGTTCCGCCACGACGAGCTCACCACCTACGGTATCGGCAAGGATCTGTCGGTGGCGGAGTGGCGGTCGGTGTTCCGCCAGCTGGTCTCGATGCGCCTGCTGGAGGTCGACACCGAAGGCCATGGCGGGCTCCATCTCGGGGCGGACTGCCGTCCGGTCCTGAAGGGCGAGCGGCGGATCGAGTT
>CAZVAR010000133.1:0-9649 GCA_964625225.1 uncultured Alphaproteobacteria bacterium | reverse complement strand
ACGCCGTCAGGGCGCGGAACGGCAAGGCCGCTCGGGCTCCGCGCGCGCTGCTGGCGGCGCCCGAGGACGAGGCGCTGTTCCAGGCGCTGCGCACGCACCGGCTGGCGCTCGCCAGGGAGCAGGGCGTGCCGCCCTATGTGATCTTCCACGACAGCACGCTGGTCGAGATGGCACGTGCGAAGCCGCGCGACATGCACGCCCTCGGCCGGTTGAGCGGCGTCGGCAGCGCGAAGCTCGAGCGTTACGGGGAGAGCTTCCTGCGGGTGATCGCGGAGAAGGCGTTCGCGTCCTGAGCCGGGCCGTCGGACCCGGGCCGTTGGACCGGGGCGGCGCGGAAACGGCGGGCCGGGTGCGCACCGGGTGCGCCGGGTCCGTCGAACGTCCGAATAGCTCCCTCCCAGCCCGTTCCCGGCATCGGCTAGTGCATCCGGCGCGCAGGCGGTAGCCTCTTCCGGACCGTGGAGGGGACACATGCAGGATCTGCCCATCTTGCCGACCATGGGCGTCGGCTCCTATGCGACACCGGGCTGGCTGTTCCTGTTCCGCGAGCATATGCGGGAGAGCGCCGGGCCGGCCGACGTGGACGAGGCGTTCGAGGACGCGACGCGGCTCGCCATCGCCGACCAGATCGAGGCGGGGATCGACGTGATCTCGGACGGCGAGCTGCGGCGCATGCGGTTCGTCTACGAGATGTACGACCGCCTGCGCGGCATGGAGCGCGTGCCGCCGGTGCGCCGGCTCGGGGTGCCGGGCTATGACCGGGCGCCGAAATTCACCGCGGTCGCGCCGCTGACGGCGCCGGGCGGGCTCGGGATCGTCGAGGAATTCCGGCAGCTCCGCCGTCTGTGTCCCGACCGGGCCGTCAAGATCGCCTTCCCCGGGCCGATGACCTTCGCCCGCAACATCGCTCCCGGTACAGCCTACGCCGACCGGGAACAGCTGCTCGCCGATCTCGTCGCGATCGTCCGCGCCGAGATTGCCGCGCTGGCCGAGGCCGGGGCCGACCTCGTGCAGCTTGACGAGCCGGGCTTCGCCAATCCGCCCGACGGCATCACGCACGAGGCGGCGGCCGAGGCGATCAATGCGGCACTCGCCGGACACCGCGACCGCACCGCGGTGCATGTCTGCTTCGGCAACAATGCGAGCCGGCCCTATGTCCGGCGCGATTTCGGGCGGCTGTTTCCGGCTCTCGGACGCCTCGACTGCCGGATGCTGCTCCTCGAATTCGCCAACCGCGAGATGGCTGATCTCGACCGCCTGCCGGCACTCGCGGAGCGTTACGAGATCGCCGCCGGGGTGGTGGACGTGAAGTCGTTCCACCAGGAAACCCCGGAGGAGGTGGCCGAGCGTATCCGGCGGGTCCTGGCCTATGTGCCGGCCGGGCGGCTGGCGGTGACTGCCGATTGCGGCTTCTCCGCGATTCCCCGCTGGCTGGCACGGGCGAAACTGCAGGCAATGGCGGCCGGGGCACGGCAGGTGCGGGAGACGCTGTCTTAGACCGCGCGCGGGGTTCCCGTTCCCCGTCCCGCGAAGCGGCCGACATCGGGCTAGGCGTTCTCTACGGCGCGCCCCGTGCTTCCAGCGCCTGCAGGGCTTCGGCGACGGCACGCTCGCCGGAGCGCCAGGCGCCGTGGACGGTCGAGAAGAATTCGGGATCGGTCGCCTCACCGGCGAAGAACAGTGCCTCGTCGATCGGCTGGGCCAGATCGGCGCGGCGATGCGCCTCGCCGATCCGGGCGGCGGAGTAGGCGCCGCGCACCGCAGGGTCGGCCTGCCAGGCCGAGCTCAGCGTCGCCGCGAGGTGGCGGTCGATGGCGCTGCCGAAGGCGGCCTTCAGGCGCTCCCGGGCGAACTCGATCATCGCCGTCGGACCGGCGCGCTCCAGCTCGCAGCACAGCCGGCCACCGAGATAGCCCAGCGCGAGGTCGCAGCCGTGCGGACGGATCTGAAAGCCGATCGTGCGCGCGTCGCCCGACCAGATGGTGGCGACGCGGCTGTCCTCGACGCCGAACGGGTTGCGGTCGAAGGCGAGCAGCACCCAGTCCGCGCTGCCCATCGGGACGGCGTCGATCGCACTGCACTTCCAGTCGGGAAGGGGCGGGTCGAAACGGATCGTCTCCGCCGCGAGCACGCCGGTGGAGACGGTCAGGATGACGGCGTGGGCCGTGACCGTGCCGGCCGGGGTCGTCAGGCGCACCGGCCGGCGGCCGTACTCGATCGCCGTTACCGGTGCGGCGAGCGCCACCGGCAGTCCGTCGCCGCAACGCGCTACCAGGGCGCCGTAACCCTCGCGGACCGGCCAGTTGTTGTGCGTGTCGCGATAGGCGACGTAGTCGGCGACCGAAGCCGCATCCGCATCCACGCCGGTATAGACGGTGACCCAGTGCTCGAACATCGGCCGCCAGCGGGGGTGATCCGGCAGCACGGCCGCGATCGGCCGGTCCGGGCCGGTCGCGGCGGCAGCCGCGATGGCGGCCTCGCAGCGGTCGAAGAAGGCGTGGCGCTCGCGCCGTTCCGCGCTGTCGGCCCAGCGGCCCTCGTCGGGGAAGAAGACCTCGCGGTCCAGGTCCGACTGCCCCAATGTGAAGCCGGCGGCGCGGCCGAGTGCGGCGAGCGGGTTCACATCGGCCGAGTGCAGCCAGTGTGCCCCGAGATCGACCGGCACGCCCGGCAGGATCTCGCGGGTCCAGGCGCGGCCGCCGATCCGGTCCTTGGCCTCCAGGACCAGGACCGACCGTCCGGCCGCCCGGACGGCGCGGGCCGCGGCGATTCCGGCCGCGCCGGCGCCGACGACGGCGACATCGACCGTCCCGGGCAGACGGTCGCTCATGCGGGCTTTGTTTCGCGCCCGGCCATCATGCGGACGGCCGTATAGGTCAGGACGGTCTCGCCGCGCTGGTTCACGACGTTGTTGACCGTGGTGACGATCCCGCGATTTCCCTTGGAGGTCGGCCGGATGCCCGTCACCTCGACCTCGACATGGATCGTGTCGCCGACGACGGTCGGTCCGACGACCTTGATGTGGCTCTCCAGCATGGCGAGCCCGGTATGCTGCATCGTCGCCTGCACGAGCAGGCCCTCCATGAAGCAGTAGACGAGCGCGCCCGGGACCGGCCGCCCCTTGATGGCGCCATGTTCGGCGCTGAAGGTCGCGTCGGTGAAGATCATCTCAACCATCCCGGTCGCATTGATGAAATTCACCAGGTCCGCCTCGGTGACCGTGCGGTTGATCGTCCGGAACCGCTGCCCGACAGTGAGATCGTTCCAGAACAGGCCCAGCCCGACATAGTCCATCTTGGTCATTCCTCTTATGCGAGCTTCGGAGTTCGTCGGGTGTCCTGCCCCCAGGGGCAGTCCCCTGGTTCGGATCTACCGGCCGTCGCGCGTCGCGCCCACGGTCCCCCTGCGCTCGATCTCGGCGTCGTCGAAGCCGATCTCGCGGAGGAGCGCGACGCTGCTTTCGCCGAGCCGCTCCGGGAGGCTGCGAATCTCGGCCGGCGTATCCGCGAAACGGACCGGCGGGGCGGTCATGGTCAGCCGGCCCTCGCTCGGGTGATCGAACTTTCGGAAGAATCCGACGGCCTGGAGATGCGGGTCGTGTGCCAGGTCCTCCAAGCGGTTCACCCGCATGTTGGGGATCTCCAGCCGGTCCAGCGCCTCGACCCATTCCGCCGTCGTCCGCTGCGGCAGCAGATCGCCCACCAGCGCATAGACCTCCTCGATGTTGCGCGTCCGTGCGGCGAGCGACGCGTAGCGCTCGTCGGTGGCGAGCTCGGGGCGGCCGGCCTCGGTCACGAACCGGGACCATTGCCGGTCGGTATAGGCCAGCATGGCGATCCAGCCATCCTTCGTCCGGTAGGGCCGCCGCCATGCCGCGAGAACGCGGGTGTAGCCGATCGGCCCTTCGGGCGGGTCGAAGACATGGCCGTAGAGATGCTCCGTCAGCACGAAGGACGTCATCGCCTCGAACATCGGGACCTCGACGAACTGACCGCGGCCGGTGCGCTCGCGCGCGAACAGCGCGGCCAGAATCGCGTAGAGCGCGGTGAGGCCCGTGGTCTTGTCGGCCGTCACCATCGGCGTGTGCAGCGGCTCGCCGGACGTCCGCTCCATCAGCGCCGAAAGGCCGCAGGCCGCCTGGATGATGTCATCATAGGCGGGGCGGCCGGCATAGGGGCCCGCTTCCCCGAACCCGTGGATCCCGGCATAGACGATGCGCGGGTTGCGGGAGAGCACGGCATCCGGGCCGAAGCCGAGGCGGGCGATCGCCTGCGGGCGGATGCTGTGGACGAACACGTCGGCCGTGTCGATCAGCCGCCACAAGGCTTCCGCGGCCCGCTCCTGCTTCAGATCCAGGACGAGGCTGCGCTTGTTCCGATTGGCGGCAAGGTAGATCGCGGCCATGCCGGGCGACCGCGTGGGGCCGGTGGTGCGGGTGGTATCGCCCTCCGGTCCTTCGATCTTGATCACGTCGGCGCCCATGTCGCCGAGCAGCATGGTGGCATAGGGGCCGAGCACGACCGAGGTCAGGTCGAGCACGCGAACGCCTTGGAGGGGACCGGCCATGGACATCCTCTTCAGGAACGGGGCCGCCAGTATCGGGAGCCGGTCGCCCGACCGCAAGCGGCTGGGTCGGGCCGACGGCCCGTGGCCGGAGCAGGGCCGCTTCCGCCTCACTCCCGAATCAGCGCCTCCAGGGTCTCCAGCCGATCCGCCTCCTCCGGCGGCTTGTCCCAGCGGATGCGCGCGATGCGGGGAAACCGGAGCGCGACCCCGGATTTGTGCCGCGTCGAGCGCTGGGCGCCGTCGAAGGCGACCTCCAGCACGAGGCCGGGGCGCACCTCGCGCACCGGGCCGAAGCGGTTGACCGTGTTGTGGCGTACCCAGCGGTCGAGCCGCGCCAGCTCCGCATCGGTGAAGCCGAAATAGGCCTTGCCGACCGGTACCAGCTCCGGCCGCCCCTCGGCATCGACGCGCCAGGCGCCGAACGTGAAATCCGAATAGTAGGACGAGCGCTTGCCGTGGCCGCGCTGCGCGTAGAGCAGCACGGTATCGAGCGTGTAGGGGTCCCGCTTCCACTTGAACCACGGGCCCTTGGGTCGGCCGGCGACGTAGGGGCTGTCGCTGCGCTTCAGCATCAGCCCCTCGACGATGCCCTCGCGGGCGCCGGTCCGCAGCGCTCGCAGTTCGTCGAGCGCGGCGACCGGCAGCAGCGGGGACAGGTCGAAACGCGGGCGCGGCGCGGCTTCGTACCACTCCTCGAGCCGCCGGCGACGGGCGGCGAAAGGGAGGGGGCGCAGATCTTCCGACCCTTCGAACAGCATATCGTAGAGCCGGACGAAGGCCGGATGGCGCTGCAGCAGCGCGCCCGTGACGGTCTTGCGGTTGAGCCGCTGCTGCAGGTCATTGAAGGGCGCAGGGTCGTAGGGCGGGCCGGCCTCGTCGCGGGCGATCAGCAGCTCGCCGTCGAGCACGGCGTTGAAATCCATCGCGGCGACGATCTCTGGAAAGGCCGCGCCGATCTCGTCGCCGGCGCGGCTGTAGAGGCGGCGCTCCCCGGCGCAGGCGACGAGCTGGACGCGGATACCGTCCCACTTCCATTCGGCCCGGTAGGCGCTCAGGTCCAGCGTGGCGGCGCCGGCATCGTCGAGCGGGTTGGCCAGCATCAGCGGCCGGAATCCGGCGCCGGTCTCGACATCCGGCTTCTCCCGTACCCCGTCCAGCCAGCCGAACAGGGCGCGATAGGGCGGCTCGACGCCGTGCCAGACCTCCTCGATCTCGGCGAGCCTCACGTCGAACCGCTCGGCGAGCGCGGTCTTGGCGAGACGCGCCGAAACGCCGACGCGCAAGGCCCCGGTGATCAGTTTCAGCAGCGCCCAGCGTTCGGTCGCGCCGATCGCATCGAGCCATCCTTCGAGCAGCTCCGGGACCTGGGCGCGCGTGGCACCGCGCAGGGCGTCGACGATCTCGGTGAGCGAAGGCGGCGGTGCGTTTCGTCCGGACCGCTCCGGCCAGATCAGGGCGACGGTCTCGGCCAGATCGCCCACATAGTCGTAGGACAGGCCGAACAGCACGGGGTCGGTGCGTCGCGCGACCAGGTCCCGCACCAGAGCGGGCTTCGCGGTGGGCAGGTCGAGCGTGCCGGTGATCGCGGCCAGCGCCCAGCCGCGCTCGGGGTCCGGCGTGGCGCCGAAATAGTCGCCGAGCAGCGTCAGCTTGGCGTTGCGCGACGGCGTGAAGACCAGGGCGTCGAGCAGGCCGGCGAAGGCCCTCATTCACCCTCCTCGCCCTCGCGGCCGAGCAGCGACAGGGCGCGGGCATCGATGCCGCGCTGCCGGCACCAATAGACCATCGCCTCCTCCGCGCCGTGCGTTACCCAGACGCGCGACGCCCCAAGCTCTGCCACGGTGGTGGTCAGCTCGTCCCAGTCGGCATGGTCGGAGATCACGAGCGGCAGCTCGACCAGCCGCTGCCGGGCGCGCTGGCGCACCCGCATCCATCCGGATGCCATCGCGATCACCGGATCGGGCAGGCGCCGCGACCAGCGATCGGCGATGGCGGAGGGCGGGGCGAGCACGATGCGGCCCTTGAAGGCATCTGGCTTCAGTTCCGCCGCCGGGGCGGTCGCGCCGAGCTCGACGCCGAGCGCACGGTAGAGATCGCACAGGCCGGTCAGGGCGCCATGCAGATACACGGTCTCATGGTAGCCGGCGGAGCGCAGCAGCGCGAGCAGGCGCTGGCACTTGCCGAGGCCGTAGACACCGACGAGATGGGCGCGCTCCGGGAAGCGCCGCAGCGAGGCGAGCAGCCTGCCGATCTCGTCGGCGGGCGCCGGGTGCCGGAACACCGGCAGGCCGAAGGTTGCCTCAGTGATGAAGGCATCGCAGGGAACCGGTTCGAACGGCGGGCAGGTCGGATCGGCGCGACGCTTGTAGTCTCCCGACACCACGACGCGGCTGCCGCGATGCTCCAGCACGATCTGGGCGCTGCCGAGAATGTGGCCGGCCGGCACCAGGCGCACCTCGACATCGCCGACGCGCAGCGCCTCGCCATAGGCGAGGGCCTGCCGGGTGCCGTCGGCGGGCTCGTCGCGATAGCGGTGGGCCATGATCGCCAGCGTCTCGCCGGTCGCCAGCACCGCGCCGTGACCGGGCCGGGCATGATCGGAATGGCCGTGAGTGACGACGGCGCGCTCGACGGCGCGCACCGGGTCCACGTGAAATCGCCCCGGCTCGCACCAGAGGCCGGCCGGGGTGACGCGAAGCCAGGATTCGGGAGCGGGCGCCGTCATGCCACGCCTCTCAGCGGAACCGGCGGGCGACCCGTGATCGAGCGCGGACGCTCGGGTCCGACATTGCTGTGCCGTTGCGGAACGGGACGGCTCCGAAGAGCCGCGCGCCGCATCGGTCCCGGTCGAGGGGCCGTTCGGCCGTCGCGGCCGGACCGGCTTCCGGGCGAAGATGCGGAGGCGAGGGCGGTCGGCCGCGGCGGCGCATCAGGCCTTGCCGCTCTGCTCCAGGGAGAACTCGCCGTTGCGGATGCGGTCCGGCAGATCGGAGACGATGTCGGCGGTCCAGTCCTCGCCGCGATCCACCACGAGGTCGGTCAGGGCGAGATAGATCAGCACCTCAGCCAGCAGGTCCGCGGAAACGCCACGTTCGCAGGCCTTGTCCCAGGCGTCGAGGAACAGATCGAGCGCGATCTTCTTCTGTTGTTCCTCGCCCAGCCGGCTCTGTCCCATCCCGATCTCCTTGCGCCGCCCGGAAGGTGGCGGGTGTGCCGATTCCCGGGTCCCCTAGTATATGGTATCGCCGCAATGGACGCCCACCTTCCGAAAGTCGCCGCCGACTGGTTCGCCGGCCGCGGCTGGAGCCCGCACCGGCACCAGCTTGCGCTGCTCGCGGCGGCAAGGGCCGGGCGCTCGGTGCTGCTGGTGGCGCCGACCGGAGGCGGCAAGACGCTGGCGGGCTTCCTGCCCTCGCTGATCGAGATCGCCGCGGCTCCGCCGGCCGGCCTGCACACGCTTTACGTGTCGCCGCTCAAGGCGCTGACGGTCGATGTTCACCGCAATCTCGAGGTGCCGATCGCCGAGATGGGGCTGGCGATCCGGGCCGAGACGCGCACCGGCGACACTCCGGCCGCGAAGCGGGCGCGGCAGCGGGCGCGGCCGCCGCAGGTTCTGCTGACCACCCCGGAGAGCCTCGCCCTCATGCTCTCCTATCCGGAGGCCGGCGACATGTTCGCCGGACTGCGCTGTGTCGTGGTCGACGAGCTGCACGCCCTCGCGCACTCCAAGCGTGGCGACCTGTTGGCGCTCGGCCTCGCGCGGCTCTCGGCGCTGGCGCCGAACTGCCGCCGGGTGGGGCTCTCGGCGACCATCGCCGAGCCGCGGATCTATCGCGACTGGCTCTCGCCTTCGGCCGGGGTGGACCCGGACGATGTGGACCTGGTCGTCGGCCGCGGCGGTGCCCGGCCGGAGATGCGGATCGTGGTGCCCGCGGCGCGTGTCCCCTGGGCCGGGCACATGGCTTTGCATGCGCTGCCGGAGGTCTATGCGGCGATCCGCGACCACGCCACCACCATCGTCTTCGTGAACACCCGGGCGCAGGCCGAGCTGGTGTTTCAAGGGCTGTGGCGCCTCAACGACGACCATCTGCCGATCGCGCTGCATCATGGCAGCCTCGCGGTCGAGCAGCGCCGCAAGGTCGAGGCGGCGATGGCCGCGGGGCGGCTCCGCGCCGTGGTGGCGACCTCGTCGCTCGACCTCGGCATCGACTGGGGCGCGGTCGATCTGGTCGTGCAGGTCGGAGCGCCGAAAGGGGCGTCGCGGCTGCTGCAGCGCCTCGGCCGCGCCAATCACCGGCTCGACCGGCCGTCGAAGGCGTTGCTGGTGCCGGCCAACCGCTTCGAGCTGCTCGAGTGCCGGGCCGCCGTCGAGGCCGTCGATGCGGGTGCGTTGGACGGAGAGTCCCCGCGCACCGGTGCGCTCGACGTGCTGGCGCAGCATGTGACCGGCACGGCCTGCGCGGGGCCGTTCGACGCCGATGCGCTCTATGCGGAGGTGCGCCGGGCCGCACCCTATCGCGACCTGGCGCGGGACAGCTTCGACGCGGTGCTCGCCTTCGTCGCGACCGGCGGCTACGCGCTCGCGACCTACGATCGTTTCCGCCGCCTGGAGCGCGGTCCGGACGGGCGCTGGCGCCCGACCGGTCCCGACGTGGCGCGGCGCTACCGCATGAATGTCGGGACCATCGTCGAGGCGCCGCTGCTCAAGGTGAAGCTCGGCCGGCGCACGCTGGGCGAGGTGGAGGAGCATTTCGTCCAGGGCCTCGTGCCCGGCGACACCTTCGTCTTCGCCGGGGAGTTGCTGCGCTTCGAGGGTATCCGCGAGATGACGGTCCGGGCGAGCCGGGCGGCCGGCGACGCGCCCAAGGTGCCGGCCTATGCCGGCGGCCGGCTCCCGCTGACGACCGGCCTCGCCGAGCGGGTGCGGAGCATCCTGGCCGACCGGCGCCGCTGGGAGGCGCTGCCCGGGGACGTGCAGGAATGGCTGCGCGTCCAGGACCGGCGCTCGCTGCTGCCGGGGCCGGAGGGGCTGCTGGTCGAGATCTTTCCGAGGGGCAGGGCCTGGTACCTGGTGGTCTACTGC
>CAZVAR010000132.1:0-10295 GCA_964625225.1 uncultured Alphaproteobacteria bacterium | reverse complement strand
TGGCCGACCGCGTCTGCGTGATGACGCGCGGGGAGATCGTCGAGCACGGCAGCACCGCCGACATCTTCGGGCGGCCGCGACACCCCTACACGCGGAAGCTGCTCGAGGCCGAGCCGAAGGGGCGGCCCAATCCCGTGCCGCCGGACGCGCCGGAGATCGTGCGCGCCGAGAACATCCGGGTCTGGTTCCCGATCAAGGCCGGCGTGCTGCGGCGCACGACCGGCTGGATCAAGGCAGTGGACGGCATCTCGACCACGATCCGCGCCGGCCATACGGTCGGCGTGGTCGGCGAGAGCGGCTCCGGCAAGACGACGCTCGGCCTCGCCCTGCTGCGGCTGGAGCAGGCCAAGGGAAGGATCCGGTTCGACGGCCGCGACATCTCCGATCTGCCGGCCCGGGCGATCCGGCCGCTGCGCAAGGAGATGCAGATCGTCTTCCAGGACCCCTATGGCAGCCTCAGCCCGCGCATGTCGGTCGGCCAGATCGTCGAGGAGGGGCTGAAGGTCCACGATCTTGGGGGCAGCCCAGCCGAGCGGCGTGCCCTGGTGGCGCAGACGCTCGAGGAAGTCGGACTCGACCCGGCGGCGATCGACCGCTATCCGCACGAGTTCTCGGGCGGGCAGCGCCAGCGCATCGCGATCGCCCGCGCGATGGTGTTGAGGCCACGCTTCGTCGTGCTCGACGAGCCGACCAGCGCGCTGGACATGTCGGTCCAGGCGCAGATCGTCGATCTGCTGCGCGATCTGCAGGCGAAGCACAATCTTGCCTACATGTTCATCAGCCACGATCTGAAGGTGGTGCGGGCGCTGGCCGACGATCTGATCGTGATGAAGGACGGCAAGGTCGTCGAACAGGGGCCGGCCGAGCGGATCTTCGAGGCCCCGGCGCATCCCTACACCCGCGCCCTGCTGGCCGCCGCCTTCGAACTCGAGGTCGTCGACGAGGCGGAGACGGTGCGGACCTGAAGATCCGGGCGTCGTCAGATCCCCGGCAGCACCAGAACCTGCCGATGCGGAAGCGTGGCGCGGGAGAGAACGACCGTCGGCATGTCGCTGGTGCGGATGTCCCAGCGCTCGCGCATCAGGTCGAGGAAACGTGCGAGCGTCGCCGTGCCGAAATAGTGCATCGGGATCACCAGCGACGGGCGGATCGCCTCGATCGCTTCGGCCATCAGGGGCTGCGCCATGGTGTAGGCGCCGTCGACCGGGGCCAGCACCACGTCGATCGCGCCGAGCAGGCCGAGATGCTCCTCCGTCAGCGGGTGATGCAGATGGCCGAGATGGGCGATGCACAGCTCCGCCACCTCGAACACGAAGATCGAATTGCCGGCATAGCGGGTGCCGCCCCAGTCCCGCACATTGGTCGGCACGTTCCAGATCCGCAGATCGCCCTCGCGCAGATCGTGCCGCGCCGGCCCCTCCGCGTCGCCCCAGCCGCGCAGCACGTGCCGCACCCCCGGCTCGACGATTTCGGTGAAATGGGTGTCGTGGGCGTTGTTCATGGTGACGATCGTCGGAACCAGCGGCCCGCGCACATAGCCGTTATAGTCGGTGATCGCGGTGACGCCGTCGGGACTGCGGATCAGGAAGCTGGAATGGCCGAGGAAGGTCAGCTCGACCCCGCCCGCCGCCAGCGCGGCCGGCCGCAGCAGGGCCGACCGCCCGGCCAGGAGATTGCCGGCCGGGACCGGTCCCTCCGGAGCCCCGGCCATCGGCAAGCAGGCCGCGACCGCTGCCGCAGCCGGCGCCAGCAGCACGAGCAGCCACAGGGCGGCCCGGACGAGGATGCGTGAGACGAGGCGACGAGAGCAGGAGCGGCGCTGCGGCATCGGCGGTCTCCCATGCACCGGCACCGGACAGGCTAGACTGCCGGCCGCCCGGGCGGAAGCCTGCTGTGCCGTTGCGCAGACCGGGGCCAGCATCACCGCTGCGGCTTGCGCGGGGGGCGCAGTCGTTGCACGCTGCGGCTTTCCCATGTCGACGGGGGATGATTCCTATGGCCGGCCTGTCCCATCCCAATCTGCGCATCGACGGCGACCGCCTGTGGAAGAGCCTGATGGCCTCCGCCGAGATCGGCCCGGGCCGCGCCGGGGGCCTGCGCCGGCTGGCGCTGAGCGACGCCGACAAGGAGATGCGCGACCTCTTCGTCCGATGGTGCGAGGAGGCCGGCTGCGCGGTGACGGTGGACCGGATGGGCAACATCTTCGCGCGGCGGGCGGGGACCGACGAGTCGCTGCCGCCGGTGCTGATCGGCAGCCATCTCGATACCCAGATCGCCGGCGGCCGGTTCGACGGCATCCTCGGCGTCCTGGCCGGGCTGGAGGCGATCCGTACCCTCGACGATGCCGGCATCGCAACGCGGCGGCCGATCGAGGTGGTCAACTGGTCCAACGAGGAGGGCGCCCGCTTTCAGCCGCCGATGATGTCGGCGGCGGTGTTCGCCGGACTGCAGCCGGTGGAATGGGGCCTCGCACGCACCGATGCCGATGGCCGGCGCTTCGGCGACGAGCTGGAACGGATCGGCTATGCCGGCACGGCGCCGGTCGGCGGCCGCCCCATCGACGCCTATTTCGAGCTCCACATCGAGCAGGGCCCGGTGCTCGACGAGCGCGGCATCCAGGTGGGCGTGGTGGACGGCACCTATGCCGTGCGCGGCCTCAATCTGATCGTCCATGGCGAGACCGCCCACACCGGCCCGACGCCGATGGCCAAGCGGAAGAACGCGCTGGTCGGCGCGGCGATGCTGATCGTCGCGGCCAACGAGGTCGGTTGGGCTCATGCCGACGCGGGAGGCAAGTCGACCTCCAGCCGGATCGAGGTGTGGCCCAATCTGGCCGGCATCCTGCCAGACTACGCCAAGGTCACCATCGACTTCCGCCACCCGACCCGCGAGGGCGTGGATCAGATGCTGGCCGACTTCCACACCCGCCTGCTCGACGCGGTGCAGCGTTCGCAGACGCGGGTCGACATCGCCGAGGGCTGGGCGTTCGGCGACGAGCGGTTCGATCCCGACTGCATCGACCTCGTCCGCGAGGCCGCGGAGGCGCTCGGCTACTCGCATCTCGACATGCCGAGTCAGGCCGGTCACGACGCCTACTACATCAGCCGCATCGCGCCGACCGCCATGATCTTCTGCCCCTGCGAGCGGGGCATCACGCACAACGAGGCGGAAAACTGCACTCTCGAACAGGTCGTCCCGGCCGCCAACGTGCTGCTGCACGCGGCGCTGGCGCGGGCGAACCGGTAGGTCGCGCCCCTCAGCGAGCTTCGCCGACGGTATCGGCAGCGTGGGCGCGTCGTCGGCCGAGCGGCTGCGGCCGCCCCTCGGTCGTGTCCTTGCCGGTCTGACGCTCCATCTCCGCATTGATCTCGGCGCCGATCAGGATGATGTAGGCGGACAGCCAGAACCACATCATCAGCACGATCACGGCACCGAGTGAGCCGTAGGTCTCGTTGTAGCTGCCGAAATTGGACACGTAGATCGAGAAGCCGATCGAGCCGATCAGCCACACGACCGTCGCGAAGGTCGCGCCCCAGCTCACCCAGCGCCATTTCGGTTGGTCGCGGCTCGGCCCGAAGCGGTAGAGCACCCCGATCGCAACGATCAGCAGGAGGGCGAGCAGCGGCCAACGCGCGATCGAGACCGCCCACGCGACCGGGCCGCCGAGTCCGAGCATCTGAATGACCGCCGGCACCCCGGCGACCAGGGCCAGGATCACGAACAGCAGCAGCATGCCGCCCACGGTGAAGGCGAGCGCCAGCAGGTTGAACTTGATGAAGCCGCGCGTCTCGTGTTCGTCGTACGCGACGTTGAGCGCCGTGAAGATGGTGCTCATTCCCTTGGTGGCGCTCCAGAGCGTGAGCAGCAACCCGAAGATCGCGCTCAGGCTGAGGCTCGTGTTGGCGCTGCTGGCGACCCGATGGAGCTGCTCGCGGATAATGCTGGCCGCGTCCTCCGGCAGGAAGCCCGCCATCGCGCCGATCTGCCGTTCGACGTCGGCCGGATCGGCCAGCAGGCCGTAGACGGACACGATCACGCCGAGCGCCGGGACGATCGCCAGCAGGGTGTAGAAGGCGACGCCGGCCGCGATGATGGAGATGTTGTCCTTGGAGACCTCGTCCTTGACGCGGAGCAGGATGTCGCGCCAGCCCCGTTTCGGGATCTGGCTTGGACTGCGCGCCGACCGGCCGCGGTTCGAGGCCATAGCGCGCCCTCCCGGCCCGCCGGCCGGCTCAGTAGCGCGGCGGAAAGGCGCTACCGGCTGCGGCGCCGTGCCCCCCCATCGGCTCCGCACGCCTGGCCCCGCCGACACGGTCGGAGACTTCGGTATCCGGAATGTCGGGTCGACGCAGATCCTCGGCGAGCGCAGCCGAACCGGGCCCCCGGGCGACGTCGACCGAAGCGTCCGGCGCGCGGCGCTCGCCGTGCGGCCCCATCGGGATCGCACGGCCGTGTCCGCTCGAGGCACGGCCAGAACCCGGCCCGCGCGGCGCGAACAGCAGCCAGGCGAGGCCCACGCCGATCAGCGCCACCGGAACCGGGTTGTCGCGCAACCAGGAGACGACGTCGCTGCCGCTGCCCGGCCGGCTGCGGAAATAGCCCAGCACCTCGTCGACGACCTGACCGGGGGTCAGCTTGCGTTCGATGGCGTCGATGGTGCGATCCAGATCCGCCCGGGTCGCCTCGATGTCCTGCTCGATCTCCGTCGGGGATCGGTTCTCGACGTCAGCCACGGATCTGCTCCTTCACGAATTCCGTATCCTGCCGCAGGCTCTCGACGGTCCGCGGTAGGGCCAGATTGTCCGGGTCGAGATCGCTCCTGGCCTTCAGCAGCAGCAGGATGCCGATGAGGGCCACCGCGCCGCCGACCAGCAGGGCGGCGAGGGCGCCGTCCATGTAGTCCGAGAGCTTCAGTACCAGGGCCTGCAGCAGAACCAGCAGGCCCGCGAAAGCCAGCAGCGCGCCGGCGGCGAGCTCCATGACCCCCGAGCCTAGCCGGGACGCGGCTTCCGACAGCTCCGCCTTGGCAAGCGAGACCTCCTGGCGCACCAGGGCGGTCACGTCGCGTACGAGATCCGAAAACAGGCTCGCCAGCGACCGATCCGTTTCGGGCATGCGACTCCTCGCTCTCCTGTGAAACATGTCTCCAATGCCGTGCCGCGGCTTTTGTTCCCGACACGGCGCATTCACACGGCGCCGGTCGGCACCGGCACGACGACCGGCTCGATTACCGGCCCTCCGCTTGGGTCGGAGCCGCATCTCCGGCCGTCGGGCCGGAACGGGGACCGCCGCGAGCGGGAGCAGCACCGACGGATTCGGGGACGACGCCGGGATCCCTTGCGCCGCCCCGCACGTCGTGACCGCTGCTGCTGCCGCGGCCACCTGTGCACCTCAGCGGATTAACGTCCCCCGGGCGGCGACCGTTCCCACTCCTATTCGGCGGCACTCCGGGCAGGCGGCGCGAGACCGAGTTCGGCCAGGACCTCCGCCGTGTGCTCGCCCAGGCGCGGCGCCGGGCGGCGCACCGCACCGGGTGTTTCCGACAGCTTGACGGGAATGCCGAGCGTGCGGCCCCGCCCTGCGCTCGGGTGATCCACTTCCACGACCATCTCTCGGGCGCGGATCTGCGGGTCCGCGAACACCTCGGCATGGTTCATGACCGGTCCGACCGGAATCCCTTCGGCATCCAGGCGCTCGAACCAGTACGCGCTTGGATGCTGCCGGAGCCGCTCCTGGAGCAGTTCGACCAGCGCCTCATTGTTGCGCACCCGGTCGGCCTTCTCTCGAAACCGCGGATCGTCCGCCAGCTCCTCGCACCCGAGGACCTTGATCGCCTTGCGCCAGAGATTCTGGCTGGACGCGCCGAGCGCGATCCAGCCGTCCTGGGTTTGGAAGATCTGGTAGGGTGCGCTGCCGCGATGCGCCTGTCCGAGCTTGCGCGGCGTCTCGCCGGTCGCGAAGTAGGAGGCCGCCTCGTAGACGCCGAAGGAGACGGCCGACTCGAAGAGCGACACGTCCACGTGCTGGCCCCGACCGCTCTTCTCGCGGGCGGCGAGAGCGGTCAGGACGCCGATTGCGCCGAACATGCCCGCCGCGACGTCGGAAATCGCAATCGGCAGCCGCATCGGGCCCATGTCCACGGGTCCGTTGATCGCGGCGAGGCCGGACATCGCCTGGGTGATCAGGTCGAAGCCGCCACGCGTGCGATACGGCCCGGTCTGGCCGAATCCGGAGATCGAACAGTAGATGAGACGCGGGTTCTCCGCGGACAGGGCCGCATAGCTGAGCCCGAGCCGGTCGGCGACGCCCGGCCGGAAATTCTCGATGAGCACGTCGGCGGAGAGGGCGAGGCGGCGACCGGCCTCCTTTCCTTCCGGCGACTTCAGGTCCAGCGTGACACTGCGCTTGTTGCGGTTCCAGAGCATGAAGGGCGCGCTCTCGCCGCCGACGAAGGGCGGCGTGCGCCGCATGTCGTCGCCGCCGGCCGGGTTCTCGACCTTGATCACGTCGGCGCCGTGATCCGCCAGGATCATCGCGCAATAGGGCCCGGACAGGTTCGAGGTCAGGTCGACGACGCGCAGGCCGGAAAGGGCCGAGGGCATTGTTCTCGCTCCATCTGGTTCGGGGCGTTGGCTGCCGGCATTCTCGCCCCGTTGCGCGAGCCTTGGCAACGCGCCGCGATCGACTAAGGTGTGCCCCGGGTCCCGAGGCAGGAGAGACAGCAAGGTGGACGGCATCAGGGTACGGCACGAGCCCTCCGGTATCGCGGTGGTGACGCTCGATCGGCCGGAGCGGCGGAATGCCTGCACGCAGGCGATGTGGCGCGGCCTCGGGGACATCTTCACGGAGCTGGCCGGGGATCGGGGGACCCGGGCGGTCATCCTGACGGGGGCCGGCGGGCATTTCTGCGCCGGCGCCGACATCAGCGAGTTCGAGACCAACCGCAACGATGCGGCGGCCGCCGAGCGCTACGAACAGGACGTCGCACGCTGCGAGCGGACCATTTCGGACTTCCCAAAGCCGACTGTCGCCGCCGTGACCGGCTATGCGATGGGCGGCGGCTGCGGCCTGACCGTCTGCTGCGACTTCCGGGTCGCACACGTCTCGGCCAAGTTCGGGATTCCGGCCGCACGGCTGGGCATCGTCTATACGATGCAGGAGTGCGAAGCGCTGGCGACCGTGGTCGGCATCACCAATGCGAAGCGCATCCTGTTCACGGGTGAGGCGGTGGACGCGCACGATGCCGCACGGATGGGGCTCGTCGACCTGGTCACCGAGGACGACGCGGTCGAGGCGGCTGCCGCCTTCCTGTCCCGGATGGCGGAGAACGCGCCCCTGTCCATCCAGGGGGCCAAGCTCGCCTTGAATGCGATCGCCCGCGGCGAGGCGCGAGCGCGGGAGGCGGAGCTGCGTGCCTTCGCCGGCCGTGCGGCCGACAGCGCCGACTATGCCGAGGGCCGCCGCGCCTTCATGGAGAAGCGGCGACCGCGCTTCACCGGACGATAGCCGCCGGCGGTCCGCCCGCCCCTCGGGGGAACCTCGTCCGGAACTCCGGGTTAGAGAACGGACGCGTACGGGCAGCGACGGCGGGTTCGTCCGCCGATCCGAGGTGAAGTCTCGTGACCGGCTTGCGGAGCGATCGGCTCTGGTACAAGGACGCGATCGTCTACCAGCTCCACGTGAAGGCGTTCTTCGACGCCAACAATGACGGGCTCGGCGACTTTCCGGGCCTGATCGCCAGGCTTCCCTACATCGAAGAGCTGGGCGCCAATGCGATCTGGCTGCTGCCGTTCTACCCGTCCCCGCAGCGCGACGACGGCTACGATATCGCCGACTATCGCGGCGTTCACCCCGACTACGGCACGATCGAGGACTTCCGCCGCTTCGTCGAGGAGGCACACGCACGCGGCATCCGGATCATCACCGAGCTGGTGATCAACCACACCTCGGACCAGCATCCCTGGTTCCAGCGTGCCCGCCGGTCGCCGCCGGGCTCGGTGGAGCGGGACTTCTACGTCTGGAGCGAAACCGCCGCCGAGTATGACGGCACCCGGATCATCTTCGTCGATACAGAGAACTCGAACTGGGCCTGGGACCCGGTGGCCGACGCCTATTACTGGCACCGGTTCTACGCACACCAGCCGGATCTGAACTACGACAACCCCGCGGTCCTGGAAGCCGTGCTCGAAGTGCTGCGCTTCTGGCTCGATCTGGGGGTGGACGGCTTCCGGCTCGACGCGGTGCCCTATCTCGTCGAGCGCGAGGGAACCAGCAGCGAAAGCCTGCCGGAGACCCACCGCATCCTGAAGCGGATCCGGGCCGAGGTCGACGCGCACAGGCCGAATGCCATGCTGCTGGCGGAAGCAAACCAGTGGCCGCAGGACGTCCGCGCCTATTTCGGCGAGGGCGACGAGTGCCACATGGCGTTCCACTTCCCGCTGATGCCGCGGATGTTCATGTCGATTGCCCGGCAGGACCGGCATCCGGTGACCGACATCATGGAACGGACCGGGGAGATCCCGCCGGAGTGCCAATGGGCGATCTTCCTGCGCAACCACGACGAGCTGACGCTCGAAATGGTGACCCACCAGGAACGCGACTATCTCTGGCAGTTCTATGCCAAGCACCGGCGCATGCGGCTCAATCTCGGCATCCGGAAGCGCCTCGCTCCGCTCCTCGACAATGATCGCCGCAGAATCGAGCTGATGCACGGGCTGTTACTGTCGCTGCCGGGCACGCCCGTGCTTTATTACGGCGACGAGATCGGCATGGGCGACAATGTCCATCTGGGCGACCGGCACGGCGTGCGCACGCCGATGCAATGGACGGCGGACCGGAACGGCGGCTTCAGCCGCGCCGACGGCGCCGCGCTCTACGTGCCCCCGATCACCGACTCGATCTACGGCTACGCCGCCGTCAACGTCGAGGCGCAGCAGCGCACGGACTGCTCGCTGCTGTCATGGGTTCGCGAGCGTATCCGGGTGCGCCGCGCCCACCCGGCGTTCGGCCGCGGCGATTTCACGATGCTGCACCCGGCCAACCGCAAGGTGCTCGCCTATCTGCGTCACCACGACGCGACCGGCGAGACCGTACTTTGTATCGCCAATCTCTCGTCCCGGCCCCAGCCTGCCGAACTCGACCTGATGTCGTTCGCCGGCCGCCGCCCGGTCGAACTGGCCGGAGGTGCGGTGTTTCCCGCGATCCCGGGGAATGCGCCCTATCTCTTCACGCTCGACGGCTACGGCTTCTACTGGTTCGCACTGACCGATGACCCGGAGCGGGTGCTGCGACGGTAGTCGCCGCCGGAACCGGGCTGTTCGCAGCGGTCGCGGCTCCGCGTCGCCGGCCGGCCCGCTCCGGGTCCGGAGATCGGCGTGCACGCGGGTACCGGTGCGGATTCAGCCGGTATGCAGCAGCCGGCGTCGTTCGCGCCGTTCGTATTTCCGTGCCGGCGTGTCGACCGACGCGGCGAGCGGCGGCGCCCCGAACGAGGCCCGCACCTGCGCCGGCGGCGCATCGGCATAGAGCGTGGTGCGCTGGCGCGGCGTGCGGCCGAGCGCACGGATCAGCGCCTCCATCCGCTCCGGCGGCATCTCCTGGCCGTGGCTGGCGCCGGCGGCCCGGGTGATCGTCTCGTTCATCAGCGTGCCGCCGAGATCGTTGGCGCCGGCGGCGAGGCACGCTGCCACGCCCTCCGGCCCCATCTTCACCCAGGACGCCTGGATGTTCGGGACATACGGGTGCAGCACCAGCCGCGCGACCGCATGCATCAGCACCGCCTCGCGGAAGGTCGGCCCTTTGCGGGCACGGCCCTTGAGGTAGATCGGCGCCTCCATATGGACGAAGGGCAGCGGCACGAACTCAGTGAAGCCGCCGGTGCGCTGCTGCAACGCGCGCACGCGCAGCAGGTGCCGCGCCCAATGGCGGTAGCCGTCGACATGGCCGTACATGATGGTCGCCGTGGCGCGCAGGCCGAGGCCGTGCGCGGCTTCCATCACCGACAGCCACTGGTCGGTCGTGATCTTGTCCGGACAGATGACGGCGCGGACCTCGTCGTCCAGGATCTCGGCGGCCGTGCCGGGCAGCGTGCCGAGACCGGCTGCCTTGAGGCGGGCGAGGAAGTCGGACACCGACAGGCCCATCGTCTCCGCCCCCTGCCATACCTCCAGGGGCGTGAACGCGTGGACATGCAAGTCCGGCACCTCGGCCTTCACGGCCTGAAGGATGTCGAGATAGGTCTGCCCGGTATAGTCCGGATGGATGTCCCCCTGCATGCAGACCTCGGTGCCCCCGCG
>CAZVAR010000131.1:0-10391 GCA_964625225.1 uncultured Alphaproteobacteria bacterium | reverse complement strand
GGATCTGGTTCATCATCTTCATGGCCTCGATGATCAGCAGCACGTCGCCCTTCCTGACCCGATCGCCGGGACGCACGAAGGGCGCCGCTTCCGGGGAGGGCTGCAGGTAGGCGGTGCCGACCATCGGCGCCGTGACCGCGCCGGGATGGCTGGCGTCGGCTTTCGGGTGTCCGGGCGGCGCGGCGGGCTCCGGTGCCACCGCGACCGGTGCGGCGGCAGCCGGTGCCGGCGGCGCCATCGGCGCGGCGGGACCCGGCGCACGGGCGACACGGATACGGCGCCGGCCGTCGTCATACTCAATCTCGGTCAGGCCGGTCTCGTCGATGAGGCCGGCGAGGCGGCGGATCATGTCGGCGTCGACGTCGAAGGCGGGCATCAGTGGGCGTCCATCGGCGAGGTGGCGGTCTCCGCGTCCTGCAGCATCGCGGCCACGGCGTCGAGCGCCATGAGATAGCCGCGGCTGCCGAAGCCGCAGATCATCCCCTGCGCCGCGCGGGCGACATAGGAATGGTGTCGGAACTGCTCGCGGCGGTGGATGTTCGACAGATGCACTTCCACGACGGGAACGTCGAGCAGCAGTAGCGCATCGAGGATCGCGACCGAGGTGTGGGTGAAGGCGGCTGCGTTGATGATCACCGCCGAGACCCGGCCGCGGGCCTCCTGGATCCAGCTGACCAGTTCGCCCTCGACATTGCTCTGGCGAAAGTCGATCGACAGGCCGTGCCGCGCGGCACGGGCGCGGCATGCCGCCTCGATGTCGGCCAGCGTCTCGCGGCCGTAGATCTCCGGCTGGCGCAGTCCCAGCATGTTGAGGTTGGGGCCGTTGAGGATGAGGACCGGCAATGCCATCGGCGGACTCGGAGCGGGCGGACGGCAGAGGGTTATACCAGCGTCCCGGCGAGCGCAACCGCCGCCCTGAACCGAGGCGGCGGTTGCACCGCGGATGCACGTCATGGCGAGGGGACGTGCGGGGCGCGCCCCCGCGCGACAGCGGGTGCCTGGATACCCGTCTCCGGCCTCACTCCCACTCGCGCCAGATCGGGTTCATCCCGGCCTTGTCGAGGGCCTCGGCCCGGGCCTTCATCCAGCCCTTCTGGAAGGCTGCGCCCTCGCCACCACTGTCGGCGTGCTGTTTCCACGCGACCCGCAGGACGTTGTCGCGCGCAAGCAGCGTCTCCTGATGCTTCTGCACCTCCGGCGTCCACTTGCCGGCTTCCTTGTAGTAGCGGATCGCGCCCTCGTGGAACGGGATGACCCAGTCGAAGATCTGCCGGTCGAGGGACCAGCCGCTGGCGCCCGGCGCCGCGTCCTTGTACTCGGGATAGAGATCGTACATCGCCTTGGTCATGAGGTAGCTCATTTCCGGATCCTGCGATTCGTAGGCGATCAGGATCGGGTAAGGATAGCTCGCCGCCTCGAACGGCTTGTTCCTGTCGATGCCGGCGCCTTCGCTGCAGATGTGCTTGAAGAACCAGGGCGCCACTTCCTTCATGCGCGCCCAGGCCGCGTCGTCGTTGTGCGGCGTCGGCGCGTAGTGATGGCCGCGCGGCCCGGCGGCGATCTTGGTCGCGAAGCCGGAGCTGGTGATGGTGATCGCGCCGTCGACCTGCCCGCTGACGACGGCGTCCATCGACGCCCCGTAGCCCGGGAACTCGACCGCCTCGACGTCGCTCCATTCGAGATTGCCGAAGCGGAGATAGGCATAGACGTTCTGGTTCAGCGCCGGGGCCCCCTTCACCAGCGGCATGCGTTTGCCCTTCAGGTCGTAATAGGTCTTCACCCCCGCGTCGCCCGCCAGCATCAGCGTGTTGCAGGCATCCGAGTTAGACATGGTCAGCATACGGATCGGCTGCGGGCCCCACTCCTTCTGGCCGAACGTGAAGACGCCCTCCAGCGCCTGATAGCCGCCGATGCCGAAGGCGGAGAACTCGACCTTGCCGTCGCGCAGCGGCACCAGCCGCGACACGTCGTTCTTGCCGGGCAGGACGCGCAGCGTGACGTTCATCTTGTTCTTGAGTGCGGCGCCGATTGCGACCGCCTGATTGTAGCCGGACGATCCCACGTCGTAGGCGGTCCAGGCCAGCGTCTGCGGCAGCGACTCGGCCGCCGCGACCCCCGCGATCAGCGCGAGGCCGCCGCACAGGGCGGCGGCCGGCAGAATGCGACGCTTCATGCTTTCCTCCTTGCTCGGGCTGCTTGTCATTGCGGGCCGGCTCGGGGTGCAGCCCTCCCCCGAAACGACCGCGGCCCCGGAGGTCAGTCCTCCGGGGCCGCTTGAAGCCGTGTTCGGGCCATGACGCTCACCGGTCGCGTCCGACCGGCGTCGAACCGATCGCTGTGCGTGCCGTGGCGCGAGCGTGCCTGTCGATCATCGGCCGGATACCGTGGGCAGCCGGTGGCGTTGCGGCGACGGTTGTCCCGTCATCGCGGTTCCGGCGACCGGCCGCGCGCCGCGCCGCCGGTGGGCAGCGACAACGCGCATGCGTGCACCAGCCGGCTTGGTCTCTGATGGCCGATCATGATCGCCGCCCGGGTGCCGGCCTGTCAACGCGGCGCTGACCGACGATGGTGCCGTCGAGGGAGCCTGATCCGCATGTGCCGGAGGCGGCGATCCCGCGTCGTGCGGCCGGCCGCCGCCGGCCTCGGACCGGGGTCCGGCCGACCGGGGCCGCCTATCCGCGGTTGACCAGCCAGACGCCGGCCGAGGCGACCGCGAAGCCGAGCAGGGCCGGCGGCGCCAGGGTCTCCCCGAGCACGAGCCAGCCGAGCAGTGCGGTCAGGCCGGGCGTCAGATAGAAGTTTGCGGCGACCTTGCCGGCCGTGCCGGTGCGCAGCATGAACAGCAACAGCGCCATGCCGCCGAGCGAGACGGCGATGGTGAGATGCAGCAGCGTCGCGACGGCCGTCGGCGTCCAGACGGCGCGCGGCTCCTCGAACAGGCCGGTCAGCAGCCAGCACACGACCGCGGCGGCCCCGAGCTGGACCATGTTCGACAGCACGAGCCCGGTGCCGCGGCAGTAACGGCTGAAATAGAGCGTGCCGGCGACGAAGGCGAGGACGCCGGCGAAGCCGATCGCCATGCCCTCGATCCGCGCCATCTCGTCCGCATTGACACCGACCACCAGACCGACGCCGAGCAGACCGAGCAGGAAACCCAGCCACTGCCGGCCGTTGAACCGGTCGCCCAGCATCGGGAGCGACAGCAGGGCGACGAGGACCGGGTGCAGTGCCCCGATCAGCGCCAACGTCGCTCCGCTGATCCGGGTCATCGCGAGATAGCCGCCCGACAGATAGAGGGCGTTGATCAGCGTGCCCGCGACGGCGAAATGCAGCCAGCGGCCCCTCAAATCCGCCCAGGGCTGCCGCGTCGCGAAGGCGATTGCGATCAGGATCGCCGCGGCGAGCGTGAAGCGGATGCTGAGGAAATAGAACGGCGACACGTCGGGCAGCCCTGCCCGCACCGCGATGAAGGCGGAACTCCAGAGGAGGATGAACAGGAATGGCGCGGCCATCGCGAGGCGGCGCGGAACGGTCTCTGACATCGCGAAGGGGCCGATACGGAAGGACCCGTGCTGCCTACTCCGGATCGCCGTCGGCGGCAAGCCGTCGGGAACGCGGGCGGCCGCGCGAGAAACGGGTTTTCCCGGCGCGCCGCCGGCGGCAGAGTGGCGCGCTCGCAGCGTGTCGGCAGGGAGGCCGTCCCGGATGGGCCGAGGCCCGAGACCGTATTTCGGCTGGTACGTCGTCTTCGCCTGCTTCTGGATCGCGGTGTTCGGCTGGGGCTTCGGCTTCTACGGCCACGGCGTCTATCTGGCCGAGCTCCAGGCGCGGCACGGCTGGCCGGCCGGGCCGGTCGGGGCCGCCACCACCGCCTATTATCTGGCCGGCGCCGCACTCCTTGTGGTCTTCAGCGCCGCCACCGACCGGCTCGGGCCGCGGCCGGTGGTCCTGATCGGCGTCCTCGCCATGGCGGCGAGCGTGGCGAGCCTGCCGTGGATCACGATGCTCTGGCAGCTCTATGCGGCCTACCTGCTGATGGCCGTCGGCTGGGCAACGATGAGCGTCACGGCGATCACGACGATCCTGGCGCCGTGGTTCGTTCGCCGCCGCGGTCTCGCCATCGCGCTCGCTCTCACCGGCGCCAGCTTCGGCGGCATTCTCGTCGTGCCGGCCCTGGTCCATCTGGAAGGGCGCTACGGCTTCGCGGCGGCCACGCAGGTGATGACCGGTGCGATGCTCCTTCTCCTCGTCCCGATGATCCTGGTCGTGCTTCGCGGGCGGCCGGAAGCGATGGGGTTGCTCCCCGACGGCGACACGGCAGCGCCGCCGCCGGAGAACGGCGGAGCGTCGGGGCGGCCGCGCCGCGCCGCGCTGCTGCGCGACCGCGTCTTCTGGAGTGTGGCGGCGCCGTTCGCCCTCGCCCTGATGGCGCAGGTCGGCTTCATCGTGCATCAGATCGCCATTCTGGAGCCGGCGATCGGCCGCGAACGCGCCGGCCTTGCGGTGGCGCTCACGACCTTCGCCGCGGTGGCCGGCCGGATCGGTCTCGGGCTGGTGGTGGATCGGCTCGACCAGCGCGCGACGACCGCCGCCTCCCTCGCGAGCCAGGCCGTCGCGCTGCTCGTGATCGCCCGGGCCGACGATGCAGCGATGCTCTATGTCGCCTGCATCGTCTTCGGCCTGTCCGTCGGCAACCTGATCACCCTGCCGGCCCTGATCATCCAGCGCGAGTTCGACGCCGCGGCCTTCGGGACGGTGATCGGTCTCGTGACGGGGATCGGTCAGGTGACCTATGCGTTCGGTCCCGGTCTGCTGGGCGTCGTCCGCGACCTTGCCGGCGGCTACGGGGCGGCCCTCGCGCTCTGCATGGCCCTGGAGCTTGCCGCCGCTGCGGTCGTTCTGGCCGGGCGCCGGGCCGGCCCGCGGCGGCAGCGGGCCGAACCGGCCCGGGCCGAGTGACGATCGCAATGCGGACGGCCGGCGTGGGCCGGCCGGCGATCGGCCGGGTCAGGTCCCCGCGGCAGGGGCGGCCGGGAACAACAGCTCCTCGATTCGCGCCTGTGCCGCGTCGACCGCGACCCCTTCGACGACCGCCAGTTCCTCTGCCAGCCGGAGCAACGCCTCCTTGAACAGCCTGGAGCCCCATCCGTTGTGCCGGCGCTCCTTGAGGTCGCGCATGACCTCGGCCAGCAGCTTCGGGTCGCCGCTGTTGAGCTTCTGCCCGTACTCCGCGGCGTATCGGCCCCAATGGCCCTGCGGCGCGGCCGGCGGGCCGGTCAGGACGGCCAGCACCGCGCGCATCTGTTCCGCGCTCGCCGGGTGACGCAGCCCGGAACTGCCCAGCTTGGCCTCGGGAATGCGGATGGTCAGGGCCGTCCGGGGAAAGGCCACGGTGAGATACCGGCCCTTATGCCCGCCGACATCCTCCTCGCGCAGCGTGCCGATGCAGCCGAGGCCGTGTTTCGGGTGAACGATCTGTTGGTTCGGTTTGAATTTGGGGCACATCGGCCAAATCTCCCGCCGGGCACGGAGCCGGGCTCGTCCAGAGGCAGTGGTCCGCCAGGCCGGACCGGCGGGGGGCCGCCTAGTAGCCGAGATTCGCCATGCGCTTGCGCAGCATCTTGCGGTGCCGCCGTACCGCCTCGGCCTTCTCGCGGACCCGCCGCTCCGAGGGTTTCTCGTAGCTGCGGCGGCGCTTCAGCTCGCGCAGCACGCCTTCGCGCTGCATCTTGCGCTTCAGCACGCGAAGCGCTTGGTTCACGTCATTGTCGCGGACTTGGACCTGCATCGGTGGGCCTCCTTGCGCTGCGCCGCCATGAGCCGCCGGCGTAGCGCATGGGCACCGGCGCGGTACTTCGGGGATGGGTCAGCGGCGCCGGAACTGCGGCCGTCTGGACGCACCGCCCGGCGGAGCTGCCCGCTCGTCTTTGTGCCGGAAGGTGACGCGCCCCTTGGTGAGATCGTAGGGCGTCATCTCGACCGTGACCCGGTCGCCGGCCAGCACCTTGATCCGGTTCTTCTTCATGCGGCCCGAACTGTAGGCCAACGTCTCGTGACCGTTGTCGAGCTGCACGCGGAACCGCGTGTCGGGAAGCAGCTCGACCACGGTCCCCTCGAATGTCAGTAGTTCCTCTTTAGCCAATCGCTCTCTCCCTCAGTGTGTTGTCACAACAGGTTAGCAGGGTGCAGATGGTGGAGGGGGCGGCGGGCCGCCCCCTCCGGCTCAGTCGGCGCGGAGATTGACCGCTGCCATCTTACCCTGGTTGCCACGCTCCAGCTCGTAGCTGACCCGCTGGCCCTCCCGCAAGTCGCGCATACCGGCGCGCTCGACCGCCGAGATGTGCACGAACACGTCCTTCGAGCCGTCCTCCGGCTGAATGAACCCGTATCCCTTCTGGGAATTGAACCACTTGACCGTGCCAGTCGCCATATTCGGCCTCCTAGAGCGTGCCGCCGCGCAGGCGTGCGCGACGGATCAACCTCGATTTGGCACGGTTGTCCCGGTCCGGCGCTCGGTCGAGAGCGGGCAGGCCGAACCAGACGGGTCGACACCCTAATAAGTGATGTGCCGGCGTCGAATTTCAAGCGCTACCCCGGTGCGGTTCAGGCAGCGGGCGCGCAGCCCTGCGGCTTGACCTTCCGTTGCGTCGAGGCCGGAAACTTCGCCAGTTTGTCTGCCGGACGCACGGGGCGCCGGACCAGTTCGCCGCCGCAGTTCGGGCAGCGGCCGGCCAGTACGCCCTCGGCGCAGCTCCGGCAGAAGGTGCACTCGAACGAGCAGATCATGGCGTCAGGCGAGGCCGGCGGCAGGTCGTGGTCGCAGCACTCGCAATTGGGGCGGAGCTCGAGCATCGCCGTCACCCCGCTTGCGCGCCGCGGATCTGCTCGAGCGGCACCACAACGCCCGGGTTCATGATCCCGGCCGGATCGAGCGCCCCCTTCGCCGCGGCCAGGACCCGGCCGAACATGTCCGAGCGCTGCTGCCGGTACCAGGGCATGTGGTCCCGGCCGACGGCATGATGGTGGGTGATCGTGCCGCCGTGACGGATGATCGCGTCGGACGCGGCGTTCTTGACGATGTCGTACTGCTCGGAGAGCCGTCCGCGCGTGCCCATGCCCTGGAAGGTGAAGTAGGGCGCCGGGCCGTCCGGATACACGTGGGTGAAGCGGCACGATACCGCGGCGCCGCGGCCCGTGGCCTCCCGCGCCGCCGACAGCGTCGCCTCGTGAACGGCCTCGTAGAAGGATTCGAACCGGTCCCAGGTGATGCTGGTCTCGAAGGTTTCCTTGATGATCGCGCGGGCGGTCAGCATCTCCCGCATGTAGCCGCCCTTGATGAAGGCCTCGCGCCAGCGGCCGGCGGCGCCTGCGCGCGGATCGTCCGCGGCCTGCTGCGCTTCCTCGGGGATCACCCCGCCATGGTCCTGCGCACATTCCAGCGCTCGCGCCATCCAGGCGTCGAGCGGGTGGTCGGCCGACTCGAAGCCGATGATCAGGATGGCCGCGTGCCCGTCGCCGGTACCGCTGAAGCGCACCTCATTGTGATTCAGGAGCCGCAGATTGGCCGGGTAGAGGCCCGCCTGGCTGATCGCCCGGACGGCGCGCACGCCGTCCATATAGTTCTCGAACTCGACCGCGCGATTGGCCCGGAACACCGGCCGCTCGAACAGCCGCGCCCACCCTTCGGTGATGATCCCGAGCGTGCCTTCGGAGCCGAGAAAGAAGCGGTCCGGGCTGGGTCCGGCACCCGAGCCCGGCAGGCGGAACGAATCATGCACGCCGGCCGGCGTGACGACCCGCACACTCTCGATCAGGTCATCGATGTGCGTATAAAGGGTCGCGAAATGCCCGCCGCCGCGGGTGGCGATCCAGCCGCCGAAGGTCGAGAACTGGAAGGATTGCGGGTAGTAGCGCAGCGTCAGGCCGTGCGGCTTGAGCTGCTCCTCCAGGTGCGGACCGTAGACGCCGGCCTGGATGCGCGCCGCGCGCGAAATCTTGTCGACCTCCAGGACGCGGTTCATGCGCGCCATGTCGATCGAGACCGTCCCGGCATAGCCGTCGCCGACGGCGGGATGCACGCCGCCGACCACGCTGGAGCCGCCGCCGAACGGGATCGCTGCGGCGCGGGACCGGCTGCACCAGTCGAGCAGGTCGATCACGTCCTGCTCATTGCGGGGGTAGGCGACCACGTCCGGCGCATTGCGGAAATCGCGCGCCATGATCCGGACCTGCTCGTGAAAGGAGCGGCCGAAGGTGTGGACCAGGCGCTCGTATTTGTCGGTCGTGCAGACCGCCTCGAGGCTGGCCGGGATCTGCAAGCGCGGCGGGGCCAGCTCGATCTCCTCGGCGGTGGGGAAGGGGTCCACCGTGAAGCCGTCCACTCCGAACGCCTCGGCGAACATGGCCTCGAACGGCTTCATCTCTTCGTCGGTGAAGCCCTCGCCGACATTGCCCCAGCCCCAGAATTTCCGCCGTTTCCCTACCATCGTCTCCTCCTGTTATGAATGCGGCCGGCCTATGTATGGCAGCATTCCAGATCGGGTCGGGGTCGGAAAGGGGAGTTTGATGACCGCAACGCAGCGGAGTGCCGCCGCCGGGCCCGGCAGTGCCGGCCTCTGCGGGCCGCGCGCAGCTGCCGCGGCCGGGCCGATCCGGGAAAGCCGGGCCGGGATGCGGACTCTCTTGCGTTGACCTGGATCAAAGCTCGACCGGCAGCCATTTTTACTTCTGGGGCCGGCGGCTTCACGATCGGGGCAGGCAGCCCGCCGCATCCCGTGGCGCAGTTCAACCGACAGCAGCAGGAAGATCGAGGATGAGCACAATCCCTATCGAGGTCACGTTCCGCAACATGGATCATTCCGACGCTCTGGAGGCGGAGGCGCGGCGCCGGGCCGAGAAGCTTGCGACGCTGTGGTCGGGAGTGATCTCCTGTCGCGTCGTCGGCGAGGTGACGCAGCGCAGCCAGACCCAGCCGGTCCCGAAATATTTTCTGTTCCGCATCGATGTCGCCGTTCCCGGCGAGGACATCCACGCCAGCAACGACGTGCACGACGAGGCGACGGCGCGTGACGCGTATATGGCGTTGCGCGAGGCCTTCGACGCGGCCGAGCGCCAGTTGCAGGGGCGGATCGGGCGGTTGCGGGCTCACCACGCGGCCGGAAAGACCTGACCGAGCCGCCGCCGCGCGAGGCCGGCCGGGAGCTGTTCCGGGCCGGCCGCCGCGGGCGCGCTCGCTCCCGCCGCATCCGTGTGCGCTGCCGGCGGCTGTTCCTCCGCGGCGGGCGATCGGGTGGCGGCACCTCCTGAGCGAACCCGCGATGCGCTCCCGCCGGGCCGTGCGCTTGACAAGCGGGGGCTCTCCTCTAGCCTGCACCCTCGCGATACGCGGCGCGCCTTCGGAACGCTCGAACGCCGCCAGGGGACCACCAATGCCTGATAAGAGCGAAAACCGGATTCGCGCCGAGAGCCTGCGCCCGTTCTTCAGCCCCGACAGCGTCGCCATCATCGGCGCGTCGTCCGATTTCACCAAGATCGGCGGCCGGCCGATCCACAACATGAAGATCGCCGGCTACAAGGGCCGCATTCTGCCGGTCAACCCGAACTATCCCGAGATCCAGGGCATTCCGGCCTTCAAGTCGGTGCGGGACATCGACGGCCCGGTGGACATGGCGATCGTGGTCGTGCCGCAGCCGCTCGTCCGGCAGGCGGTCGTCGATTGCGCCGAGAAGGGCGTCAAGGCGGCGATCATCCTCTCCTCCGGCTTCGCCGAGATCAGCGAGGCGGGGGCGCGCGACCAGCGCGAGATCGCGGCGATCGCGGCGGACGCCGGCATGCGGGTGCTCGGGCCCAACTGCATGGGCACGATGAACGCCTACAACGGGATGATCGCCACCTTCTCCAGCGGCATCATCGACAAGGGGCCGACCGCCGGCACCATTAGCATCGCCAGCCAGTCCGGCGCCTTCGGCGCGCACTGCTTCATTCTGGCGCGCGAGCGCGGCTACGGGCTGAACCTCTGGGCGACCACGGGCAACCAGTGCGACGTCGAGTTTTCCGACTGTCTCGCCTACATGGCACTCGATCCGAACACCAAGGTAGTGCTCGGCTACATGGAGGGCATCACCGACCCCGGAAAGCTGGTCGAGGCGCTGGAGATCGCCCGCGCCGCGCGCAAGCCGGTCGTGCTGATGAAGGTCGGCAAGTCCGATGTCGGCAGCGCGGCGGCGGCCTCGCATACGGCGTCGCTGACCGGCTCGGACGCGGTGTTCGACACGCTGCTGCGCCAGTACGACGTCTATCGGGCGCATTCGATCGACGAGCTGTTCGACATCGGCTACGCCGCCTCCTTCGGCCGCTTCCCGACCTCGAAGGAGCTTGGCATCATCACCGTT
>CAZVAR010000130.1:0-10428 GCA_964625225.1 uncultured Alphaproteobacteria bacterium | reverse complement strand
GGCATCGCGGCGCGCGGCGGCCGGGCCGCGGTGTTCACCGCCGACCTGACCGACGTGGCGGCGACCGAGCGGCTCGTGCCGGAAGCCGCGGCGGCGAGCGGCGGCCTGACGGCGCTGATCAACAATGCGTCCTTGTTCGACTATGACGATCCGGAGACGCTGACGGCCGAGCTCTGGGATCGCCACATGGGCGCCAATCTCCGAGCGCCGGCGCTGCTCTGCCGCGATTTCGCCCGGGCCCTGCCGACCGGCGAGACCGGCTGCATCATCAATCTGCTCGACCAGAAGCTCTGGAATCTCAATCCGGATTTTCTCTCCTACACGATCAGCAAGGTCGGGCTGCACGGGCTGACTGAGCTGCTGGCGATGACCTATTCGCCCCGCATCCGCGTCTGCGGCATCGCCCCCGGCCTGCTGCTGCCGAGCGGGAACATGACGCAGGAGGCGTTCGCGCGCGCGCACGGCCGCACCCCGCTCGGCCGCGGGCCGGAGGTATCCGAGATCGTCGCCGCGGTCCGCTTCATTCTCGCGACACCGTCGTTCGACGGCCAGACGATCACGATCGACGGCGGCGAGAGCCTCAGACCGCGGCCGAAGGACGTGCAGTTCGATCTGGGGTGAGCCGCCTATGCCCAGCGATTTCGGCGCCATACATCTGGCCGCACTCCTGGCGGGGCTGCGCCGGATCTTCGTGCGGAACTTCGCCGTGACCTGCTCGATCGGCATCCACGCGTTCGAGCGGGCGGCCCCGCAGCGGGTGCTCATCAACATCGACCTTTGGGTTCGATCGGCGGCGGCGACGGACGAGATCGAGGCCGTGGTCGATTACGATTTTCTCCGCGAGGAGGTCCGCCGCCTGGCGGCCTCCCGGCACTTCAACCTCCAGGAGACCCTGGTGGCGGCGATCGCCGATGCGTGCCTCGCCCGGCCCGGCGTCCTCGCCGCCCGCGTCTCCACGGAGAAGCCGGACGTCTATCCCGATTGCGAGGCGGTGGGGCTGGAGGCGTTCGCCGCCACCGACGCGTTCCGAGCGGCGCTGCGCGCGGGCGGATCAGGGCACGGGCCAGGCTGAGCGGCCACGGGGCGGTTACGCTAGGCGACGCCTGCCGTCGTGGGTATGCTTTCCGGCAGCGGGACTGCCAGCGGTGAGGACGTCGGAATGTACGATCTGGTCATTCGGGGCGGCACGGTCGCGACGGCGGCCGACGTGGTGAAGTGCGACGTCGGCGTCAGCGGTGGAGTCATCACCGCCCTGGGCCGCGACCTGCCCGGCGGCGCGCAGGAGATCGACGCAACCGGCCGGCTGGTGCTTCCAGGCGGGGTCGATAGCCACTGCCATATCGAGCAGCTCGGCTCGTCCGGGGGGCGCAACGCCGACAGCTGGACGTCCGGGACGATCTCGGCCGCCTGCGGCGGCACGACCACGGTGATCTGCTTTTCGCCCACGACGAAGGGCGGCACGGTCCGAAAGGAGGCCGAGCACTATCACGCGCTCGCGAAGAAGGCGGTCATCGACTACAGCTTCCACATCATCGTCAACGACCCGAACGAGCGGGTCATGGCGGAGCTGCCCGAGCTGATCGAGGCGGGCCACCGCTCGATCAAGATGTTCATGACCTACGACAACAATTACGTGGACGACGCGACGATCCTGAAGATCTTCGCGCTGGCCCGCGAGCACGGCGCCTTCGTCACGGTCCATGCCGAGAATCACGAGGCGATCAAGTGGATGACGCGACGCCTCGTCGAGACCGGCCATACCGGCATGAAGTATCACGCCTGGGCCAAGCCGGCGGTGGTGGAGCGCGAGGCGACCCATCGCGCGATCGCGCTGGCGGAGCTGACCGATCAGCCGATCCAGATCTTCCACGTCACCTGTGCCGAGGCAGCCGAGGAGATTCACCGCGCGCAGCAGCGCGGCCTCAAGATCTTCGGCGAGACCTGCACGCAATATCTCGTGCTGACCGCCGAGGATCTGGATCGGCCCGGCTTCGAGGGCGCGAAGTTCGTCTGCAGCCCCTCGCCGCGCAGCCGGGCGGACCAGGAGGCGCTCTGGAACTACCTGCGCACCGGCGTGCTGGGCGTCGTTTCCTCCGATCACGCGCCCTACCGCTACGACGATCCGCAAGGCAAGCGGATGCACGGGACGGACGCGCCGTTCAACAAGGTGCCCAACGGCGTGCCGGGCGTCGAGACGCGGATGCCGATCCTGTTCTCGGAAGGGGTGGTGAAGGGCCGGATCGACCTTCCGACCTTCGTCGCGCTGACCGCGACCAACCCGGCCAAGCTGTTCGGCATCCATCCGCAGAAGGGCACGATCGCGGTCGGCGCCGACGCCGACATCGGCATCTGGGATCCGAACCGGAAAGTGACGATTCGCAACGAAATACTGCACCACCAGGTCGACTACACGCCGTTCGAGGGGATGGAGGTCACCGGCTGGCCGGTCATGACGCTGTCGCGCGGCAAGCTGGTCTGGGACGACGGCAAGGTGTTGGCCGAGCCCGGCCACGGCCGCTTCCTGGCGCGCGGGCCCTACGATTACATTCGCCCGCGCGGCCGCTTCACGACTCCCTTCGACCCGATCGCCGGCCGGGTCGGATAGCGCCGCCGGCCGCGGCTTCGGACGCGGTCGAACCGACTGCGCCCGCCCGCTGTTGAAACCAGGGGCGGCAGGTTCCGGATTCCGCCCCGGTCACACGACAGGGCGGGGCGGTGGCGTGACGGATCGAGGGGTTCAGCGGACGGCGATCGGCCTGCTCGCAGTGATCGCCTTCATCATGGTCGGCTGGGCATTGCGGGCGACCATGGTCGTCACCATGCCGCTGGCCTTCGCCTTCTTCCTGGCTGCGCTGCTCCACCCGGTGCAGTCCTGGCTCGACGAGCGGCTGCCCGGGCGGTTGCGCTGGCTCAGCATCGGGCTGGCGATGCTGCTGATCCTTGCCGTGCTCGCTTTGTTCTTCGGGGCGATCTGGTTCGGCGCGGGGCTGTTGTCGAGCCGGGTCCCGCAGCTCCTCGACCAGTTCCAAGGGCAGGCCGAAGCACTACGGCAGTGGGGAGAGCGTCACGGCCTGCCGGTGCCGGCCGACGGTCGGGCCGACGGCGCGGGCGGCAGCGTGGCCTCCGGCGCGGCGCAGGCGGCGACCTGGTTGCTGCAGCGGGTCGAACTGGTGGTCAGCGTACTGCTGCTGATCTTCTTCTACACGCTGCTGATGCTGATCGAGGCACGGCGATGGGGCCGAAAGGTCGCGGCCGTGGAAGGGCGGTCGTGGGACGGCACCTGGCGCGCGATCGTGATGACGGTGGCGGTGCGGCTCCGCCAATATCTGCTGATCCGCACGCTCGTTGGCCTTCTTACCGCGGTGATGATCGCCGGTTGGCTGCTGCTGGTGGGGATGGACCTGGTCTTTCTCTGGGCGATCCTGCAATTCGTGCTGAACTATGTGCCGACCCTCGGCTCGATCGTCGCCGGCACGTTCCCCGCCGTCTATGCGCTGGTCCAGTTCGGCGCCGGCAAGGCGCTGCTGGTGATCGGCGGCATCGTGCTGATCGAGCAGGTCATGGGCAATTACGTCGATCCCAGGCTGCAGGGGAGGACGCTCGACATCTCGCCGCTGGTGGTGCTGGTTTCGATCGTGTTCTGGGGCTGGGTCTGGGGCGTGGCAGGGGCGCTGCTGGCGGTGCCGCTGACGGCGACGATCATGATCGTCTGCGCCCACATTCCCGCGCTCGAGCCGGTCGCGCTGGTCCTGAGCGGCAGCGCCGACCGCGACGCGCTGCGGGCGCAGGCGGGCGTCGGCCGGGCGGAACAGCAGGATCAGCCCGGCTTGTCGTAGACGCTGACCTTGGAGAACAGTGCGAGCCGGTGCCCGGCCGGGCGCAGGCCGGCGGCGCCGAACAGCGCATCGAGGTCGGTGCCGACATAGTCCCGGAAATAGGGCTCGTGATAGGTGCGCGGAAAGAACTCCAGCAGTGGGTCCAGCGGCGGGTCGTCGCCGCGCTGGAAGGAATCGACCAGGACGAACCGGCCGCCGGGCCGGAGCACGCGGGCGATCTCGGCCGCCACGCGGCGGCGCACCTTCGCCGGTAACTCGTGGAACAGGTAGATGCTGGTCACGAGGTCGAGGCTGCCATCGGCAAGCGGGATCGCCTCCGCCGGAGCATCAACGAAGCCGAGCCAGGATCGCCGCCGCAACCGCTCCCGGGCACGGCGCAGATAATTGGGGCTGAGATCGAGGCCGATGCAGGGAAGGCGCGGCCAATTGTCCTTGACGGTGCCGAGGAACCGCCCGGTGCCGCAGGCCAGATCGAGCAACCGCAGTTCCGGCACGCGGCGGCCGGCCGCCGCGGCGGCGCGGATGTGCTCGGCGAGCGGAACGAGTGCCTGGCGGCGCATGGTGTCGGCGGTGCCGTAGAACAGCGTCTCGACCTGCCAGTCGTACAGGCCGGCGGACTCGTCGGTGAGCCAGCCCCCGCTCTGATAATGGAAGTTCTGCAGATAGTAGCGGGGGTAGCCGCCGCGGCCCTCGGTGTGGCGTGTCTCGAACACCTCCTGCGCTTTGCCCGCGGCGCGGCGACGGGTGACCGCATCGAGATCGGCCAAGAAGCGCCGGCTGGTCCGCAGCGCCGCCCGCGGCCGCGGCAGCCAGTCCTGCGGCATGCGGTAGAGGCCGGCCTGGATATTGGCCCGATCCTGTCGCAGCAGCGTGGCGATGCGCGCGAAGATCGCCCGCTCCGACGGCATGTCCGGTGGAATGTCCTCCGGCCGTACCGCCGGGGCGGCGCGCAGGGCGGCCAGCCGGTACTGCCCCAGGAACCAGGCGATGCGCGCCGCTTGCGAGAGGGTGTAGACGACGCGTCCGGCCCGGCCGAGCCGGTCGTGGTGCAGAAGAGAGGAAGCGGTCGTCGCGTTCATCGCCCACTACGGTCGCGTTGCCGGAGCTGTCTAAGCAGATAGGCCGGACCGGCGCCGGGTCGACATCGGCGCGGCGGCATGGTTCGGCGCAGAGCCGCGGCCGAGCGTATGCGCGCGCGGGTCGTCGATCGCGTATCGCGGGAGCGGTTTCCAGCGTTCGTGATCGAAGTGCTCTCCGTAGGCGTCCAGCGCCCGTGCCATCCGCATCGCCCCGTTCCGGGGATCGGGCCCCGGATCTCGTCCACCCTCCGCCGGCATGGGCCCGAGCGTGGTGTGAAGCCGAAGGTCGGCATCCGGCGGCAGTTCGCAATTCTCGATCACGAGATCGACCTGGCCTTCCACCGTTTCGGCCACGGGCACGTACCTCCCATCTGCCGCTGCATCTGAGCGGAACCGCTCCAAGTACTCGATCATCGCCGGCCGGATCGTCGACGCCCCGACGCAGGGATCCGTCCGTCACCCATGCTTCGCCGGCGTCCGACGGAAGCCCGGGATTGGCGGTCGCGTGCCCGGCGTGAGCCCCTGTGCCGAGGGCGCGCCAATCGTCGCGCCGGGCACGCGGCCGGCGGCGGGAAGGGTTGAAACGACGAGCTCTCGGCCGGTTATCATCCTTCCCCTTTGACTCCGTGCGATGCCGCGGCGCCGAGGTTGCGCGGATCGGGTGCCGATCTCGAAATGTCGACGCCGGCGTCGCGTGCCGTTTCGGTTGCTCCCGGTCGTTGACATCGGTCCTGCCGCCGGCGAACCGGAACACTTGTCGGCGCTACGGAGTTCCTATGATGAAGAACACTGGCCCAGATGAGGCAAGATCGGCATGCGACACACGGAGACCCTCGACCGGTACACCCCTTACGCGCTGGCGGTGCTGCGGATCGTGACGTCCCTGATCTTCATGGAGCACGGCACGCAGAAGCTGTTCGGGTTTCCAGCCCCGCCGCAGAGTGGGCTTCCGGCGACCCTGTCGCTGCTCTGGATCGGCGCCGTTATCGAACTGGTCGGCGGGCTCCTGATGCTGATCGGCCTGTTCACCCGGCCGGTCGCTTTCGTCCTCGCCGGCGAGATGGCCGTGGCCTACTGGCTGTTCCATGCGCCGCGGAGCGTCTACCCGGTGTTGAACGGCGGCGACGCTGCGATCCTCTATTGCTTCGTGTTCCTGCTCTTCGTGTTCACCGGCCCGGGCGCCTGGAGCACCGACGCCGCACGCGTGAAAGGCCGTCGTCGGCAGGCATGGGGGCGGTGACAGCCGGCGCGACGCGCCGTCCGTCCGGGCATCGAGCCGGGGAACATCCGATGGCCGCCGCCGGTGGTCATACTCTTCTCTGCGGATCGGGCCCGGCGCCCGATCGTCGCCTGTTGTCGGCCGAAGCTCCGGGGACGGGGGAGCGGCGGCGGGACCTCGCCGGATGCTCGAGGAGCCGAAACATTTCCCCGAGGCCAGAGTTAATCTGAGGGTGCGATGGCCGCGCCAGGGCGCGTGACGGTGGTCGACAGTTTCCCGAAAGCGCAACGGTCCGGCACATGAGGAAAGGGACCCGGGTCCTCGGTCGCGGCCTTTCCATGCTCCTGCTGCCGGTGGCGCTTATCGTGTCGGGCTGCGGCCCCGACGGGGACGATGCGTCCACGGCGGCGCAACAGCAGCCTCAGGTCGTGCCGGTCGGCGTGATCGAGGCACAGCTGAGCCCCGTCAATCTCGGCGAGAGTTTCGTCGGGCGGATCGAGGCCGTCCAGAAGGTCGAGGTCCGGGCGCGGGTGACCGGTTTCATCGAGGCCAGGCTGTTCGAGGAAGGGCAGACCGTCGAGGTCGGCACGCCGCTGTTCCGCATCGAGCGGGAGACCTACGAAGCGCTGGTCGAGCAGCGCCGTGCCGATCTCGCTGCCGCGGAGGCGGCGGCCGAGAACGCGCGGGCGCAGCTCCGGCGCGCCGAGACGCTGGTCGAGCGCGGCAACATTGCGCGGGCAACGGTCGACGAACGGCGCGCCGCCGCGCAAACGGCCGAGGCCTCCATTCTGCAGGCACGTGCGGCATTGCGGCAGGCCGAGATCGATCTGGCCTATACCGAGATTCGCGCACCGATCCGCGGTCGTATCGGCCGGGCGCATTACGATATCGGCGATCTCGTCGGCCCGAACAGCGACCCGCTGACCGAGATCATCAGTCAGGACCCGATCTATGTCCTCTTCCCGGTCAGCCAGAGCCGGTTGGCCCGGGCGGAGCGGGAGGCGGCGGAGCGCGGCGTCGACGCGAGCGCCTTCACTGTGCGCATCCGCTTTCAGGACGGGAGCGAGTATCCTTACGCGGGCCAGGTCGACTTCGTCGGGATCAGCGTCGAACGCGGCACGGACACGGTGCCGGTGCGCGCGGTCCTGCCGAACCCGGACGGGTGGCTCCGCGACGGCCAGTTCGTCCAGGTCCGGGTCGAACGGGCCGAGGCGGAGCAGGCGATCATCATTCCGCAGAGTGCGATCCAGGCCGACCAGCAGGGTGTCTTCGTGCTTGCGGTCACCCCCGAGAACCGGGTCGAGGTGCGGCGGATCCAAACCGGCGAGACCCTCGACCGGGGCCGCACGACCGTCGTTTCCGGGCTGAGGCCCGGCGACCGGATCATCGTTCAGGGCCTCCAGCGCGTCCGCCCCGACACGCCGGTCGATCCGCGCCCGGTCGAGACGATCGGGGTGGGGGGATGAGGGCGTGATCTCGTTTGTCTTCATCGACCGTCCGCGGCTCGCCCTCGTCATCTCGGTCGTCATTACCCTGGCCGGCTTGCTGTCGCTCACCCGCATCCCCGTCGCTCAGTTCCCCGACATCGTTCCACCGCAGGTCAGGGTCAGCGCCCGCTATGTCGGTGCGAACGCGGAAACGGTGGCATCCGCGATCGCCCAGCCGATCGAGGCGCAGGTCAACGGGGTCGAGGACATGATCTACATGAGCTCGACCAGCGGCAATGACGGGAGCTATTCGCTTTCCGTCACGTTCGCGGTCGGCTCGGACCCGGACATCAACACGGTGAACGTGCAGAACCGGGTCAGGCTCGCCGAGGCGTCGTTGCCCGAGGAGGTGCGCCGGCAGGGGCTGGACGTACGCAAGCAGTCCACGGCTTTTCTGCAGCTCGTCAGTCTCGTCTCGGATTCCCCGGATTTCGACCTGCTGTTCCTGACCAATTACGCGCGCATCAACATGCTGGACGCGTTGGCGCGCGTCCCCGGGGTCGGCGAGGCGCGGCTGTTCAGCCGCTACGATTACAGCATGCGCATCTGGCTGGACACCCAGCGGCTGACCAGCCTCGAACTGACCCCGACCGACGTGGTCAACGCGATCGCCAGCCAGAACGTCCTGGCGCCGGTCGGCCGGATCGGCGCGCAGCCGATGCCGAGCGATCAGCAGATCGAGATCACGCTCCAGGCTCAAGGCCGGCTGTCCGACGTCGAGGAGTTCCGGAACATCGTCATCCGTGCCAACCCCGACGGCTCGCTGCTGCGCATCGGCGACGTGGCGCGGGTGGAGCTGGCGGCGCAGTCCTACAACTCGACCGGAACGCTGAACGGCCGTCCGGCGGCAGTGATCGGCATCTTCCAGGCGCCCGGCGCCAACGCCGTCTCCACCGCGGAGAACGTGCGCGCGACGCTCGACCGCCTCGCCGAGAGCTTTCCGGAGGGGATCCGCTACGAGATCGCCTACGACACCACTGTGTTCGTCACGGCCTCGATCCAGCAGGTCATCACGACCCTTCTCGAAGCCTTCGTGCTCGTGCTGATCGTGGTCTTCCTGTTCCTGGGGAGCTGGCGGGCCACCATCATCCCGATGATCGCCGTGCCGGTCTCGCTGATCGGCACCTTCGCCTTCCTCCTGCTGTTCGGGCAGTCGGCCAACACCATCTCGCTGTTCGCCATGGTGCTGTCGATCGGCATCGTCGTCGACGACGCCATCGTCGTGGTCGAGAACGTCGAGCGGGTGATGGAGGAGGAGGGCCTGCCGCCGCGTGAAGCGGCGCGCAAGGCGATGGCCCAGATCACGCCGGCCATCATCGCGATCACGCTGGTGCTGCTCTCGGTCTTCATCCCGGTCGGCTTCATTCCCGGCATCACCGGCTCGCTCTATGCCCAGTTCGCGCTGACCGTTTCGGTCGCGATGCTGCTGTCTGCGGTCAACGCGCTGACGCTGAGCCCGGCGCTCTGTGCCCTGATGCTGCGGCCGCGACAGCGAAGCCGCGGACCCATGGCCTGGGTGTCGCGTCGGATCGACGCCGTGCGCAACGGCTATGTCGCGATGGTCGCGCGGCTCATCCGGGTGTCGGCCCTGTCGCTGGTGGTGGTCGCGCTTGCGCTGGCCGGCTATTGGGGGCTGTCGCGCATCGTGCCGGGCGGCTTTCTCCCGGAGGAAGACCAGGGCGCCCTGTTCATGGAGGTCAAGCTCCCCGCGAACGCCTCGCTGAACCGCACCCAGCGCGTCATGGAGCAGGTCCGCCTGCTGGTGCAGGACATTCCGGGCGTGCGGATCGTCAACGCCGTCGCGGGCTTCAGCCTGCTGGACAGCCTGCAGATCGGCAACAGCGGCTTCATGGTCCTGCTCCTGGAGCCGTTCGACGAGCGTGCCGCGCAGGGCATCACCGCTTTCGACGTGCTGGCTGAAGCGCAGCGCCGTGTCGCGACGGTCGCCGAAGCGCAGGTGATGGTGTTCAACGTGCCCCCGATCGCCGGGCTCGGCAACACCGCCGGGTTTGATTTCCGGCTCGAGGCGATCGCCGGCGACTCGCCGGCCGAGCTGGCCTCGGTGGCGGGAGGCCTCGTGTTCGCCGCCAACCAGCACCCGGATCTCGCCGACGTGTTCACGACGTTCCAGGTGGCAACGCCGCGTCTGATCGTCGACCTGGATCGCGACAAGGCGCAGGTTCTCGGCGTGCCGGTCGATGCCGTCTACAGCGCCCTGCAGACCACGCTCGGCGGCTTCTACGTCAATGATTTCAACCGGTTCGGGCGCGTCTGGCAGGTCAATGTCCAGGGCGAGGCGGCCGACCGCGACGCGCCCGACGACGTCGGGCGGATCCATGTCCGGAATGCGGAAGGCGGAATGGTGCCGCTCAGCAGCATCGTCTCGCTCCGCCTCGATATCGGGCCGCAGGCGATCACCCGGTACAACAACTATGTCAGCGCCACCGTGAACGGCTCGCCCGCCCCGGGCCGCAGTTCGGGCGAGGCGATCGCGGCGATGGAGGCGGTCGCGGCCAGCACGCTCCCTGAGGGCTACGGCTACGAATGGTCGGGAATCTCGCTGCAGGAGCAGGAGGCGGCCGGACAGACCCCGATCATCCTCGGCCTCGCCGTGCTGTTCGCCTATCTGTTCCTGGTCGCGCTCTACGAGAGCTGGACCATCCCGATCGCGGTGCTGCTGTCGGTGTCGATCGGCCTGCTCGGCGCGATGCTGGCGCTGTTGCTGACCGGCCTCGCCAACGACGTCTACGCCCAGATCGGCATCGTCGTGCTGATCGCGCTGGCCAGCAAGAACGCCATCCTGATCG
>CAZVAR010000129.1:0-10763 GCA_964625225.1 uncultured Alphaproteobacteria bacterium | reverse complement strand
GACCTTGCCGTTCTCGGCGATCGCCTCGCCGATGGCCTCCAGGCTCTCCTCCCGGGCGCTGTCGAGAAAACCGCAGGTGTTGACCAGCACGAGATCGGCGCCGGCATAGTCGCGCGAGAACTCGTAGCCCTCGGCGCGCAGGTGGGTGACGATGCGCTCGGAATCGACAAGCGCCTTGGGGCAGCCGAGGCTGACGATGCCGATCTTCGGCGGGGTCTGTGTCATGCGGGAGCGGATCTTCGGCCGGTGGTGGCGGACCGCCGCAAGATAGGGGCCGGCCCCCGCCGCTTCAATCGGCCGGCCGATCCTCAGGCGTCAGCAGCCCCCTCGCCTCGTCCGGCGCGACCGCACCCTTGACCGCGGTGATCAGGCGGTAATAGCCCGGCTCGCGATGGGCGGCGAAGTTGAAGACCGAGCGCTTGTAGGAGGCGCACAGGTCGAGATCGCAGGCCGCCACGATCAGCTCGTCTCCCAGGGTCGCCGCCTCGGCGACGGTCACGCCGGACGGCGCGATGATCTGGGAGCCGCCGATCATCGGCACCCCCTCCTCGACACCGGCCTTGGCCACGCCGACGACCCAGGTCCCGTTCTGATAGGCGCCCGACTGCATGACGAGCCGGTTGTGGAATAGCGAGAGGTCGTCGTGCTCCGGCGCAGGCGGGTTGTGGACCGGGGTATTGTAGCCGAGCAGCACCATCTCGACGCCCTGCAGACCCATGACCCGGTAGGTCTCCGGCCAGCGCCGGTCGTTGCAGATGCACATCCCGATCCGGCCGCCGAGCGCGTCGAATACACCGAAGCCGAGATTGCCGGTCTCGAAGTAGCGCTTCTCGAGATGCTGGAAGCGGCGCCACGGCTCGTGCTCGGCGTGGCCGGGAAGGTGGATCTTGCGGTACTTGCCGACGATGCGGCCGTCGCGACCGACCAGGATCGCGGTGTTGAAGCGCCGGCGGCGACCCTGCGCGCCGGGCGCGGTCAGCTCGGCATAGCCGAGGCAGAAGGCGAGGCCGAGCCGCTCCGCCGCCTCGAACAGGGGCCGCGTCTCCGGGCCGGGCATCTCCGTCTCGAAGAAGCGGTCGATCTCGGCCTGATCTTCCATATACCAGCGCGGAAAGAACGTGGTGAGGGCCAGCTCGGGAAAGACGACCAGATCGCAGCCGCGCGCCTTTCCCTGGTGCAGCAGCGCGATCAATCGTTCCACGACGTCGCGCCGGCTTTCGTTCAGGGCGATCGGGCCGAGCTGCGCCGCGCCGACGGTGACGATCCGAGCCATTGGCGTCCTCCCCTCCAGGCTATGACACGTCCGCCGCATACGGCGGGCGGCCGACGATCCGCTCCCAGACCTCCGGATCGGTCGCACCTTCGCTGCCGAACAGCAGGACACGGCTTTCGGGCCCGAGCCCGAGGCCCTGCCGCAGGTCCGGCCGGGCGCAGGCACCGAGCAGGCCGGCAAGCCCCGCCACCGCCGACTCGCCGGCGATCACCGGCGCATCGCCGGCCGTGCCGGCGGCCAGCAGCCGCATCGTCTCGGCAGCGGCCGCGTCCGTGACCGTCATGAACGCGTCCGCGCCCTCGTCCAGAATCTCCCAGGCCAGCGGCGACGGCTCACCGCAGGCGAGGCCGGCCATGATCGTACCGAGGTCGCCGCCGACCGCGGTCGGCCCGCCCGCGCGTACGCTTGCGAACAGGCAGGCAGCGCGATCCGGCTCGACCACCACGATGCAGGGCCGCTCCGGCCCAAACGTTTCCCAGAAGTGCCCGGCCACGGCGGCGGCGAGCGAGCCAACGCCGGCCTGCAGGAAGACGTGGGTGGGCCTCTCGCCGGAGGGGATCTGGCTCAGCGCCTCCTCGCCCATGACCGCATAGCCGTGCATCACGTCGCGGGGGATCTCGCGATAGCCCGGCCAGGAGGTATCGGAGACGACGATCCAGCCATTGCGCGCGGCATCCTCGGCGGCGCGCCGGACGGCGTCGTCATACGTGCCCGGCACCACCCGGACCTCCGCGCCGTAGGCGGCGATGGCACGCCGGCGCCCCTCGCTGACGGTCTCGTGGACGTAGATCACGCAGCGGCAGCCGAAGGTCTGCGCCCCCCACGCGACCGAGCGGCCGTGATTGCCGTCGGTCGCGCAGGTTACGGTCATGTCCCGCGTGACATCCTTCCAGCGGCCGGCCGCGAGATCGGCGGCCGCGACCGGCGCGGCCCCGGTCGCGCGCCGCACGGCGGCGGCGAGCTGGCGGAAGACGGCATAGGCGCCGCCGAGGGCCTTGAAGCTGCCGAGCCCGAAGCGCTCGCCCTCGTCCTTGTACCAGACCGCGTCGAGTCCGGCTGCGGCGGCGAGCCCCGGCAGCGCGCGCAGCGGGGTCGGCGCATAGCCGGGCCACCCCGCGATCTCGGCGGCCGCCGCGGCGACATCCGCCCGGTCCTGGACCCGCCGCTGCCGCGCCCCGTAGGGGCGGCCGCGGCCGGACCGGGGGTTCTCGGCGAAACCGGTCGGCTGACGAGCGAAGGTGGAGAGCTGCGGATCGGGCACGAGCATGACCGGAGTTTCGGGCGGACGGTCGAACCATTGATAGACCGGCCACGCCGGCGGCGCCAGCCCCGCCACCGGGCCATGCCCGAACCCTGCGCGCAACGCGAAAGCACCGGCATTCGTCAGCAGGAGCAAGTTCCGGATGCCGACGTTCGACGGCGGCCGATCGCAGCGCGGGCGTCTCGTGGCCGTGTGCCCAGCAAACGGGCATTGCAGCGCGGAGCGCCGGCCGACGGTCCCCCCTTATCCCGGCACCGGTCCTGCCGCCTCGCCGGAACCGTTCCGATCGGCGCCGGCACCAACTGCCTCCTCCTTGGCCATCCTCCGCGGCCCGGCCGGGTCCGGTCCGGCACCTCACCGTCCGGCACGGCGGAACGGACCGTCCGCCATCACGGTGTCGGATTCTCTCCGGCTCTTCTTCGCCGAAGCCGGCCGGCCGCAACGCAGTGGTCGCAGACCGGGCAGCCCTGCCCAGGGTTCGGGCAGAAGCAGGTTGTCCGGCGGCATTGCGGGTCTTAAGGTTTTCGCTAAAGAGGCCGGCACGGCGGCGACACCGGTGCTGGCACGAAAATCGCTTAGGAGCTGCGACCCGCGCGGGTGGGCTCCAGGCATCACAATCAACAAGTGGAGGAGGCAATCGTGTCGTCGTTGAGAAGCAGGATTACCGGATTCGCTGCCGTGGCGGCACTTACGCTGCCGGCACTGGGACTGACCCTGTCGGCGGAAGCGCAGGAGAAGGTCCTCAAGATCATCCCGCATGCCGACCTGAAGAACATCGACCCGATCTGGACCACCGCGTACATCACGCGGAACCACGGCTACATCGTCTATGACACGCTGTTCGCGATGGACGAGAATCTGCAGCCGCAGCCGCAGATGGTGGACAGCTGGGAGCTCAGCGACGACAAGCTGACCTGGACCTTCACGCTCCGCGAGGGCCTCAAGTTCCACGACGGCGCACCCGTAAAGGCCGAGGACGCGCTCGCCTCGCTCAACCGCTGGGGCAAGCGCGACGGCATGGGGCAAAAGCTCTACGAGGCGATCGACACGATCGAGGCCGTCGACGACCGAACCTTCCAGATGAAGCTGAAATATCCCTACGGCCTGGTGCTGGAGTCGATCGGGAAGATCAGCTCGAACGTACCATTCATCATGCCGAAGCGGCTGGCCGAAACCGACCCGTTCACCCAGGTGCCCGAGGTCGTCGGCTCCGGCCCCTTCAAGTTCGAGAAGGACCAGTGGGTCCCCGGCAGCAAGGTCGTCTACACCAAGTTCGCGGATTACGTCCCGCGCCAAGAGCCGGTCAGCGGCGCAGCCGGCGGCAAGGTCGCCAAGGTCGACCGGCTCGAGTGGCACTACATTCCCGACCCAAACACCGCGATGAACGCGCTCATCAGCGGCGAGGTGGACTATTACGAGCAGCCGCCGGTCGATCTCGTTCCAATCCTCGCCTCCTCGCCGGGGGTCAAGGTCGAGCGGCTCGACCCGCTGGGCAGCCAGGGCATGCTGCGGATGAACCATTTGCATCCGCCGTTCGACAACCCGAAGATCCGGCAGGCGGTGCTGCATACGATCGACCAAGCGGAGTACATGCAGGCCGCGATCGGCGACCCGGAATATTGGAAGGAGTGCCTGTCCTACTACGCCTGCGGCACGCCGCTGGCATCCGACGCCGGGGCCGAACCGTTCAAGAAGCAGGATTTCGAGAAGGCCAAGGCGCTGCTGAAGGAGGCCGGGTACAATGGCGAGAAAGTCGTCATCCTGCACATGACCGACATCCCGGTCACCAACGCGGCGACGCTGGTCACGGCGCAGAACCTGCGCAAGGCCGGGTTCAACGTCGAGCTGCAGGCGATGGACTGGAGCACGGTCACCTCCCGCCGCGCGGTCAGGGAGCCGCTGGACCAGAACGGCTGGAGCATCTTCCACACATGGTGGATCGGAGCCGACATCGTCAACCCGGTAACGCATACCGGGCTTTCGACCGGCTGCGTCGAGAAGGCCTGGTTCGGCTGGCCGTGCGACGCAAAGATCGAGGAGATGCGGACGGCCTTCGCCAGGGAAACCGACCCCGAGAAGCAGAAGCAGATCGCGATCGACATCCAGAAGCGCAACTACGCGGAAGTCGTGACCCACGGCAATTTCGGCACCTGGTTCAACCCGGTGGCGTACCGCGACAATGTCACCGGCATGATCAAGTCGCCGGTACAGTTCTTCTGGAACATGGAGAAGAAGTAACGGGCGAGCCGCCGTTTCCGGCCATGCGGTACGGGAGGTACCGGGTGCCCGCGGAGTACCCGGGCATGCTCGGCCGACCATGGCGGCCGGGCATGCGACCGGCACCGTCGTCGCAGGCTTCGTTCAAAGCCCGCTCGACGGCTTGCCGGCGATGCCCCGACCCGGCCCGCAGCCCGGCCCTCGCCCGTGCGGCACGCCTTCTCATGACCCGGAACGGGCTCATGGTCCGGAACGGGCATTCCCTCCTGACCATGAGGCTCGGGTACGGCGACACCCCAGGCTCGCCTCACCCTGAGCCGGCCTCGGAGCGGCCGCCGCGAAGCGTGAGGCAATCGGGGCCGCGGCTCCGGGAGGCCGGTTCCGCCATTCCCGAGGCAACATGGAGCGGGAGCAGGGAAGCCCCGGACGGCCGTGTCGAACCCGGGCACGGGGCGGGACCGGTGATCCCGCCGCCGGGCCCAGCCGAAACGGACGGGACGCACCCGGCCCTTCACTGCCGAGTCGAGACGACATGCTCCGTTTCATCCTGAAGCGCATCCTCGCCACCGTCCCGGTGATCGCCGTGGTGGCGCTGTTCGTCTTCCTGCTGCTGCGGCTGAGCCCCGGCGACCCGGCGACGGTCATCGCCGGGGACTACGCCACGCCCGAGGCGATTGCCCGGATCCGGGCGAATCTCGGCCTCGACCAGCCGCTGCACGTGCAGTTCGTCGCCTGGGTCGGCCGTCTGCTGCAGGGCGATCTCGGCATCTCGATCTTCTCCAACCTTCCGGTCACGCAACTGATCGGCCAGCGGCTGGAGCCGACGCTGGCCCTCTCGGCGACCACGCTCCTGCTGATCGTCGGCATCGCGGTGCCGCTCGGCACGATCGCGGCCTGGAAGGCCGGCACCTGGATCGACCAGGCGATCATGGTCTTCGCGGTGCTCGGCTTCTCGATCCCGGTGTTCGTGCTGGGCTATGTCCTGATCTACATCTTCGCGATCGACCTGCGCTGGCTGCCGGTGCAGGGCTATGTGAGCCCGACCCAGGACTTCGGCGCCTTTCTCAGCCACATGGTCCTGCCCAGCGTCGCGCTGTCCGGCTTTCTTATCGCGCTGATCGCCCGCATCACCCGGGCGAGCGTGCGCGAGGTGCTCGACGAGGACTATATCCGGACCGCCCACGCCAAGGGCCTGACCGAGCGCGCCGTGCTGGTGCGCCACGCGCTGCGCAACGCCGCGGTGCCGGTGGTGACAATGATCGGCATCGCCGTCGCCATCCTGCTGGGCGGCGTGGTGGTGACCGAGAGCGTGTTCAACATCCCCGGCCTCGGCCGCCTGGTCTTCGACGCGATCCTGAAGCGCGACTACCCGATCATCCAGGGCCTGATGCTGGTCTTCTCGCTGGTCTACATCCTGATCAATCTGCTGGTGGACATCATCTACACCGCGCTCGATCCGAGGATCCGCTATTGAGTCAGCACGTCGATACGATCCGCGATCCGGTGATCGACCGGCCGAGCGCACTGCGGAGGTCGGTGTTCCGGCGGCACCCGACCATGGTGATCGGCGGCGGCATCCTGGTGCTGATGGCGCTGATGGCCGTGTTCGCGCCGGCCCTCTTCACGGCCGACCCGATCCAGTTCAACCCGATCAACCGCCTGAAGCGGCCGTCCGAGAGCTTCTGGTTCGGAACCGACATGTTCGGGCGTGACATCTACAGCCGCACCGTCTACGGCGCCCGCATCTCGCTGGTGGTCGGCCTCAGCGTCGCCGCGCTCAGCGTGCTGATCGGCCTGCTGATCGGGCTGCTGGCAGGCTATATCCGGATCCTGGACGCGATCCTGATGCGGGTGATGGACGGGCTGATGGCGATCCCGGCGATCCTGCTGGCCGTGGCGCTGGTGTCGCTGTCCGGCGCGAGCCTGGTCTCGGTGATCGTCGCCATCACCATTCCCGAGGTTCCACGGGTGGTGCGCCTCGTCCGCAGCGTCGTGCTCAGCGTGCGCGAGGAGCCCTTCGTCGAAGCGGCGATCGCCGCGGGAACGCCGCTGCCGCTGATCCTGATCCGACACGTGCTGCCGAACACCGTGCCGCCGCTGATCGTGCAGGCGACCTATGTCTGTGCGTCGGCGATGCTGCTGGAGGCGATCCTGAGCTTCCTCGGCGCGGGAACGCCGCCGGAGATTCCGAGCTGGGGGAACATCATGGCGGAGGGCCGGACCTACTTCCAGCTCGCGCCCTGGATCATCTTCTTTCCCGGGGCCGCACTGGCGCTGATCGTGCTCGCGGTCAACGTGCTGGGCGACGGCCTGCGCGACACCCTCGACCCCCGGATCGCCAAGCGTGTCTGAGCCCGCCGTCCCCGCGCCCGAGCCGGTCCTCCGCGTCGAGGGTCTGACCGTCCGCCTCCCGGCCGATGCCGACCGTGCGCATGCCGTCGAGGATGTCAGCCTCACGGTGCAGCCGCAGGAAATCCTGTGCGTGGTCGGCGAGTCCGGCTCAGGCAAATCGGTGACGGCCTTCACGGTGATGGGCCTGTTGCCGCGCCAGCTCGTACCGACCGCCGGCCGGGTGCTGCTGCAGGGCGAGGATCTGCTGCAGGCGAGCCCGGCGCGCATGCGGGAGCTGCGCGGCAGCCGGATGGCGATGATCTTCCAGGAGCCGATGACCGCCCTCAATCCGGTCGTGCGGGTCGGCCAGCAGATCGAGGAGGTGCTTCAGGTTCACACCGCGATGTCGCCGCAGGAACGGGCGCAGCGGGTCCTCGACGTGCTGGAGGACGTGCGGATGCCGGAGCCGGAACGCATCCGCCATGCCTATCCGCATCAGCTCTCCGGCGGACAGCGGCAGCGCGTGATGATCGCGATGGCGCTGGCGATGGAGCCTGCGCTGCTGATCGCCGACGAGCCGACCACCGCGCTCGACGTGACGACGCAGGCGCAGATCCTGCGCCTCATCAAGGAGCTGCAGGAGCGGCATCGGACGGGCGTGCTGTTCATCACTCACGATTTCGGCGTCGTCGCCGAGATCGCCGACCGCGTGGTGGTGATGCAGAACGGGCGCGCGGTCGAGACCGGCCCCGCCACCGACGTGTTGCGGCGGCCGAAGCACGACTACACGCGGATGCTGATCTCCGCGGTGCCCAGCATGACGCCGCGCCAGCGCTCCGTGCGGACCGATGCGCCGGTCGTGATGCGCACCGAGCATCTGGACATGACCTATGGCGGCGGCGGCTTCTTCCAGAGGGCGCGCGTGGTGAAGGCGGCCCGCGACGTGAACCTGGAAGTGCGCCGCGGCGAGACCCTGGGCATCGTCGGCGAGTCCGGCTCCGGCAAGTCGACCGTGGCGCGCTGCATCGTCCGCCTGATCGACCCGACCGGCGGCCGCATCTATTTCGACCGCGACGAGATCGCGCGACTGCCGGCACGGTCGCTGCGGCACCACCGCAAGCGGGTGCAGATCGTGTTCCAGGATCCGTACCGCTCGCTCAACCCGCGCCGGCGGGTGGGTGACTCGATCGCCGAGGGGCCGATGAATTTCGGCCTGTCGCGCAAAGCAGCGCTGCAGCGGGCGCGCGAGTTGATGAGCCTCGTCGGCCTCGACCCGCGGGCGGTCGACCGGTACCCCTACCAGTTCTCGGGAGGGCAGCGGCAGCGGATCGGCATCGCCCGGGCCCTGGCGGTGGAGCCGGAGCTGCTGATCGCCGACGAGGCGGTGTCCGCGCTCGACGTGTCCGTACAGGCGCAGGTGCTGGAGCTGCTGGACGACATCCGCACCCGCTTCGACCTCGCCATGCTGTTCATCACCCACGATCTCCGGGTCGCGGCACAGGTCTGCGACCGCGTCGCCGTGATGCACCGCGGCGAGGTGGTGGAATACGGGCCGGCTACCGAGGTGTTCGGCAACCCGCGCCACGATTACACGAAGGCACTGTTCGACGCCGCTCCCGGCAAGGGCTGGGAATTCGGTCGCTTCGAGGCGGCGTAGCGCCTTCGGTCACAGGGTGATCGGGACATTGCCGATGCTGCGGCGGTCGCGGACCAGGGTGATGCCGCGATGCAGATGCAGCGGCCTGCCTCTGATCCCTGCGTTGCTGCAGATGTAGATATGGTCGGAGGGACGGCGGCGAACCTCGATCTCCTTCCACCCCTCGCATTTCAGCGCGCGCAGCTAGTACCAAACCGGCTCTCCGACCAGCAATCGGTCCGGCGGCAGCTCTTCGAGCGGCGTTCGTGCGGGATGGGTCCGGCGGCACATCCAGCTCCGCGGTGAATAGGGGTTCAGCTGTGCTTCTTCCGCCAGCGCCGGGCCCGCGACACGCCTGCAATGCGCGACGCTGCGCCGAAACAGCCGTGGCGCCAGGCCGAGATAGTAGGGCGCGATCGCCCGCACCCTGCCCTTCAGAAATTCGACGAGATCCGTCGATTCGGGTGGCGGCAGCCGTTCCGCGATGACGGGAAGATCGCGTGGCGCCCAGACTTGCCAATTGCGGATGCGCTCGACGATCTCACGCCGATCGAAACCGTCTGCCTCGAGCAGCAGATACTTAATCGACGGCCCCGGCAATCAACCACTCGGGTGAGCCGAGCCGATCATACCGACGGGAATCTTCGAAATCCCGGTATGCAGAAAGGCTGCAGTCAACCTCGCAGCATCACTCCCACATAACTTCACAGTGCGAATGATCCGTCACGAGCATCAACCCTCCTTACGATAAGGCGATACACAATATATTGTGATATTAATGCACCCATCTACACATGTACTATCTATTATAATCCACGTAATATCATATATTCAAATTTCTTTATCCTATCTTATTCTGATTATACTCTAACCGTCCTCGAAAGATGGCGGCCTTACAGGGGGTGTCCAAGTAACAAGCTGTCCGGATACCTGTCGCCGCGGCCGCCGGAGAGCGCCCGGGTGCCGATACGATGTCATCGGAGCGGAACGCTCGCCCGGCCGAAAACAGTCGGCCCGAGACCGACCGGTATCCGGAGCGTGGCGCCCGCAATCTCAGCCCGAGGTCGCCAAAGACAATTCCTGCAGCCGCACCGCTCGCCCCGGCCGGTCGCCGGTGGCGCCGCCGTCGCGCCAGACGATGCGGCCGTTGACCATTACCAGCTCGATGCCGGAGGCCGGCTCCGTCGGCCGGTCGAAGGTCGAGCGGTCGGCGATCGTGTCGGGGTCGAACAGGACGAGATCGGCGTAGGCCCCCTCGCGCAACACGCCGCGATCCTTCAGGCCGAACCGCGCCGCGGTCAGCCCCGTCATGCGGCGGACCCCTTCCTCCAGGCCGAACAGGCCGACCTCGCGGACGTAATGGCCGAGTACGCGCGGGAAGGTGCCCCAAAGGCGCGGATGCGGGTGCGTGTCGTGCGGCAGGCCGTCCGAGCCGATCATGGTGTGGGGGTAGGCAAGGATGCGCCGCACGTCCGCTTCATCCATCATGAAGTAGATGGCGCCGGCCGGGCGCAGCCGCTCGGCCGCCTCGGCCCAGCCGACGCCCCATTCGTCGGCGATCTCACCGAGCTCGCGACCGGTGGCGTCCGGGTAGGGCTCCGACCAGGTGATCAGGATCTTGCTGGCGCCCATGAAGCGGTCGGGGTCGAGGACCGTGGAGCCCGCGACAAAGGGATCGGCGTCGAGGCCGATCGGCTGCCCGGCGCGTGCCCGTGCGAACCGCGCCAGCGTCTCGCGCGAGCGGCCGAAATTCCGCTGCCCGGCGCACTTGTGATGGGAGATCACGACCGGCACACCGGCCGCGCGGCCGATGCGGAAGGTCTCCTCCAGCGAGTCGACGACATGGTCGGCCTCGTCGCGCATGTGCGTCGTGTGGAGCGCGCCGGCCGGCGCGAGCGCCCGGGCGAGTTCGATCACCTCCTCGGTCGGGGCGGCATTGGCGGGGTGGTAGAACAGGCCGGTGCTGAGGCCGATCGCACCCGCTGCCAGCGCCGCTTCCAGTCTCCCGCGCATGATCCGGATCTCGTCGGCGGTCGCGGCGCGGT
>CAZVAR010000128.1:0-11025 GCA_964625225.1 uncultured Alphaproteobacteria bacterium | reverse complement strand
TCACCACGCAAGGGTCGCCGGGCCGCACCGTTGCCGAGCTGCCGCCCGACGAACTGGACTGGGAGCATCGCTTCGCCGTGTCCGCGCTCCGCGATCTGGAACGAATGGCCGCCGGGCCGGACTGACCGGCTGCTACTGCCCCCGCTTCGGCGGGGGTTTTTTGTCGGCAGGCACGGCGGGCGACAGGCCGGTCCTGATGGGTAGGATGATGGGTATTACCGTCCATCCACCCTCTAAGCCGCAGAAATCCTCATGTTTCGGCGGACACCCCATCCGCCACCTTCTTATACCTAGTAGACTGACATATAAAGAAAATCTTCTGGGCGCTGTGCACCATCCCGCAATTCAGCCCGCAATAGTCGAGCGAATGGGCTGAACGTGTTGGGGCGCTCCTCGCCGGCAGCAGCCGACGCGCGCCCCAGAAGAGCCTATCCCCGACCGGCGCCGGCCGCGCGGCTCTGACCGGCAGCGGAGAATCTCATTACCCCGACGGCGGGGGCGTGATGCGCGGCGGCGACGTTCGGGCGGCGAGCCTGTTCTCGTATGCGGGGTGCGGGGCGCAGGTTCCGGCCAGCCATTCGCTGCGGCGGATCTGGGCCATCATCGACGGGGTCTTGAGGCTCCGTCACCCGCGTTGGAGGGACTATGCGCGACGGAGCCGCCCCTCGATTCCGTCCGGAAAGCTGCTGCGCGCCGATGGGGAACCGCTGCGGTCCGGCGGTCGGCACCTTGGTCGCCCCGTCCACCGGCACCGCCGAGCGGGACGCTGCGGCGGCCCTGGTGACAGGGACCGAAGCCGCGGCGGCGGATCACGCAGGGCGCCGTCAAGGCTGACGACGTGCGGGCGTTCGTCCCGGTCGGTTGCGCGCCCGTAGGATCGCGCCGCGTGTCGCCCGCGAGCGCCGCGGTCTTCGATCCCGTCCGGCTGCAGAACCCGATGACGGCGGCCTGGCCGTTCCCGGAAACCGCCGCACGACGGCAGCCCCACGCGAAGCCGACCGCAAGAGTGGCCCGTAGCCCCTCGCCCGCCGGTCGGGCGGCCGGGGCGACAGAGGCCGGTTCATCCCCGTTCTACGCAGCCTGTCGGCGCCACCGTCCAGGTGAGCGGACCGCCAAATCCAACGATTCTCCCGATCCGCCCGCCACCGGGCATCACGCCAGCGGGGCTCGACATCGGCAGCGGGCCGCAATCCAACCGGGTACCGCACGGTAGTCATATGGTGATATCGTGCTCAGGTTGAAAAACCTGCCACGGGATGCAGGCGTGAGCTACGAGCGCTTTTTTCATCAGACAACCGGCCGAGATCGCCCATTCCCGTATCAGCAGCGACTGGCGCAGGGGCATTGGCCCGACGTGCTGAACGTGCCGACCGGGCTCGGCAAGACGGCGGCGGTCGTCGTGGCCTGGCTCTACCGCCGCCTGCACGGGATTGCGGATACGCCGCGCCGCCTCGTCTACTGCCTGCCCATGCGCACGCTCGTCGAGCAGACCGCGGCGGAGGCGCGCGTCTGGATCGAACGGGCGGCCGAACGCTTCGCCGCAACGGATCTTCCGGGCGTCCATATCCTCATGGGCGGCGAGATCGACGACGATGCCTGGGTACGCGAGCCCGAGCGGGCCGCTGTGATCGTCGGCACCCAGGACATGCTGCTCTCGCGCGCCCTCATGCGCGGCTACGGCATGAGTCGCTATCACTGGCCCGTACATTTCGCGCTCCTGCACAACGATTCGCTCTGGGTGTTCGACGAGGTCCAGCTCATGGGTGCCGGCCTCGCCACCTCGACCCAGCTCGAAGCGTTCCGGCGCCGTTTTCCGGCCGGCCTGCCGAGTCGCAGCCTGTGGGTTTCCGCCACCCTCGACCGGCGCTGGCTCGGCACCGTGGATTTCCGCCCGCATCTCGATTCGCTTCGCGTGACGGAACTGGACGAGGAGGACCGCCGGCACCGTGAGGTCGAGGAGCGCCGCGGCGCGCAGAAACGGCTGGCCCGACTCGACCTCGCGCTCGATAGGGCGACCGCGAAGGAGTATCCGGGACGCGTTGCCGAGGCGGTACGGGCGCGGCATCGGCCCGGTGCCACCACCATCGTCGTCGTCAACCGGGTGAGCCGCGCCCAGGAGATCTACAAGGCGCTCGAAAAGCAGCTCGGAACGGCCGCGAAGGAGCGGCTGCTCCTGGTTCATTCGCGCTTCCGGCAGCAGGAGCGCAGAGCGCAGCTCGGGCGGCTGCCGCGCCGGGACGACCCGCCCGAGCGCAAGGATCTGATCGTCGTCACGACGCAGGCGCTCGAAGCCGGCGTGGACGTAAGCTCCGCCGTCCTGTTCACCGAGCTCGCCCCCTGGAGCTCGCTCGTCCAGCGTTTCGGCCGCTGCAACCGTTACGGGGAGATCGGACAAGGCGCCGAGGCATACTGGATCGACATCGATCCGTCCGAAGACGCGAAGCTGGCGCTCCCTTACGACGCTGTCGAGCTGGCATCGGCGCGCGACCGGCTTGCGGGACTTGCGAGTGCCAGTCCGGCCGACCTGCCGCCGGCCGACGCGCCGCTGCCGCCGACTCAGGTCATCCGCCGCAAGGACCTGATCGAACTGTTCAACACCGAACCCGACCTGACCGGCTTCGACGTCGATGTGAGTCCCTATATCCGCGACGCCGACGACACCGATGTGCGCCTGTTCTGGCGCGACCTCGACGAGGACGGGCTGCAGGAGCAGCCTGCGCCGGCGCGCGAAGAGATCTGCCCTGCGGCGATCGGGCAGGTCAGGGACTGGCTCAGAACGGGGAGGCCGAAGGCTTACATCTGGGACCCGCTTGGCGACCGCCGCAGCGATGAGGGGCGCTGGGTTCCCTGCACGGCCGACCGCCTGTTTCCCGGCCAAACCGTGATGATTGCCGCCGAAACGGGCGGATACGATCTCAATCTCGGGTTCCTCCAATCAGTCAAGGCCCGCGTGCCGACGCTGGCTCCCGGCGTGGACGGCAAGCCGGCGGACATGGGCGGCGACCGGCGGAGCCAGAACCGCCCTTACGTGTCGCTGATCCGCCACCTGAAGCATGTCGAAGAAGCCGCGCGCGGGCTGTGCGAGCGCCTCAAAATCGAGGACAGCGCACACCCGATCGTCACCGCTGCCCGGTGGCACGATGTCGGTAAGGCGCATGAGGTGTTCCAAACAACGATGCGGTGCGACCTGGACGATGCTCATCCCTGCCGATCCATTCTGCTGGCCAAATCCCGCAATCGTGCGCGGCACAAGCGCCCTTACTTCCGCCATGAACTCGCCTCGGCCCTGGCATGGCTGGAGCGCGGGGCCGAGGGGCCGGACAAGGATCTGATCGCCTTCCTCATCGCAGCGCACCACGGCAAGGTGCGGACGGGGATCCGTGCCGTGCCCGGCGAGATTGAGCCGGAGGACGGCACGATCCGGTTCGCTCGCGGAATCCATGACGGCGACCCGTTGCCGGAGGTCGTCCTACCGGGCGGTGAAGTCGTGCCGGAGACGAGGCTGCGGCTCGACGTGATGGAACTCGGTGGCGGCAGCAGCGGCCGAAGCTGGGCCGAGCGCACCCAGCGGCTGCTCGCTGAACACGGCCCCTTCCGGCTCGCCTGGCTCGAAGCGCTGGTGGCGATCGCCGACTGGCGCGCGTCGAGGGCCGAGCAAGATCGTGGAGAGGACGATGTCTGAGCCGCTGCCTCTCCTCGGCTGCCGGCCGTCGCCCGTCGCCAGCTACCTGAAGGCGCTTGGCGTGCTCCGCCTCGTGGTCGAGCAGGGCGCCGACCCGGCCGCGCGGGGTGCCTGGATCGGCGAGAGCTTCGTCCTGGAGACGCAGCTCGGCCGCGAAGGTCTCCTGCAGTTCCTGCTGCGCGACTACCGGCCGACCCCGATCGTCTCGCCGTGGAACGGCGGCAGCGGCTTCTATTTCCGCGAAGGCAAGGAAAAGGAGAAAGATCCCGAGACGGGCAAACGGAAAAAGACAGGCGTGCGCGATGAGCCGACGGAGGCCACTCGAACGCTCGGGGCCATCGAGCAATCGGAGGCGGCGCGGCTGGTTCCTTACCGCACCGCGATTCAGTTTGTGCGTGCGCTTCTGCGCCGCTGCAACCTGGACCAAGCTCCGAAAGGCCCGGCCAAGGATGCGCTCGTCCGCCAGATTCGCAGTGAGCTGCCGGAAGAGGGGCTCGCCTGGTTCGATGCCTCCGTCGCGATCACCTCGGATCGCACGCGCTATCCGGCTCTGCTCGGCAGCGGCGGCAATGACGGGAATCTGGACTTCTCCAGCACGTTCATGCAGCGCTTGGCGCAGCTCATCGATCTCCGGACGGGGGAACCCACCGCGCTGGCGGCCCGGCAAATTGAGGGGTCCCTGTTCAGCGATCCGGCGGTAGGCCTGGGTTCCGGCGGAATCAGCCAGTTCGCGCCCGGCGCAGTCGGCGGCTACAACGCCGGAAGCGGCTTCGAGGGCGCGTCCTTACTCAACGCTTGGGATCTTGTCCTTGCACTTGAGGGCGCCCTGCTGTTCGCCAGTGCCGCAACACGGCGTTTGACGGGCGGAAGCGCTGCCGAGGCCAGCCTGCCGTTTACCGCCGACGTCGTTGCGGCCGGGTCGGGCATCGCGGATGTAACGGACGAAACCCCAGCGCGGTCGGAGATCTGGCTGCCGATCTGGTCCGGCTTCGCGGGTTATCGTGAGATCAGAATGCTGCTTGCGGAAGGTCGAGCGACGATCGGCCGCCGAGCCGCCGCCGATGGCCTCGATTTCGCCCGGGCAGTGGCCAAGCTGGCCGTTGACCGCGGGATCGACGCCTTCGAGCGCCACGCCTTCCTGCAACGGCACGGCAAGATGTACATTTCCGCGCCGGCAGGACGCATACAGGTGCGGCGCAACCCGCGCGCCGACCTGATCGATGATCTCGAGCGCGGCCAATGGCTCGCCCACCTGCGGCGGCTCGCGCGCGGCGCGATCACGGACCCGCCGGTGCGCCTGGTCAAGTTGGCGCAACGGCTGGACGAGTCGCTGTTCGACCTGACGCAGCGCAACACGCCGGAGGCGGTCCAGGGAGTCCTCATCGCGGTCGGCGAAGCGGCACGCTACCTCTCGACCAGCCCTGCCGCACGGGGCCGCGTCGGTCCGCCGCCGCCGCTGCCTCGGCAGTGGATCACCGATGCCAGGGACGGTTCTCCGGAGTTCGAGATCGCGGCGGCCCTCGCGAGCGTCGGTGCCCGGCCGGAACCGGGGATCAGAGGATCAGACGCTCCTGCACAGGAGGCCGCCAGCACGCCGAACCGGGTCTGGCTGCCGATGGCGGCGCATTTCGTCCCTTTGGACGAGACGAAGCTCGGAAATCGGGACGCCCGGCCACAACGAAGTTTTGCCTGGGTCGACGCCAGCGCACTCGCGGTCTGGGGCCCGGGGACGCTTATCGACAACCTGACCGGCGTCCTCGCACGGCGGCTGATCGAACAGAAGCGGCGGGGCCTGGCCGACAAGCCTTTGGACGGGGCGCTCTATGCAGGGCTCGGAGCGGTATCGGCGTTCTTGTCCGGAACCGTCGATGATAGCCGGATCGCGTCCCTCCTCGCCGGGCTGGTCTGGGTCGATTTCGGCGTGCGCCGCCGGGAAAGCGAGATGCCCCTGGCCTGGGAGACGGCAGGCGAAGACGGGCCGATTCCGCTCGCCTATGCCGCCCTGAAGCCGGTGTTCACACCCGACCGCCGGTTGCGGCAAGGACGGCTGCTGGCGGAGGCGGGCCGCATGCCGGTGCCGCCGGGAACGGTCGAGCGGCTTGCCGGCGGCTCCCATCATCAGGTCGCAGCGGCGCTCGCTGCCGCGCTCGGCCGCGTCCGCGCGAGCGGCTGGGCGCCTCTGGCCGCGCGCCTGGACGTGCCGCCCATCGAGGCCCGGCGCCTCGCCGCCGCGCTGCTGATCCCGGTTTCGCGCAGCGCCGTCCGGCGGCTGGCGAAGCGCGCCTACGAGCTTCCCGCACAGAACGAGGACGAGGAGGGAGAGAGAGTCGATGCCGCTTGACCTGTCCGCACTCGACGGCGCGCCGCGCCTGTTGATCGAAGCCGAGCTGGAGCCGCTGCAGGGGACGCGGTTTCAGCCGACCGGCTTCCCGAACCTGGGGCCGGCGCTCTACGACGCGCCGGGCGGCGTGCGGATGCTGCTGGTCGAATCCGCTCAGAGCATGGCCAACCGGCTGGAGAAAGTCTGCTGGGACGAGGCCGCCGACGACTGGATCGCACCGCTCCGGGGCCTGCCGCTGGTAAAGGTGACCAACGGAAACGGCGAGCCGCTGACCAACTCCGTCCTCGAGGCGCACCGCTTGAACTCCCCCTATATCCTCGAGGGTAAAGACAAGTCGGTATTCAATACCCTCAAGAAAGACTTGGCCGGAATGGAGGAGGGGCGGGTGGACTTGACTAAACTCGCCGAAACGGTCCTCCGGCTCGACACCAACGCTCTCCTGCACGGCCTTTTTCTTGCGAAGAAGGACCTCGCGGGCGGTCGTCTGCGCCTGCCACGCGCACTTTCGGCTTTCATCGAGGCGAGCGGGGTCACGACGGCGGCGAGCGGCGGTGTCAAGAATGACATCGTCGACCCGCAGGGCGATACGGCAAGAGGCTTCGGCAACGTGCCCTTCGCGCGCGACGAGTTCGTTGCGGACCGCATCACCGCCTACTTCAACCTCGATCTCCAGCAGATCCGGGCGTTCGGACTCGGCGACAATGTTTACCGGCTGCTGGTCGCGCTCGCGCTGTTCAAGATCGGCAAGTTCCTCGGCGAAGGCCTCCGGCTGCGGACGGCCTGCGATCTGCGGCTGAAGGACAACGGACTGCGTGTCACGCGTCCCGAGGGCGCGACGGTGCCGTCGGTGCATCAGCTTGCGGAAGAACTGCCGGGCCTGATCGCTGCCGTTGCCGCGGAGGGGCGCTTCGCCGATCCGCGCGTGACGGTGGTCCGGTATGAGAAGTGACGCCGTGATCGGACTGTCGTTCAGGTTCCCGGCCGGGCGCTATCACGCGACGCCCTGGGGCCGGCACGTCAACGAGGCGGACGTGGCCTGGCCGCCGGAGCCGTGGCGCATCCTGCGGGCGCTGATCGCCTGCTACCACCGCAAGGCGGACCGCGACCGCTTCTCCGAGACCGATCTTGCCGGGCTGATCGACGCCCTGGCAGAAGCGGCTCCCGTTTACCGCCTGCCCGACGCCGTGCATGCGCATGCCCGCCACTTCATGCCAGCGCCGGTCACAAAGACGCTGGTCTTCGATGCCTTTGCACGGTTCGACGCGAGCGAGCCGATCCTGGTGTGCTGGCCGGAGGCGGCGCTGGACGGGCGCAGCCGGGCCTTGCTGGACCATCTCGCCGAGCGGCTCGGCTATCTCGGGCGCGCGGAGAGCTGGGTCGAAGCCGAAACGTTCGAGGCCTGGCCGGACGGCCCGGGGCCGAACTGCATTCCCCAGGACTACCGGGGAGCATCGGATCTGGATGCGACCACGGCGGTTCCGGTGCGGCTGCGCGCACCGCTGCCTGCCGTCGCCTATGCCGCCGCGCGCGAACGCCACCTGGCGCGTATCGAAGGGCCTCGACGCCAGGCGGAGAAAGTTCGGAAGACCCTGCCCGAACGCCTCGTCGATGCGCTCGCGCTCGACACCGCCGACCTGCAGGCGGCCAGGTGGAGTGCGCCACCGGCCTCGCAGGAGCTGCTCTACACGCGCCCGCCCCTCGGCCCCGTGCCACGCAGCCGCGCGGTCCGTCCTCCTGCCCGGCGCGACCTGCCCGATACCGCCCGTTACATACTGGCCGGTCGGCCACGGCCGCGGATCGAAGATGCCGTGAAGATCGGCGAGCTCGCGCGGGTCGCGGCGCTGTCACGGATCGGGTACGCCGTGGGGCGGGACCGAATCCCGCCGACCTTCTCCGGCCGCGGCGCGGGCGGGAAACCGCTCAACGGCGGGGCACACACCCACGCCTTCTATCTGCCCGAAGACGCCGACGGCGATGGCGAGATCGATCATCTCGTCATCCATGTCCCGGCCGGCATCGACGCGGACTGCCAGCGCGCGCTCGATCGCCTGGTCCGTCTGTGGCTGGAGCCGCGAGGCCGCGCCGATGCGGACGACGGGTCCGCGGAGCGTGGCCGCCAGGAATGGCGCCTTGCCCTCGAAGGCTTCGGCCGGCGCGAGGCGTTTGCAGACGCGAGTCGGCTGCTCGATCGAGCCTGCCGATGGGTTTCGGCGACACCTTACCTGATGCCCTGGCATTCCAAGACCAACCTGAATCCGCGATCGTTCAGGATGGAGAATGTCGAGAAGGAGCTGCGCCCGGCGGTCGAGGCGGACGCGATCACGCGCGGCGAGGCGCTCCGTCTCAGCGAGGCGATGCGCCAGATCCGGCGCGAATGCGAGAAGCGCTTGAAGATCCGGCCCGAGCGCATCGATCCGTGTCTCGAAGGCTGCGGCTCGGTAACGGGCCTCGCCGATGCCGGCGACAGGCTTCTGCCTGCGATCATGGTCAACGGGCGGCCACGGCGCGCCGCCCATTTCCACCGCTTCCGTTCGCGCCGCGGGCTGACCCAGCCCGACACGCAGGGAAGCTTCTGGCGACTGACCTTCGCCGAGCCCGTGTCCGGTCCCCTCGCGCTCGGCTTCGGCTGCCACTTCGGACTCGGCCTGTTCCGATCCGAACGATGAGCCGCCGGATATGGACGCCTCCCTCCAGCCCGAACTCCCCCTGCCCTTCCCTCCACGCGCAGACATGCCGCCTCTGCCGGCGCGGATGGTCAACGAGTTCGTCTACTGCCCGCGGCTCGCCTATCTCGAATGGGTCCAGGGCGAGTGGGCGGAATCGGGCGACACGGTGGAGGGGCGCCATGCCCACCGCCGCGCCGACAAGCCCGGCGGCGCTCTGCCTGCGCCGGAGGACGCCGAGGAGGCCCGCATCCACGCCCGTTCGGTCACCTTGTCCTCCGAGCGGCTCGGCCTCGTCGCCAGGGTCGACCTGATCGAGGACGAGGACGGGGCCGTCCTGCCGGTGGACTACAAGCGCGGCAAACGCCCGCATACGGCCAAAGGCGCCTACGAGCCGGAGCGCGTACAGGTCGGCGTCCAGGTGCTGCTGCTGCGCGAGGCAGGCTATCGCTGCGAGGGCGGCATCCTCTACTTCGTGCAGAGCCGTGAGCGCGTGCGGGTCGTCTTCGACGCCGACCTCGAGGCCGCCACGCGTGCCGCCATCGATGGTCTGCGGCTGATGGCGGCCACCGCCCGACTGCCGCCGCCCCTCGCCGACAGCCCGAAATGCCCGCGCTGCTCGCTGGTCGGCATCTGCCTTCCCGACGAGGTGAACTTCCTGCGCGCCGCTCACGCCGGGGCCGAACCTCGGCCGCTGGCCGTTACCCGCGACGAGGCATTACCGCTCTACGTACAGGCGCCCAGAGCCCGCATCGGCAAGCGGGGCGAGACGTTGGTGATCGAGGTCGGTGACGAGCCGCCGGTCTGCGTGCGACTCCTCGACGTTTCGCAGCTCGTGCTGTTCGGCAACGCCGCGCCGACCGTGCCGGTGCTGCACGAGCTCATGCGCCGCGGCGTGCCGGTTACCTGGTACAGCTATGGCGGCTGGTTCCTCGGTCACACCACCGGCCTCGGGCACAAGAATGTCGAGCTGCGCACGGCGCAGTACCGCGCTTCCTTCGACCCGGCCTTTTGCCTCGGCCTCGCCCGCAAGCTGGTGCACGCCAAGATCCGCAACGCCCGCACCCTGCTGCGCCGCAACTGGCCGGGCGCGGACCGGCCGGAAGGCGAGCTTGCCGCCCTGCGGCGGGACATGGCCGCGGCGCTGCAGGCCCGCAGTCCGGCCGAACTGCTCGGCATCGAGGGAGCAGCCGCCGCGCGCTATTTCGGCTGCTTCGGCGGCTTACTCAAGGTGGAGGCAGCGGACGTCGACTGGAGCTTCGCCTTCGCCGAGCGCAACCGCCGCCCGCCGCGCGATCCGGTCAATGCGCTGCTGTCCTTCGCGTACGCCCTGCTGGTACGCAGCTTTGCGGTAACGCTCTCGGCCGTCGGGCTCGATCCTTATCGCGGCTTCTACCACCGGCCGCGCTACGGCCGGCCGGCGCTGGCGCTCGACCTGATGGAGCCGTTCCGGCCACTGCTGGCGGATTCCAGCGTGCTGCAGGCGATCAATAATGGTGAGGTACGGCCGACCGACTTCGTCCGCGTGGGTGCCGCGGTGGCATTGAAGCCCGAGGGGCGCAGACGGTTCATCGCCTGCTTCGAGCGACGCATGGGCCAGGAGATCACGCACCCGCTGTTCGGCTACCGGGTCAGCTATCGTCGGCTGCTCGAAGTGCAGGTGCGCCTGCTCGGGCGGTACCTGCTCGGCGAGATCCCGGACTACCCGCAGATCACGCCGCGCTGAGGTCGGGACCGCATGGAGGAGCATCTCTACATCGTCGCCTACGACATCCGCTCGCCGAAGCGCTGGCGGCGCGTATTCCGACTGCTGCAGGGCTATGGCGCCTGGCTGCAGCTCTCGGTCTTCCAGTGCCGGCTGAGCCGCCGGCGGCGGGCGGAGTTGAAGGCTGCGCTGGATGGCCTGATCAAGCATGACGAAGACCACGTGATCCTGCTGGATCTCGGCCCGGCAACGAAGGTCGAGCCGCGCGTTGACAGCCTCGGCAAGGCGTTCGAAGCTGTCGCGCGCGAGGTCGTCGTGGTGTGATACGGTCGCCGCGGCCGTGCGAGCGGTGCCGCGGCGCATCCGGCGCTGGCGAGCACTCGCAACGTTGTTGGACGATATGAATCAGAGACTTGGCTGTTCCCGATCGCAGCCGGACGGCAGGCGGGGCGCGCCCCGTGCGGCCGGAGCGGGGAGCGCTCGCAATCCGCCATGTACCGCCCCTGAAATACGGAAAGATTTCGGGGAGCGGTTCTCCGCGGCCCTACGCCGCGGCCTCATTGAAGCCTTGCCGGTGGTGACACACGCGACGGCGGCCCCGGCGGTTCTCCGCGGCCCTACGCCGCGGCCTCAT
>CAZVAR010000127.1:0-11145 GCA_964625225.1 uncultured Alphaproteobacteria bacterium | reverse complement strand
TCGATCTCCTTGGCGACGGTGACGCCGTCCTTGGTGATGCGCGGCGCGCCGAACGCCTTGTCGAGGACGACGTTACGGCCCTTGGGGCCGAGCGTGACCTTGACCGCGTCGGCCAGGATGTTGACGCCGCGCAGCATGCGGTCGCGCGCGTCGGCGCTGAACTTCACGTCCTTGGCAGCCATATTCGTTGTCCCTTCGATTGTCTGGATATGCCTCTAGAGCCGGATCAGGCGGCCGCCTTCTTCGCGGCGCCACCCTCGATGACGCCCATGATGTCGGTCTCCTTCATGATGAGGAGTTCCTCATCGTCGATCCGCACCTCGGTGCCGGACCACTTGCCGAACAGAACCCGGTCGCCGACCTTGACGTCCAGCGGCTGAATCTCGCCCCGCTCGTTCCGGGCGCCCGGACCGACGGCGATGACCTCGCCCTCCTGCGGCTTCTCCTTGGCGGTGTCCGGAATGATGATCCCGCCGCGGGTCTTGTTCTCTTCCTCGACGCGGCGCACGACGACGCGGTCATGCAGTGGCCGAAAACGCATCGGATTGCTCCCTTGGAAATCGATCGAGCAACGCCGGAACCGGTCGGTCTCGTACCGGCCGGCTGCCGGTTCGGCGCGGATGTAATCAAAGCGCACCGGCGATTCAAGGGCGTTGTTAGCACTCTCGTCTGGTGAGTGCTAACACCGGCGGAGGCTGGCAGCACTCGCGCCGTCCTGCTGCTAACACGCTGAAATCGAACAATTTTTCACTGGAACCGAAGGGAACAAGGTGTCAGATTCCGGTGTTGAAGCAAGGCTCGTACGAGGAGGAGGCGACGACCGTGACCACAGATCTGGAGCGTCAACTGACCGGCTACCGGCTGACCACCGCCGAGATCCTCTATCGCATGCCGGACCATCCGCACCTGTTGCAGAGCTTCGTCTGGCAGAAGCTCGACATCGCCCCGCGCTACCCGGTGCTGCACCGGTTCCTGGACTTCTGGGAACGCGAGATCGAGGCGAAGATTCACTCGGTCCGCATCGCCAGCGCCCGCCTGGTCAGCCCCGGCGAACTGCGCCATGTCGGGCACATGATGCGGCTGCACTGAACGGGCGACGCCCGGAATCCGCGGCCGCGATGGCCGGGATCGAGCGGAGGAGGTCCGCGTCCGGAGGTACGGCCGGAACGATAACCCGGTAAGGTTGGTAAGGTTCGGGGGCGGCCTGTCCGCGCGCCGAATTGGGGAGGCGCATCCGGCTCCGCTGGAGCGGCCGTCGGTCCCGCCGGGTGAGCTGGCCATCTCGCCCGACCTCGCGCTCGAGGTCTGCACGAAAGTCCGTTCCTCTAGCGCCGGCCGCCCGCGGCGTGCCGGGGCCGAACATCGCTGGCGCGACATCGGCCGCGCTCTCGCCGGGACGGTCCGCCCGTCCGCGCGGATGCCGTCGACGAGCGGCCAATGGGCGGGCGTCCGCCGACCCGGCTCTCAGCCGGTTCCCAGATAGACCTCCCGCACCCGCGGGTCGGCGCGCACCGAGGCGGGCGAGCCCTGCGCGATCAGGCGGCCGCGGTGCATCACCAGGATGCGGTCGGCGTGGCCGAACACCACGTCCATATCGTGCTCGGTGAACAGCACGCCGATGTTCCGCTCGCGCACGATCTCGGCCGTCAGCGCCATCAGCGCACCGCGCTCCCGCGGCGCCATGCCGGCCGTGGGCTCGTCCATCAGGAGCAGGGACGGCTCGTGGGCCAGGGCAATCGCCAGCTCCACCCGCTTCAGGTCACCGTAGGCGAGCACGCCGCAGGGCCGGGCCGCCTGGTCGGCGATGCCAACGCGCTCCAGCAGGCGCATCGCCTCCGCGACATAGAGCCGTGTCGCCAGCGGCCAGAGGGCGAACTGGCGGCGGTACCGCGACAGCAGCGCCGTCTGCAGGTTCTCCCGGACCGTCATGGAGCTAAACGTGGCGGGAATCTGGAAGGTGCGGCCGACGCCGAGCCGCCAGACGGCGCGCGGCGGCAGGCCGACGATGTCGCGGCCGCGCAGCCAGACCCGGCCGGAATCGGGGCGGAGCTGGCCGTTGATCAGATTGAAGCAGGTCGTCTTGCCGGCGCCGTTGGGGCCGATCAGCGCGACCACCTCCCCGGCCCGGAGGCTGAAATCGACGCCGGCGACCGCCTCGATGCCGCCGAAGGTGCGCCGCAGCCCCTCGACCGCGAGCAGTGCCGTCATGCCGGCGCCTCCTCCCGCTCGGGACGGAGCGCGCGCAGGCTGCCGACGATCCCGCGCGGGAAGGCGACCACCAGCAACACGATCATGAGGCCGAGCACGGCGCGCCAATAGTCGGTCCAGTAGGTCAGCAGGATGTGGGCCGCCTTGTAGGCCGCCGCCCCGACCAGCGGCCCGGTCAGCGTGTCGATGCCGCCGAGCAGCACCATCACCAGCCCGTCGACCGAGATGCCGATGCCGAGGCTCTCCGGGAAGACGCTGCCCTTGAAGAAGGCGTGGAACGCCCCGGCCAGCCCCGCGGCGACGCCGGACAGGGTGAACGCGGCCCATTGCTGGCGCCGGAGGTCGAGGCCGATCGCCTCCGCCCGCAGCGGCGAGTCACGGCCGGCGCGCAGGGCGTAGCCGAAGGGGGACAGGGCGGCCCGGCGCAGGCCGAACACGGCCAGGCCGCAGACGGCCAGGGCGAGCCAGTAGAAGCGCTCCGGCGCGGCCAGCCAGACGGGCGGCCAGATGCCCAGAAGGCCGTTGTCGCCGCCGGTGACATCGTACCATTGGAAGGCCACCGCGTAGCAGATCTGCGCGAAGGCGAGCGTCAGCATCGCCAGATAGACCCCGGCGAGCCGCACGCAGAACAGGCCGAACAGGGCGGCGCCGGCCGCCGCCAGCAGCATTCCGGCCGGCACCGAGACGGCCATCGGCAGCGCCAGCCAGCGCACGGCCAGGGCCGCGCCGTAGGCGCCAAGGCCGAAATAGGCCGCATGCCCGAACGAGATGACGCCGCCGATGCCGGTCAGGAGCTGGAGGCTGGCGGCGAACAGGGCGAAGATGACGATCTCGGTCAGCACCGACAGCGGATAGGGACCGAGCAGGAGCGGCGCCGCGGCCAGCCCGACCGCCGCCGCGGCGACCGCCCAGCGGCCGGCCGGCGGCAGCGGGCGCAGCGGCGCCGGCGCCACGGCGCGCCGGGTCGCCAGCCGCTCGGGCCTGCCGAGCAGGCCCGAGGGGCGCAGCACGAGCACGACGGCCATGAACAGGAAGACCAGCACCAGCGTGATCTCGGGCAGCACCAGGATGCCGAAGGCGTGCAGCTCGCCGATCAGCACTGCCGCGATCAGGGCGCCCGCCAGGCTGCCCATGCCGCCGACGACGGTGACGACGAAGGCCTCGACGATGATGCCGAGATCCATGCCGAGCGTCGCCGGCGCGCGCGGGAGCTGCAGGGCCCCGGCCAGGCCGGCGAGCCCGGCGCCGAGGGTGAAGACCAGCGTGAACAGGCGCCGCTGGTCGACGCCGAGGGCCGCCGTCATCTCGCGGTCCTCGGTCGCCGCGCGCACCAGGATGCCCCAGCGGGTCCGCCGCAGCAGCAGCCACAGGGCGGCGAACACGGCGGGACCGAACAGGATCAGGGCGAGGTCGTAGGACGGCAGCGCCTGCGTGCCGATCCGCACCGCGCCTTCGAGGCCCGGCGCGCGCGGCCCGAGCAGGTCCGACGGCCCCCAGACCGCCAGGGTCGCATCGGCGACGATCAGCACCACGCCGAAGGTGGCGAGGAGCTGGAACAGCTCCGGCGAGTCGTAGATCCGCCGCAGCAGCGTCATCTCGATCGCGGCGCCGATCAGCGCGACCACGAGGGCGGCGCCGAGCAGGCCGAGCCAGAAGCCGGCTGCCTCGCCGAGCACCGGCTGCAGCCAGGTGACCAGGCTGAAGCCGGCATAGGCGCCCAGCATGTAGAAGGAGCCGTGGGCGAAGTTGACGACCCGCGTCACCCCGAAGATCAGCGTCAGCCCCGAGGCGACGAGGAACAGCGACGAGGCGCTGGCGAGGCCGGTCAGGAACTGGGCGAGCAGGAAATCCATGCGCAGGCGTCGGAGCGCGGGCCTTCCGGCCCGCTCCCTCCTTTCCGGGACGACGAACGAGGGAACGGACCCGAAGGTCCGCCCGCGGCGGCGGGGCTACCTCTGCCGCCGCAGATCGGCGACCTCGTCCGGCCCGGGCAGATAGTGGGCGCCATCCCCGTAGGTCCAGTCGACCATCCGCGGCATGCCGTCCTGCACCGTCAGCCGGCCGACGAAGGTGCCCATCGTACTCTGCTGGTCGGAGGCGCGCATCTCGATCGGGCCGAAGGGCGTGTCCATGCGCAGGCCGCGGAGCGCCGCGGCCAGCGCCTCCGTCTCGGTGCCGCCGGCCTGCTCGATCGCCTGGGCCAGCATGTGCAGCGCGACGTAGCCGACAACCGAGCCCATGCGCGGATACTCGCCGAACTTCGCCTCGTAGGCCCGGCGGAAGGCGGTGTGCGCCGGCGTGTCGAGCGCGTACCAGGGATAGCCGGTGACGATCCAGCCCTCGGGCGCCTCGCTCTTGAGCGGGTCGATCCATTCCGGCTCGCCGGACAGCAGGCTCACCACCTCGCGCCCCTCGAACAGGCCGCGCGTCCGGCCCTCGCGCACGAAGGGGGCCAGGTCCGGGCCGAACAGCACGTTGAAGATGGCCTCGGGCTCGGCGCGGGCGAGCGCCTGCACGGTGGCCCCGGCGTCGATCTTACCAAGCGCCGGCCACTGCTCGGCGACGAACTCGACATCCGGCCGCTTCGCCTTCAGCAGCCTGCGGAACGCCTCGACCGCCGACTTGCCGTACTCGTAGTTCGGCGCGACCGTGACCCAGCGCCTGGCCGGCAGCTTGGCCGCCTGCTCGGCCAGCATGGCCGCCTGGACGTAGGTGCCCGGCCGGAGCCGGAAGGTGACGGGATTGCCCTGCTCCCAGACCAGGGTATCGGTCAGCGGCTCCGCGGCCAGGAAGATCACCCGGCGTTGCCGGGCGAAATCGGACACCGCCAGGCCGACATGGCTCAGCAGGGTTCCCATCAGAATCTCGGCCCGCCCGCGCGTCACCAGCTCGTTGGCCGCGGTGATCGCCTCGGCCGGCTTGCCGCCGTCGTCGCGGGAGATCACCTCGACCGGGCGGCCGAGCACGCCGCCTGCGGCGTTGATCTCCTCCAGCGCGAGCTGCCAGCCCTTGCGATAGGGCACCGAGAAGGCAGGCAGGCTGGTGTAGCTGTTCAGGTCGCCGATGCGGATCGGCTCGGCGGCCCGGGCGCCGGGCGCCGCGGCGCCGATCGTGAAGGCCGCCACGGCCACGAGGAAGAGGCGTCGGTTCATTGCTTCCCTACTCTGCCGCGGAACGGCATCAGACCCTTATGCTCAAACTAAGCATAAGGGTCTGTCGGCGGGATGCAACCGGAACCGGATTCAGAACGCCAGTTTCCGGTTCTCCCCGGGCGAGGGCGGCTCCCCGGTGACCCGGGCCTTCACGTAGCCGAAGAGATGAACCATCGCGCCCGAGGGGCTGTCCCAATATTCCGCCTTCTCGGCCTCGACGCGGATGAGGGCGAGGTCCGGGTCGTCCGGCCCCTCGGGAAACCAGGTCCGCATCGGCTCGCGCCAGAACCGCTCGATCAGGGCGCGATCGCGCACCAGCCTGCCGCGGCCGGAGACGGAGACGTAGTGCTGCCTGCCGGGGTCGGCATAGGCGAGGTTGACCCGATCGTGTTCGGCCAACTCCAGCATCTTGTGGGCGCTCGCCCGGGTGAAGAACCACAGGACGCCGTTGAAGGCCCCGTCGTCGGGCCGGATATCGGCCATGGGGCGGCTGCGCAGCGTGCCGTCGGCATCCATGGTGGTCATCATCGCGATCCCGATATGCTCGATCAGGTCCCGAAGCTTGGCCTTTTCGTCCGCGCGGACGGCCATGACGATCTCCCTCGTCGGATCTCCTGGTGCGGGGTCCAACAAGGGGAACGCGGCGGCGGTTCCGGGGAACCGGCCGGCCGCGGCTCCGGTTTTCCGGTTGGATCACACGAGGGACGGACGCCATGATCGACCAGGATGCCGCACACGCCGCTTACGATCACGCCCGCTACGATCGCGCCCGGGGAGACCCGGAGGAGCGCGGCCCGAGCGCCGGGGCGCAGAAGCTCTTCTGGATCTGGACCGGGCTGTGGTGCGCGGTGCTGCTCTTCATCTTCTTCGTCAAGCCCTTCTCGGGCGAGCTGACCGAGGGGACGGCCGCGATCGGCTGGCTCCTGGCGCCGTTGCTGGCCGCGAGCGTCGGCATCATCGGCGGGACGATCATCCTGCTCGTCGGCCGCCAGCGGCGGCGACGCTGACCGTCAGCCGGCCGCCGCCCGCACCTGGAGCCGTCTGAGGCAGCGGTCGATCCACTGCCGGGTCAGCTTCTCCTGCACGGTGTTCTGGGACAGACGGTCCCGCAGCACGCCGAAATCCACCAGATCGAGCGACTGGTCCTGATTGAAGCAGGAATAGACGATGCGCTCCTCGCCGGTGTCGGGGTCGCGGTGCAGCTGCAGGCACTGCGCGCAGATCTCCTTCATCATGCATTGCATCGGCGAGTTGATGCTGCCGATCGCGACGTGCCCCGGCCGGAGATAGGGCGCCAGCACGCCGTGGCGCGCGGCCGTGACCGCAGCCATCATCCGGTCCGAACCGATCACGAAGATGCGGTCCGCCTCCGCCAGCGGGATCGGCGGGACGCCGAGATCGCCGCGGGCATAGGCCAGCATCGCCTGCACGATGTTGCCGACGAAGGCGCGGTCCTGCGGCCGGGTCGGAACAAAGCCGGGCGCCTCGTCGCTGCACCAGACCACCAGGTCGGCGGCCGCCTCGATGGCCGGGACGTGGTAGCGGTCCTGCAGCCGCTTGTAGCCGGCGAAATAGACGATCCGGCAGCCCCGTTCGCGCATCGCCGCGCCGATCGAGAACAGGACGGCGTTGCCGAGCCCGCCGCCGGCCAGCACCACCGTCTCGCCCTGCGGGATCTCGCTCGGCGAGCCGGTCGGCCCCATCAGGATGACGGGCTCGCCGGGGCGCAGCAGCTCGCACAGATCGGACGAGCCGCCCATCTCCAGCACGATCACCGACAGCAGGCCGGCCTCGCGATCGACCGTGGCCCCGGTCATGGCGAGGCCCTCCATCGCCAGGGTCGTTCCCTCGGTGCGGGCCGCGAGCGCCTCGTAATTCTGCAGGCGGTAGAACTGACCCGGCCGGAAGGCGCGGGCCGCCGCCGGCGCGCGCACCGTGACCTCGACGATGTCCGGCGTCAGCCGCTCGACCCGCTCGACGAAGGCGCGCAGGTCGCGGTTGGCCAGGACGGCGGGCCGGGGAGTGTCGGCGGTCGCGGCGCCCGGCGTCCCCAGCCGCGCCAGCATCCGTGAGACCACCGGATAGCCCTGCTTTGCGCCGCCCATCGCCTTGACGACATTGCCGGCGAAGGACGGGTGCAGGTCGCCGAAGAAGCTGACTGCGCGGCCGTCCTCCCGGATCGACATCAGCACCTGCGGGACGGCCGGCTTGGCAAGACGCTCGGGCTCGACCGGGCGGCCGTCCTCGTCCACGGCCCGGAACCAGCGGCCGGCCACCTGGACATGGGCCGGATCCTCGCGGGCGAGCACGGTGTTGGGCTGGGTTCCGGCGGCGACCAGCACAGTGCGGGCCGGGAGCGTCACCGTCTCGCCGGTCTCGGTCAAGCGACCGTCCTCGTTGACCGTGACCCGGGCGAAGCGCGCCGCCTGCGCACGGCCGTGCGCATCGACTTCCACGGCCAGCGGCGACAGCGACTCGGCGAAGCCGATGCCCTCCCGCAGCGCGTGGCCGATCTCCTCGTGGTTCAGCACGTAGCTCGGCGAGTCGATCAGGCGGCGGCGGTAGACGATGGTGGCGCCGCCCCAGCCCACCAGCAGCTCCTGGATGCGCGGCGCGCGGCCCTCGCGGGCGGCGGCGGCGCGCTCGGCCCGGATCGCCCGGGCGTGCGCGAGGAACTCGTCCGCGACCTCGCGTTCCCCGGGCAGCCAGGCGGCGCGCACCGCGGCTTCGCCGCGCTCGGCGACCAGGGTCTCGTACCGGGCGAGAAACTTCTCGACCTGGACCGGGTAGTAGGCGAGCGACTCGGTGGCCGTGTCGATCGCGGTCAGCCCGCCGCCGATCACGACGATCGGCAGCCGCACCTGGAGATTGGCGACCGAGTCCCGCTTCGCCGCGCCGGTGAGCTGCAGCGCCATCAGGAAATCGGAGGCCATCCGCACGCCGGGCGCGAGCGCGTTCGGCATCGGCACATGGGTCGGCCGGCCGGCGCCGGCGCACAGGGCGATGTGGTCGAAGCCCATGGCGAAGGCCGAGTCGATTGTCAGCGTGCCGCCGAACCGTACGCCGCCCACCATGGTGAAGGCCCGCCGCCGCTCCAGCAGGAGGCGGACGATCTTCAGGAAGTTCTTGTCCCAGCGGGCGGTGATGCCGTATTCGGCGACGCCGCCGAAGCCGGCCATGACGCGCGAATCGAGCGGTTCGTACAGCGTCTCGACGGCGCGGATCGGCGCGAACGGCACGCGCTCGCCGGTCGGCGTGACGCCGGAGACCTCCGGCGCGAGCGGCTCGATCTTGAGCCCGTCGACGGCGACGACCTCGTGGCCGTCGTTGATCAGATGGTGCGACAGATTGAATCCGGCCGGCCCCAGACCGACCACCAGCACGGTCCGCCCCGACGGCGGCTTCGGCAGCGGGCGGCGCAGATTGAGCGGATTCCAGCGCGTCAGCAGCGAATAGATCTCGAAGCCCCAGGGCAGGTTCAGCACGTCCTTGAGGATGCGCGTCTCCGCCTGCGGGATGTCGACCGGGTCCTGCTTCTGATAGATGCAGGCCTTCATGCAGTCGTTGCAGATACGGTGCCCGGTCGCCGCGACGATGGGGTTGTCGACGGCGATCATCGCCAGCGCGCCGACTGCGTGACCCTGCCCCTTCAGCTCGTGCATCTCGGAGATCTTCTCCTCGAGCGGGCAGCCGTTGAGGGTGACGCCGAACGGGCTGGTCTGGAAGGCACCGGTTTTGCGGTCGCGATAGCCTTTCGAACAGGAATCCTTGCCCTGGTGATGGCACAGGATGCAGTAATTGACCTGGTCCAGCGCCCCGGTCAGGTCCGTGCCGGGATCGGTCAGGGCGAAGCCCTCGCGCCGCCGCCACGCGGAAGCGGGTTGCCGGTACATGCGGACACCGTCGATCTCGACGGTTTCCGCCGGCACGAGATGCAGGGGGTCGATCTTGCGCGGCATCTTGAACAGCACGCCGGCATCGTGCTTGCGCCGCCCGACGTCGCTGTAGAGCGCCCAGGCGGCATAGCGGGCGGCGAGCTCGAGCGCCGCCGCATTGGCCGCCTCGTCCTCCATCCAGCGCGTCACCGCCCGGGCGTAGGTCAGCTCGTCCCAGCCGGCGCCGAGCAGGGCGCTCAGCTCCGCCGCCAGCGCCTCGCCGTCGAGCGCCGCCGCCGCGTCCGGCTTGACCCGCTTCGCCGCCTGGCGCTGCACGAACAGCCGCTTGCAGCGATAGAGCGGGGCGAGCGCATGGTGGCGGTCGGCCAGCGCCGCGGCCTCCGCCTCGATCCCGAACAGGCGGACGAGGAAATCCTCCAGATGCGGGGCGACCGCGAGCAGCAGGTCGGATTCCGCCTTGCCGTCGAGCGCGTCGGGCGCGCCGCGCGCCGCCAGGAGACGGTCGTAGAGGTCGGGCTCGACGCCTCCCAGCTCGTCCAGGAATGCCGCATCGAGCCGCACGAGCCCCTCACGGTCGTAGAGGTCCTCGAAGCGGAAGCCGAAGCCGAGCGAAAGCTGAGTCATATGAACCGCCGCCGGACGGACGAGCGCCCGCCCCTGATGTCGAGCCGATCGCGGAACCGCAAGCCTGTGTACAACCTAATGAGGAGTTTCCTCGCCGCAATTCGAGGGTGCGCGGTGCCGCAGGCACGCGCCGCAGCGCCCGCCGGGCCTGCCGCGGCGCTGCGGCGGGGACGGGGCCGGAACGGCGGCGCCTCCGGTGCCGGTCCGGACCGGCACCGGAGTCGCGGGCCGGCTCAGGCAGCCGGCGGGATGTTCTGGTTCAGGCGGAACAGATTGTGCGGGTCGTAGCGCCGCTTGACCTCCGCCAGACGCCGGTATTGGCCGCCATAGGCCTGCTCGATCCGGTCGCCCTCGTCGGCCGGCATGAAGTTGACATAGGCGCTGCCGGCCGCGTACGGCGCCGCGGCCCGGAACAGGGCGCGGGCCCAGCCGATGCAGGCGTCGTCGTCCGACCGGTCCCGCCAGCGCGCGTGCGCGTTCAGGACGAAATGGGGCTGCCGCTGCGGAAAGGCGGTCGCGTCCGGGGAGACCTGGCTCATCGCGCCGCCGAGATGGGCGACGAACAGCTCGCATTCCGGTCCCGGCAAATGCCGGACGGCGTCGAGGAGAATCCCGATTGCACCGTCGGACAGTTCGATGAAGTCGTGGCTCTTCCAGTAGTTGCGTGCGCCCGGCGTCAGCAGCGGGTCGAAGGCGGACTGCCAGCCGACGAAACTGTGTGGGCCGACGACATCGGCGATCGGCTTGCCCAGCGCGCGCAGCTCCGCCGTCGCCCGTTCGCCCTCGCGCATGTCGCCGCTGTAGCAGAGCGCGAAAATGAGCACCTCGCGACCGTGCCACTCCGCCGGCAGGAACGGCAGGGGCGGCGCCTGCCGCAGCACGGTCCAGCAGGTCAGCTCGTCCGGGGCGCGCTCGACGAAGCGCCGGAACGCCCGCATCAGGTCGGCGGCCTCGTCGAGCGGATGGACGATGAGGCCGGACAGCACATCCGGGCCGACCGGGTGCAGCCGGAACTCGAAGGACGTGACGATGCCGAAATTGCCGCCGCCGCCGCGCAGCGCCCAGAAGATGTCGCCGTTCTCCGTCTCGCTGGCGTGGACCAGGCGGGCGTCCGCCGTCACGATCTCGGCCGACTGCAGATTGTCCACCGTCAGGCCGAACTTGCGCGTGATCCAGCCGAACCCGCCGCCGAGCGTCAGCCCGGCGATGCCGGTGGTCGAGTTGATGCCGGTCGGCACGGCGAGGCCGACGGCCTGCGTCTCCTT
>CAZVAR010000126.1:0-11273 GCA_964625225.1 uncultured Alphaproteobacteria bacterium | reverse complement strand
GGGGCTGCCCCCTTTTAACCCGACAGCAGGCGCCCGGTTCCGATACCGCCGGCGGAGACCTGCTCGTAGGTCGGGTTCGGCAGGTGGCCGCCGATATAGCCGGATGTCGTGGAGACGACGCCGTCCAGCTTGTCGAACGGCGGCTCCATGCACCAGAAGCAGCCGCCCGCAAAGGTCGCCACCGCGAGCGGGCGGTCGTCGGGGGATCGCTCCGGCGCGTCCGCTGCAATCGCCGCGAGGGGTATCACGATCGCCGCAAGCAGCAGTCCCGGCGGCCATTTCCGTCGCATGGTTGTCCTCCGCCCGCTCTTAGGCGGGCTCGAAGGTCAGGGCGGCGCCGTTCATACAGTAGCGCAGGCCGGTCGGTGGCGGGCCGTCCTCGAACACGTGCCCGAGATGGCCGCCGCACCGGCTGCAATGCACCTCGGTGCGCGTCATGAAGAAGCTGCGGTCTTCGGAGGTGCCCACGGCGCCCTCGATCGGCGCCCAGAAGCTCGGCCAGCCGGTACCGCTTTCGAACTTGGTCTCCGACGAGAACAGCGGCTGTGCGCAGCCCGCGCAGACAAAGGTCCCGGCGCGATGTTCCTTATTCAACGGGCTGGAGCCGGCCCGCTCGGTGCCGTGCTGCCGCAGCACCCGATATTGCTCCGGCGTCAGCGACCGACGCCACTCCTCGTCGGTCTTGGATACGGGAAAGGTCGCGGCCGCATCGGCGTTGGAGCCGCCGGACAACAGCCGGCCGGCCGCACCGGCACCGATCGCCGCGAGCCCGCCTGTCAGAAAGCTTCGCTTGGTCATCATCCGTCCCTCCGTTCGGTAAGCGCTTCGACGCGACATGGCCGCGCGCCCCCGGTCGCGCCGCGCTTCCGTCGATTCCCTAACTGGGATCCGATGCCGATCACGACCAGTCACGATCCGATGAGCCCGTGCTGGCGTCTTCCGGAGCGGCGCGCCGTCCTGCGTCCCGGATCGACGGCACCGGCCCATCGGACCATTCCGGTGCCGTCGCCCGGCGCGAATCGGTCCCTTCGGGTGTTCCGGGTTTAGCGGTCGCCGATCGCGTCGATCTCCGCGTCGCTGGGGAAGCGGCCGGTCTGTTTCTTCGAGAAAACCCTGTGGCCGTCGACGTCGATCTCGAACACACCGTCGCGACCCTTGACCAGCGTGACGTCGGCATCCGGCCGCCTGCTGCGGATCCGGTCCCTCGCACGGAGGGCACGCGGTTCGTAGTTTCACTGCACGCAATATTCGATGCGGACCTTCATTCGATCACCTCTCGATGTCGATATGCGCGACGCTCGCGATGCTCGGCGCAAACGCCCGCGTCCGCAACCGGTTCCTCGCCCTCACAGGACGCTGCCGCCCAGAGGTTGCCAGGCTTCGCCGCCGGCGAGTACGCAACTCATCCCGTTCGGTGCGGTCACAATCGCCGTCCACGAAGCGCCGTCCGGCGTCGCCAGGATCTCGACCACGCTCGTCTGCGCAATCAGGCCGCCGGCGACCGCCAGGGCCTGCGCGACCGGGCGTTGCGCCCATGTTCCGGCGAGGAAATCCACCAGCTCGCGGCGTGGGCCGCACGGTAGCCGTGCCAGCAGCGTTTCCTCGCTCGTCTCGGCGGTGGCCCCGCCGTCCGGGCGCACCGCTTCGACGGCGCTGCAGCCTGCAAGAAGCAGGGCGGCCAGGGCGGAGAGGGAAAGGCGCATTCACAGGGTCCGTACCGGTACCGTACCTCTTCCAATCCCACGCCGGGTCGCGCGGGTCAACCGCCGCACGCCGCGCGATGACTCCGCGGCGCCGGCCGTCTATCCTTCGGGCCGTGCCGCAATGGCCGTCGGATCGGGTGACATCGGGCAGGGAGATTCGGGAACATGCTGAATGCCGCCATCGTGGGGTTGGGCCGCTGGGGTCAGACTTTGGTCGATTCGGTGCAGGAGAACGGGCGCCCCAAGGGCGAGCTGCTCCGCTTCGTTCGCGGCGTCACGCGGACACCCGCCAAGGCAGCGGACTTCGCCGATCGCCACCGGATGCCCCTCAGCGACGACTATGCCGCCGTCCTGAATGATCCGGATGTCCAGGCCGTGGTGTTGGCGACGCCGCACAGTCAGCACGCGGATCAGATCCGGGCTGCGGCCGCGGCGGGCAAGCATGTGTTCGTGGAGAAGCCGCTCACGCTCGACAAGGCGAGCGCGGAGGCCGCGACGGCCGCCTGTTCGCAGGCCGGCGTCGTGTTGGCGCTCGGTCACAACCGGCGCTTTCTGCCTGCCGTGCAGGCGCTGAAGGGCATGATGGCGGACGGGACGCTCGGGCAGATTCTGCACGTGGAAGGCAATATCTCCGGTCCGGGCGCGCTTACCTACCCTGCGGAGATGTGGCGGGCCTCGCCGGCGGAGAGTCCGGCCGGTGGCATGACGGCGATGGGAATCCACGTGGTCGACGCGCTGATCCACCTGTGCGGTCCCATTGCCTGGGTCCAGGCGCAGAGCTTCCGGCAGGCGCTCACGATCGATCTTGACGACACGACCTCGATGCTGATGCGCTTCCGCAGCGGCATCTCCGGCTATCTGGGCACGATCGCCGCGACGGCGCGGATCTGGCGCATCCAGGTGTTCGGGACCAAGGGGTGGGCGCATATGCGCGACCACGAGGTGATGGACGTTTCTTTGATCGGCGGGAAGACGGAGACACGCAGCTTTCCGAAGGTGGACATCGAGCGCGCCGAGCTCGAGGCGTTCGCCCGTGCTGTGGCCGGCGAGGCTGCCTATCCGCTGCCGGCGGACGAGGCGATCCACGGCGTCGCCGTCCTCGAGGCGGTCATCGCCTCCGCGGCGGGCGACTGCGCGCGCGTCGCGGTCGCCTGACCCGGAACTCCGCCCGCGGTGACACGTTCTAGCGAAAACACGGGCTGGTACCCTGCCGAAACCTGCGTGTAGGATCTTGAGGAGTGGGTGCCGTCACGTAGATCTACGCTGATCCATCAGGGACGGCGCCAGCGCCAAAGCGATCGAGCATGAGAATCGTCATCGCCTCGGATGCCTGCGACCCGCCCACCAATGGCGTCGTCAGGACGTTGGCGGAGCTCGAACATCATCTCAAGCGGGCGGGCCACGAGGTCACGGTCATCTCGCCGGCGCGGTTCCTGACCGTACCCTGCCCGACCTATCCGGAGATCAGACTGGCGCTGGCTCCCGGCCGGGGCGTGGCGCGGCTGCTCGACAACATGCGGCCGGACGTCATCCACATCGCCACGGAGGGGCCGATCGGCCTTGCCACGCGCGGCTGGTGCGTGCGCCGCGGCGTGCCGTTCACCACGATGCTGACGACCAAGTTTCCGGAGGCGATCGAGTTCCGCTTCGGGCTGCCGGCCGCATGGACGTGGCCCGTCATGCGCTGGTTCCATGCGCCGTCCTCGGCAGTGATGGTAGCCACGGGATCGCTGCGGTCCGAGCTGATCGAGCGGGGCTTTCAGAATCTGGCACCTTGGACGCGGGGCGTCGACCTGGAGTTGTTTCGGCCGGGTCCGAAGGGCTTCCTCGATTTGCCGCGCCCGATCTTCCTCTATGTCGGCCGGATTGCGGTCGAGAAGAGCATCGAGGACTTCCTGCGGCTCGATCTCCCCGGTACCAAGCTGGTGGTTGGCGACGGACCGCATCTGCCGAAGCTGCGGCGCGAGTTTCCCGACGCGGTCTTTGCCGGCAGCCGCCGGGGCGAGGAACTCGCCCGCTACTACGCGGCAAGCGACGTGTTCGTCTTCCCCAGCCGTACCGAGACCTTCGGCCTCGTCGTACTGGAAGCGCTTGCCTGCGGCCTGCCGGTGGCGGCCTATCCGGTAACCGGTCCGATCGACATCATCGGGGATCGGCCCGTAGGGGTGCTCGATGAGGATCTGGGCCGTGCGGCCATGCGTGCCCTCGCGATCGCGCCGGCTGCCTGTCGGGAGCATGCCATGCGGTTCGGCTGGGACGTCTGCGCGCAGCAGTTCCTGCGCCTGGTGACCCCGATCGCCTGGCGCGATGAACCGGCGGCGGGGCGGTTCCGGGCCCTGATGGGGCGGTGGCGGTCGGGGCAGGCCTGAATCCCGCTCGCCTCATGCCAGACGCGCGACGACGCTGAGCAGCCACTGCGCCGTGGCGATGGCGAGAGCGCACTCGGCGCATCTCCGATACATCGAGCCGAGCAGACTGCCGATGACCTCCTGCGCCCGGCTCTCTTCCAGGTTGTGACGCCCGTCGAGCAGCAGCCACACTTCCGTGTCCCGGTAGTTCGTGGTCGGCGCGTTGATGGCCTTGCAGATCAGCACGAGCCCGACGACCGCCGTAAGTATGGCGCCGGAGGCCAGACACAGCACCGGATCCCAGCTCAGGCCGACCATCAGGGTGCCGATGCCGAGCGTCGAGAATCCCAGGCCCCGCCAGAGGACGATACGGGCGCACTGTCGTATCCGCTCCATGTCCCGCCCGTTTGAACGGCGTTCTGATCGAGTTGGGGTCAGCCTGCGCCCGTCTCAACCCCGAGCGGCGGCGCGAGCCCGAGGCTCGCCAGGACCATCCAGTAGATGATCCGCAGCACGATGATCCAGAAGACCGCGACCAGCGGCATCAGAAGTCCAACCATGAACCGTGGTGTGATGACGGCGACGGCGGCCAGGACCGGGTCCGTCATGGTACGGAAGAAACGCCAGATATAGTTGTCCCAGTCCGGCGAGACGAACAGGCTCAACACGAAGCGGCCGAGCAGCGTGTACATCAATGCGGCCAGGATGTAGTTCGGGAGGTGAAAATACCAGTACTGCCAGAACACGGTAGACGACCTCAGCGTGTGCGGGATCGCGGACGGCCTGCCGGTGGGCGAGGAGGGGTGTGGGCACGGAATGGCGGGGCCCGGACGATCGGGCCCCGCTTCCGCGATGGTCGGACTGCCCGCCTATGTGGCGGTCGCCACCTTTTCCTCCATCAGGGTCCCTCCGCGTGGCACCCGGACCTGGTCGATGAAGTCCTGCATCTCGCGTGACGGTGCCGGAGTCATCAAGCTCACCGTCCAGGTGACCAGGAATGCCACCGGGATGCCGAACAGGCCGCACGAGATGTTCCGTACGCCGAACCAGAGCGGCATGTCGAAATATTGCGTCCCGATCAGGTAGAAGAGGCATACGCCGAAGCCCGCGAGCATGCCGCAGATCGCACCGATACTCGTCGTACGCTTCCACCAGATTCCCATGACCAAGGCGGGGAACAATCCGGACGCCGCGATCGAGAATGCCCAGGCGACCATCGCCAGGATCCCCGCCGGCTTGGTTCCCGCGACCACCGCCGCCAGGATCGCGACGCCGATCAACAGGACCCGTGCCACGATCAGACGCCTTCTGGTGTTCGCCGTCGGGTCGACCATCCGGTAGTAGACATCGTGACTCAGCGCGTTGGCGATCGCGAGCAGGAGGCCGTCGGCGGTGCTGAGCGCCGCCGCGAGCCCGCCGGCGGCGACGAGGCCGGCGATGACGTAGGGCAGGCCGGCGATCTCCGGCGTCGCGAGCACGATCACATCGTTGTTGATCGTCAGCTCCGCGAACTGGAGGATGCCGTCTCCGTTGGCGTCGTTGATCGTAACGAGCCCGGTCTGGCCCCACGCCGCAACCCAGGCCGGCAGCGATGCGATGGGCTGTCCCAGGACGCTGGAATAGACTTCGTACTTGGCGAAAACCGCGTAGGCCGGCGCCGTGAAATAGAGCAGGAAGATGAACAGCAGGCTCCAGCCCACCGAGAGCCGCGCCTGGCGGACGCTCGGCGTGGTGAAGTAGCGCATCAGCACATGCGGCAGCGCCGCGGTGCCGAGCATCAGGCAGAAGATCAGGCCGAAGAAGTTCAGCGGATCGTAGGTGAGAAACGGTTCGGCGTGGCCTTGGCGATGCCGAGCGTCCGCTCGAGCTCACTGACCCGCTGCAGAGCCTCGCCGTACATGAGCTGCGGTATCGGTACGCCCGTGAGCTGGGCCGACAGGATGACGACCGGCAGCAGATAGGCGATGATCAGGATGATGTATTGCGCGACCTGCGTCCAGGTCACCGCCCGCATGCCGCCGAGCATCGAGCAGACCAGGATGCCGACCAGCCCGACGAACACCGCGATCTCGAACTGCAGGCCGAGGAAGCGGGTCACGATGATCCCGACACCGTAGATCTGGGATACGACGTAGGTGAAGGACGCAGCCATCAGCACCAGGATTCCGACCATCCGGGCGAAGTTGCCGTCGTAGCGGGCACCCAGGAAGTCGGGCACCGTATACGCCCCGAACTTGCGCAGGTAAGGCGCGAGCAACACGGCCACGAGCACGTAACCGCCGGTCCAGCCCAGAACGAAGGCAAGCCCGTCATAGCCGAGCGCGTAGAGCGTGCCGGCCATGCCGATGAAGGAGGCCGCGCTCATCCAGTCGGCGGCGGTCGCCATGCCGTTGTAGAAGGCGGGTACGCGTCGCCCGGCGACGTAGTATTCCGAGACCTGCGCCGTACGCGAGATCACGCCGATCGCCGCATAGACCATGATCGTCAGAAACATGAAAAGATAGCCGATGATCTTGTTCGGTACTCCGACCTGCTCCAGGATTGCGAGAACGATTACGAACGCAACGAAGCTTCCGGTGTATAGTCCGTAGATACGTCCGAGATTAGAGACGAAATCTCCTCCCTTCATGGTTCTCTCCTCATTCCTCGGCCATGCCGGTTTCTTCGTCGATCCGGTTTTGCCGGTGAGCGAACCAGAAGATCAGGACGACGAAAACGATCAGAGACCCCTGGGCTGCCATGTAGAAGCCGAGGGGAAATCCGAGGAACGACACTTCATTCAGAGACCTGACGAAGAAATGGATTACGAAGGAGAAGAAAAACCAGATTGCCAGTGTGGTCCACATCAGCGCACGTGTACGGCGCCAATGCTCCTCTGCTCGGGCCGTCGAAAACTCGGGCATGAGCTGTTTCCTCCGGATATGCTTTTATGACGAATGAGTCTTTTGTGACGCTGTCCGTCTCGGGCCGGGGAGCCCGGGGCGCGGATCGGAGGCCATCTGGCGGTTGCTCGGGTACCGTTTTCCCCGCGCCTGAAGCGATCGGACCGAGCGGTCCTCCGGCTTGATAGACCCCGCATCGCCGTTAGCGTATCATGGCAAAAATAAGGCAAGAAGAGCGAAACTGCTGGAGGCCGTCGTGTTCCGTTCGCTGCTGCGGCGCCGGGCCCGCATCGAGACGGCAGAAGCGTTTCGCGGCCTTCTCGCCGCTCAGGGTGCGTTCGTCGCGCAGAGGACCGCAATCGAGTATTGCCGCGTTCGAGCCGGCCTCGATTGGGACAAACTGTTCCTGGAACCGCCGTTCCGGGCCGCCGTCGAGGTATGCCGGTGGGAGGCCTACGCCGCCGTGCTCGGTGATCTCGCGGTGGTCGCCGAGGGGATTCTGCGGCCCCATGCGGAAGACGGGCTGCCCAGGCTTGCGGATGCCTTGACCGATGCGGTTGCGTGGTCGCTGGCGCGGTATCCGGTCCCGGAGCACCGCATGCCGGACGGTTGGGGTGCGGAAACGGCGGCGTTGCGCCGGCGTTTGGCGGCCGCCCAGATCGCCGCGCCGGAGCCGGTCCACCGGATCGGGACCGCGGCCGGGGATCGGATCTTCGAAGTTCTGCCGATTCACCCCCGCCTGCGTGGCCACGATCGCGAACTCGTCCGCAACGCCGTCCGGTTCGCCCTGTGCCGGAGCTATGAGGAGATGATCGGTCAGCTCGTCCCGGCCGCTGTGGCGGCCGACCTGTTGACGGCGGCCCCGAGGGGGCCGGCGGGGGAGCCGGCGTGCCGGCCACCGCCCGCCGCCGACTGACGACCGCGGTAGCGGCCGCCGGCGTGGCGGCGGTCGTCGTCGTTATGGTGGCCGCGCGGTCCGGGCCGTTGACCCGGCTCGATCCGACGGTGGCCGGGCTGCTGTCCGGGTTCGCCGGTCTGCTGGCGGCGATCGGCGCGGTCTTGGTCGTGGCGAGCCGCCGTTTCTGCCGGCGCCGCCGCGAGCCACCGACCGCGAACGGGCCGGCCAGAACGGAGGCCGCCTTGCCGTTCCGGATTCCTGGCGCTTACGGCGCCGAGGTCGGGCGCCTTGCGAGGTATGCCGGCGCGATCGTCAGGAGCCGGCACCGCGGTGCGTACGACGCGGAGGCCCGGCTGCGCGCGATCGTGGCGGCGGCAACCGAGGGAATCGTCGTTGTCACCGATACGGGGCTGATCAGCCTTGCCAATACCTCCGCGCGCCGGGTCCTCGGTGCCGATCGCATCGGCGTCGGCCGGAGCATTTACGGTCTGTTCGATCGCGACTGTCTGGTCGCGGCCGCCCGAGCGGCGCGCAGTGCGGGCGGGCCGGTCGCCGTCGATCTGCTGGGGTTAGGCGGCCGGGAGCGCGTCCCGGCCCGGGTGGTGGCGCTGCCGGACCAGGCCGGCCTCGTCCTTTTCCTCATGGCTGCGGAAGCCGAGGCGCGGCCCGCGCTGCATCGGGGCTCGGGTCTCCACGATCGGCCGCCGGACCTGCCGGCCGCGTCGGCCGCGACGCCGATCGACGCTCTTCCCGCGCTGTCTCTCGATCTCGAGACGACGGGGCTCGATCCGGCCACGGACCGGATCGTCGCGGTCGCGACCGTGAGATTGCAGGGTCTCCGCATCTACCGGCACATCGTCTTCGACAGCCTGGTCGATCCGTGCATCCCGGTTCCGCGCCGGGCGACCCGGATTCACGGACTCACCACGGCGATGGTCGCGGGTGCGCCCTCGTTCGCCGAGACCTGGCCGATGCTGCGGTCGCTGCTGCATTCGGGCGTCGTCGTGATCGGCCACAATATCGGGTTCGATCTGACGATGCTTGCGCGCGAGGCGTCCCGGATCGGTGAGACCTGGCACGATCCGCCGTCCCTCGATACGGCGCTGCTGGCGGCCGCGCTGGAGCCGCAGGCGACCGCTCTCGAGCTGGACGACGTGGCGGCGCGTCTCGGTGTGTCGGTCGTGGGCCGGCATACGGCGCTGGGAGACGCCCTCGCTGCGGCGGAAGTGTTCACGCGGATGATCCCCCGTTTGCGGGAGCAGGGCATCCGGACGGCCGGCGAGGCCAGCGCCTTTGCCGCCCGCGGCCATCGGTTGCGGCGCCTGCAGCAGGCTGCCGGGTGGCGGCCGACCGGTATCCGGTGAGGCGTCCATGCGCGCGCTCGAGCGGCTCGACAGCTTCCCCTATCGGTTCCGGGTTGGCGAAGCCATGAGCGCCCCTCTGGTGACGGCTCGGCCGGACGCTTCGCTCCGGGCGTCGATACGGCGGATGGACGAAACCGGGGTCAGTTCGGTGCTGGTGGCCGCGGACGACGGCGACGTACTCGGGATCGTTACCGAGCGGGACATATTGCGGCTGCTCGCGCGGCACGGTCCGGCCGTGCTCGACCGCCCGGTGTCAGCGGTGATGACGGCACCGGTGCACGATATCGTCGCGGACGCCTTCGTCCATGTCGCGATCGGCCGGATGAGCCGGCTCGGCATCAGGCACTTGCTGGTCCGCGATACCGCGGGCCGGCCGGTCGGCATGATCACGGCTCGCGGTCTGTTGCGCCTGCGCGCCGGGAGTACCCTGCGGATCGGCGACGCGATCGCCGTGGCGGCGGACGCGGCCGCCCTTGCCGCCGCCCGGAGCGAGCTCCCCGGCGTTGCCGCCCAGTTGCTCGCCGAGCGGATGACCGCGGGCGAGATTGCCGAGGTCGTGAGCAGCGTCATCCGCGGTCTGACCGCCCGCGCGGCGGAGCTCGCGGCGGCGGAGCTTGCCGAGGCCGGCAGGCCGCCGCCGGCTCCCTGGGCTCTCCTGGTGCTCGGCTCGGCCGGGCGGGGCGAGAGCCTGCTGTCCGCCGATCAGGATAATGCGCTCGTCCATGCCGGCCGCGGTTCTGACGACCCCTGGTTCGCGCAGTTCGGCGAGCGGGTGAACACGATCCTTGCGGCGGCCGGCCTGTCTCCCTGCCAGGGCGGGGTGATGGCCTCGCGCTCCGCTTGGCGGCACGACCTTGCCGGCTGGCGGGCGGTCATCGAGGGCTGGGCGCGGGAAGGGGAGGGGGAGAGCCTCCTCAATGTCGACATCTTCTACGATTTCGTACCGGTCGCGGGCGAGGCGGCCCTGGCGGCGGCGCTGGACCGGGCGGCGTTCGCGGTGGCGCAGGGCAGCGTATTGCCGCAGCGCCTCGCGGTGGAATTGGAGCGCTTCCGGCCGCCGCTGGGTCTGTTCGGCCGGTTGCCGCCGAGCGACCGGCGGCTCGACCTCAAGCTGTCCGGCCTCTACCCGCTGGTCGCCGGCGCACGGGCGATCGCGCTGAAGTTCGGCTGGGCGGAGCGCTCGACCCGCGAACGCCTGGCCCGCGCCGCCGACGCCGGCATCCTCGGCGAGGAGGATTATCTCCAGTTTCGCGACGCGCACGAACTGTTGCTGCGGCTCATACTTGAGCAGCAGCTCGCCGACCTGGACGCCGGCGGCACGGCAGGCACGCTCGTCGATCTCGCGGGGCTCACGCGGGCGAAGCGGCGGATGCTGAAGGAGGCGCTGCAAATCGCCGGTTTGATCACATATACGGTACGCGACGTGGTCGCTGCCGGCTGATGGGGCGCGGCGGCTGACCCCACCCCGATTTTCTCCGAACGAGACCGAGACCCGCGATGGCGTCCTATCAGTACATTTATGTGATGAAAGGCCTGACGAAGGCTTATCCCGGCGGCAAGAAGGTGCTGGAGGATATCTGGCTCTCCTTCCTTCCCGGCGCCAAGATCGGCGTGCTCGGCCCGAACGGCGCGGGCAAATCCACGCTGCTCCGGATCATGGCGGGCCTCGAGGAGAGCTCCAGCGGCGAGGCATGGGCCGCCGACGGGGTCCGCATCGGCTATCTCGCGCAGGAGCCCCAGCTCGACCCCGCCAAGGACGTCATGGGCAACGTCATGGACGGCGTGCGCGAGACCAAGGACCTGCTCGACCGCTTCAACGAGATCAGCGCCCGCTTCGCCGAGCCGCTCGATGACGAGGAGATGAACGCCCTGATGGCGGAACAGGGCGAGCTGCAGGATCGGATCGACGCCGCCAACGGCTGGGAGCTGGAGCGGCAGGTCGAGATCGCCATGGATGCGCTGCGCTGTCCGCCGGGGGATGCCGACGTGACCAAGCTCTCCGGCGGCGAGCGCCGGCGGGTGGCGCTCTGCCGTCTCCTGCTGTCGAAGCCCGACATGCTGCTGCTCGACGAGCCGAC
>CAZVAR010000125.1:0-11293 GCA_964625225.1 uncultured Alphaproteobacteria bacterium | reverse complement strand
GACCGCTGGCCGGACTGGCCGGCGCCCGCACTGGTGGTTTACGGCCCGCCCGGCTGCGGCAAGACGCATCTCGCCAATGTCTGGCGCGCCCGCTCCGGTGGGCCGCTGCTCGCCGCAGAGCTGCTCGGCCGCGCCGATCCGGTGGCCCTGCTCGGCGGCCGTCCGCACTGCGCGATCGAGGAGCCGGACGCGGGCGTCGATGAGCTGGCGCTGCTGCATCTCTACAACCTGCTCGCCGAGGTGCGGGGGACGATGCTGCTGACCGCGCGCCGGCCGCCGTCGCGCTGGCAGATCCGGTTGCCGGACCTGCGCTCGCGCCTTGCCGCGGCCCCGGCCGTCGGCGTGCAGCCGCCGGACGACGCGCTGATGGCGGCGGTGGTCGTCAAGCTGTTCGCCGACCGGCAGCTCCAGGTCCGGCAGGACGTGGTGGACCATCTCCTGCGGCATATCGAGCGCTCGTTCGAGGCGGCCCGTGCCGCGGTGGCCGCATTGGACGAGGCCTCGCTCGCCCGGCGGCGGCCGATCACCGCTGCGCTCGCGCGCGCGGTTCTCGCCGGTGGCGGGGAATCGGGCTAACGTTCCGCATCGAACCCGAGGGAGGGAAGCATGGATCTTGGTATTGCCGGCCGGAAGGCGATCGTCTGCGCCGCGAGCAAGGGCCTCGGCAAGGGCTGCGCGATGGCGCTGGCCGAGGAGGGGGTGGACCTCGTCATCAACGCCCGCACCGAGAGCGAGCTGATGGCGACCGCGGAGGAGATCGCCCAGAAGACCGGGGTCAGCGTGACGCCGATCGTGTGCGACATCACCACGCCCGAAGGGCGGGCGGCCACTCTTGCCGCCTGCCGCGAGCCTGACATCCTGATCACCAATGCCGGCGGCCCTCCGCCCGGAAACTTCCGCACCGACGATCGTGCCCGCTGGCTCGCCGCGCTGGAGGCGCAGCTCCTCACCCACGTCGAGATGATCACCGCCGTGGTCGACGGGATGGCGGAGCGCGGCTTCGGCCGGATCGTCAACATCACCTCGGCCTCGGTGAAGATGCCGCTCCCCAATCTCGGCCTCTCGACCGCGGCGCGGCTCGCGCTCACCGGTTTCTCCTCGACGATCTGCCGCGAGTTCGCCGCCCGGAACGTGACGATCAACGGCCTCCTGCCCGGACCCTTCGAGACCGACCGGCTGCTCGGCGGCATGAAGTTCGCGGCGAAGCAGACCGGGAAGTCGGTCGAGGAAATCTACGAGGCGCGGCGGAAGGCGAATCCCGCCGGCCGCTTCGGGACGGCGGAGGAGTTCGGCAAGGCCTGCGCCTTCCTGTGCAGCGCCCACGCCGGCTTCATCACCGGGCAGAACCTGCTGATGGACGGCGGCGCCTATCCCGGGAACCTTTGACACGGCCCGGCGCGGGCGGGTGATCGCCGAGGCTTGGCCTCGACCGGCCCGTCCCGTCCGCCGTTCCGCTCGCTGCGGCCGGCCTGCGGGGCGGGCCGGCCGCCCCTCTTGACATGCCGTATCCGCTTACCAGATCGATGGTACCGGATGCCCGCATTGCGGGGCCGGTGCGGGAACAAGGGTCTGACCTTGGCGTGGACCGCGGATCGTGTTGCTTCGTGAGAAGGATGGGATCCGTATGTTACCTGTGACCGTCGGCCCGGTTCGGGCTGAACGCGTAGGCGCGGTCGGGCGGCCGTGGCCGGTCTGCCTGGCGCCGAACTCCTTCCTTCTCCTTGCACACTCTCCCGGAACGCGCTCGCGGTCGACCTGACGCCGCACCGCCGCCGGATCGCGGCTGTTCCGGGCCCAACGTAGGCGTTGCCGACCGTGCATGAACCGAAGTCGGTCGCACCGTGCGCGCCTGCGAGGACGATCGAAGTCGGGACCGCTCGATGTCGGCTGACGCGATGTGGGCCAACTTCGTGCAGGAAGGAGGGCTGATGATGTCTGCCTTGTCTGACAGATCGCTGGTTCAGCTTCAGGACTGGGCCAACATGGTCCTTGGCGCTGCTCTCTTCGTCTCGCCCTGGGTCCTCGGTTTCGCCGGCGAGACGGCCCCGGCATGGAACGCCTGGGTCTGCGGCGCCGTAATCGCGGCGCTTGCCGTGGTCGCGTTGCTGAGCTTTGCTGAGTGGCAGGAGTGGATCAATGCCGCCCTCGGCCTCTGGGTGGCGGTCTCGCCCTGGCTCCTCGGATTTGCGGCGCTGTCCGCGGCCCTTTGGACCCATCTGATCCTGGGAGTGCTGGTCGCCGCGCTCGCGACATGGCGGGCCTGGTCGGCGCATCGCGGCGAGATGCAGGCGGCGTGAGGCCGGGAGGGGCGCGACGCGCCCCTCCTCTCCCGGGCCGGGGAGTTGGACATGGCGCGCTGGCTGATCATTGCCGGGATCCTGCTGGTCGTTCTGGGCGTGCTCTGGCCGTGGCTGACCAAGCTCGGCCTCGGTCGCCTGCCGGGCGACATCGTGATCGAGCGCGGGAACGTCCGGGTCTACATCCCGCTCATGACCAGCCTGCTCGCCAGCGTCGCACTCTCCCTGCTGCTCTGGTGGTTCAACCGGTAGGCCGCGGCCTCGCGGCTGCGGCGTGTCGATGAACGAGGATCCCCGCCCGAAGGTGTGAACGACTTCCTGTGTTGTGGTCCGAGAGGAGAAGCGGATCATGAGCACTGCCACGATCGTTGACGCCCCAAGACCGACCGTACGCGACTTCCCGGCGCGTCGCGCCGGAATGCGGGAAGCCGCCGGGAGCCCGTCGCTCGCGGCGCCGCCCGGGGGCGATGCGCGTCCGAACGGCTCGCCGCTGCCGGCGCCGGCCCGGTCGGCCATGGTCCGGATCTACCGCCCGGGACGCAGCGCCGTGCAGTCGGGCATGGCGGGCACGCGGCATTGGGTTCTGGAGTTCGAGCCGAGCGCGAAACCGGAGCCCGAGTTCCTGATGGGCTGGACAGCGTCGGCGGACACGCAGAGCCAGGTTCGGCTGACTTTCCCGAACCGGGACGCCGCGGTTGCGTTCGCCCGACGGCAGGGCTGGCGGTACACGCTGCTCGACCCGCGCGGCGCGGTGCCGCGGGCCGGCGGCGAAGCGGACGATACCCGCCGGGAGACGCCGGAGACGACTCCCGAGCCGGCCGGCGACCGGGTCGATCTCGCCTCCGTGCTGTCTTTTCCGGCGAGCGATCCCCCCGCTTGGATCTGGCGCGAGCCGGTGCCGGAGGCTGCTTGAGGAGCAGAGCGATGTTGTTCCCTTTCGCCCCGTCGGAGCGGGTTTTCCGGCGCGGCACCGGTCCGCCGGGGGCCGCGCGGGTGGTTCGTCCGCGGCCGCCGGGTGCATTGGGCGTGCGAAACGCCTAGCCGAGTTAAGAGGTTTGTCCGATCCGCCGTCCTCCGGGGCGTGAATTCTTCCTGTGCGCTGCCGGAAGACGCATGTCGGCCGAAACCGTTGCAGGAGGAGAGACTGGAAATGAGGATCGCGCAGGTCGCGCCGCTTCATGAAAGCGTCCCGCCGCAGCTCTACGGCGGGACCGAGCGCGTGGTTTCTTATCTGACCGAGGAGCTCGTCCGGCTCGGACACGACGTGACGCTGTTCGCGAGCGGCGAGTCCCGGACGGCGGCGACGCTTGCGGCCCCGTGTGCCCGGGCTCTCCGCCTCGACCCGAACTGCAGGGACCCGCTGGCCCACCACATGGTCCTGCTGAACCGGGTGGCCGAGCGCGCGGATCGGTTTGACATCATCCATTTCCACACCGACTATCTCCATTTCCCGCTCTTCGCCCGTCGCCCGTGGCGGACATTGACGACGCTGCACGGCCGTCTCGACCTCCCGGACCTTCCTGCCGTCTTCGAGGAGTTCCCCGAGATGCCGCTGGTGTCGATCTCAGATCATCAGCGGCTGCCGCTGCCCTGGGCGAACTGGCGTGCGACCGTCCATCACGGGCTCCCGCTGGATCTCTATCGCCGCGGCGAGGGGCGCGGCGGCTATCTCGCGTTCCTGGGACGGATCAGTCCGGAGAAGCGGCCGGACCGCGCGATCGGAATCGCGCGGGCCGCGGGAATGAGGCTGCGCATCGCCGCGAAGGTCGATAAGGCGGATCAGGAGTATTTCGAGACCGTTATCCGGCCGTTGCTCGACGACCCGCTGATCGAATTCATCGGCGAGATCGGAGAGGCGGAGAAGGGGGCCTTCCTCGGCGATGCGGTCGCGCTTCTGTTCCCGATCGACTGGCCCGAACCGTTCGGCCTGGTGATGGTCGAGGCGATGGCCTGCGGCACCCCGGTGATCGCGTTCAACTGCGGTTCCGTTCCCGAGGTGATCGAGGACGGCGTGACCGGTTTCATCGTGTCCGACGTCGATGCCGCGGCCGCGGCGGTCGAGCGTGCCGCCGGCCTGAACCGCTCGGCCATCCGCGCCGAGTTTGAGCGGCGCTTCTCGGCGGAGCGCATGGCTCGCGACTATCTTCGGGTCTACCGGGCGCTGATCGACGCGGCGGAGGCCGGCGAGCGGGACGTCAGCGCGTGGCGTCGATTGGCGCGCGCCAACGACGGGATCGGGGTCGTCGATCGGGCTCCCGCAAGCATTGCCCTGCAGGGTTGAGGTGAGCATGGAGGGCCGAATTGCGACGCAGGCGCCGGCCGTCACTGTCGACGCGCCGGCGTCGCAGTTCTACATCCCGGCGACGGCATCGCTTCAGGAGCGGCGGCCGAGGATCCTGAAGCATGGCGATGCGTTTGCCGTCTTCGATCACTATGGCGACATCATATCGGTCGGCCGGACCGGCCCGGAGGGGCTCTATCGCGGCGACACGCGGTTCCTGTCCCACCTGGAACTGCGCATCGGCGGTGAGCGGCCGTTGCTGCTCAGCTCGACCGTCCAGGACGACAACACTGCCCTGATGGTCGATTTGACCAATCCGGACAGGTTCGAGGACGGCCGTCTCCTCCTGGCTCGCGACACGATCCATCTGCATCGCGCCAAGTTCATCTGGAACGACGCCTGCTATGAACGGATCGCGCTGCTCAATTACGACGACCGGGCGCACCGGGTGACGCTGAGCCTGTCGTTCGACGCGGACTTTGCCGACATCTTCGAGATCCGCGGCCAGAAGCGTCCCCGCCGGGGGCAGCGTACGGCGCGTTGCGTGTCGCCCGCGGCCGTGGCGATCCGCTACACCGGGTTGGACGATGTCGTGCGCGGGACCACCATCCGGTTCGACCCTGCCCCGACCCGTCTCACCCCGGAGGAGGCCCGGTTCGACCTCGAACTGCAGCCGCGTCGCCGCGCGTCGCTGTTCGTCCGGGTCAGCTCGCATCTGCTTGCGGACGATGGCTGGCAGGGACGCCAGTTCTTCATCTGCATGCGCCAGGCGCAGCGTGCGCTGCGCAATTCGGCGTCGCGCGCGACCGCGATCGAGAGTACGAACGCCCTGTTCAACGAGGTGGTCCGTCGCTCGGTGGCGGACCTCTATACCCTGATCACGGACACCGAGCAGGGGCCGTTCCCCTATGCGGGCATTCCGTGGTTCAGCACGGCGTTCGGCCGCGACGCGATCATCACGGCGCTGATGACGCTCTGGCTCGATCCCGAGATCGCAAAGGGCGTGCTGCGCTTTCTCGCCGCGACGCAGGCGAAGGACGCCGATCCGTTCCGCGATGCGGAACCCGGCAAGATTCTGCACGAGATGCGGAACGGCGAGATGGCGCGGCTGCGCGAGGTGCCGTTCGGGCTGTATTACGGCAGCGTCGATTCGACCCCGCTGTTCCTCGTCCTCGCCGGCGAGTATCTCGACCGCACCGGCGACCTGGAGACGGTGCGGGCGCTCTGGCCGAACCTGCAGGCCGCGATGCGCTGGATCGACACCTACGGCGATATCGACGGGGACGGTTTCGTCGAATACAGCCGGAAGGAGGCGAGCGGACTGCTGAACCAGGGCTGGAAGGATTCGCAGGACTCGATCTTCCATGCCGACGGGACCCCTGCCGAACTGCCGATCGCGCTGTGCGAGGTCCAGGGCTACGTCTATCGCGGGCGGAAGCATTTCGCGCGGATCGCGCGGTCGCTCGGCTTCGATGATGTGGCGGCCGAGCACGATCGCCGGGCCGAGGACCTGCGCCGGCGCTTCGAGGACGCCTTCTGGTGCGAAGAGCTGTCGACCTATGCTCTGGCGCTCGACGGCGAAAAGCGGCCGTGCCGGGTGATGACGTCGAACGCCGGACACGCGCTCTTCAGCGGCATCGCCAGCCCCGGGCGGGCGGAACGTACGGCGGAAACGCTGCTTGGCCGGCGCGGCTTCTCGGGCTGGGGCATCCGCACCGTCGCCGCCGAGCAGGCGCGCTACAATCCGATGGCCTATCACAACGGCTCGATCTGGCCGCACGACAACGCGCTGATCGCGATGGGTTTCGCCCGGTATGGCCTTCGCTCGCAGGCCCTGCGGCTGTTCGAGGGTTTATTCGACGCGGCCGCCTATATGGACCTTCGCCGCCTGCCGGAACTGTTTTGCGGCTTCGCGCGCAAGCAGCGCAAGGGGCCGACCTTCTATCCGGTCGCCTGCGCCCCGCAGGCGTGGGCGAGCGCGACGCCGCTCGCCCTGCTTCAAGCGACCCTCGGCCTGACGTTTGACCATGGGGCACGGGAAATACGGTTCGAGCAGCCGCTGCTCCCCTATTTCCTCGAGGAGGTCCGGCTCCGCAACCTGCGGCTCGACGGCGGCCGCGCCGATGTCGTGCTGTACCGGTACGGCACGGAGGTCGCGCTGCGGATCCTGCATCGGAGTCCGGGAATCCGCGTGGTCGTCGTGCACTGACCGGGTGTGCCCGCGCCGGAGTCTCGCGAGGCGGCCGGGCCGTCTCCCGGCTCACCCGCCGCCGGTGCGCACCCGGCGCACCGCGTCGTGCCAGCCGGCCAGCAGGGGCTCGCGCTGGAGCGGGGTCATGCGCGACGGAAACGTCCGCTCGCATCGCCATTGGCTGGCGATCTCGTCGAGCGAGCCGTAGAGCCCGACCTGGAGCGCCGCGAGATATGCCGCTCCGAGGGCCGTCGTCTCGGTTTCCGCCGGCCGTTCGACTTCCGCATCGGTGATGTCGGCCAGGAACTGCAGGAGCCAGTCGTTGACCGCCATACCGCCGTCGGCCCGCAGTACGGTCGGCTTCGACACGCCGTCGGCGACCATCGCGTCGACCAGGTCGCGCGTCTGATAGCAGACCGCTTCCAGCGCGGCCCGGGCGATGGCCGCCACTCCGGCATCGCGGGTGAGGCCCAGGATCGCGGCCCGCGCTTCGGCATCCCAGTGCGGCGCGCCCAGGCCGGTGAAGGCCGGCACCATGTAGACGCCGCGATTGCCGTCGAGGCTCGTCGCCAGGCGCTCGGTGTCGTCCGCCGCCGCGATCAGCTTCAGCTCGTCGCGCAACCACTTCACCGTGGAGCCGGCGTTGAAGATGCTGCCTTCCAGCGCATAGGTCGTGCGCCCGCCGAGCCGGTAGGCCGGCGTCGTCAGCAGCCGGTTGCTGGATGCGATGGCCCGCTCGCCCGTGTTGGCGAGCAGGAAGCAGCCGGTCCCGTAAGTGCCCTTGACCATGCCCGGTGCGAAGCAGGCCTGACCCACGGTCGCCGCCTGCTGGTCGCCGGCCATGCCGGTGATCGGGATGCGCCCGCCGAACAGGTCGGTCGTGCCGAAATCCGCGGCATTGTCGTAGACCTCCGGAAGCAGGCGCTCCGGCACGCCGAACAGCCGCAGCAGCTCGGGGTCCCAGTCCTGGCGGTGGATGTCGAACAGCAGTGTCCGTGCGGCGTTGCTCGCATCGGTGGCGTGGACGCGGCCGCCGGTCAGGCGCCACAGCAGAAAGCTGTCGATCGTGCCGAAGGCCAGTTCGCCCCGCTCCGCCCGCGCCCGCGCGCCGGGAACGTGGTCCAGCAGCCAGCGGATCTTGGTGGCGGAGAAGTAGGAATCGAGCACCAGCCCGGTGCGCGCCCGCACCATCGGCTCGACTCCGTCCGCCGCCAGCCGCCGGCAATCCTCGGCGCCGCGCCGGTCCTGCCACACGATCGCATTGTGGATCGGCCGGCCGCCGTCGCGCTCCCAGATCACCGCGGTCTCGCGCTGGTTGGTGATTCCGATCGCCGCGACCCGCGTCGCGGAGCCGTCGCCCAGCGCCTCGCGACAGGTGGCGAGCGTCGCCGCCCAGATCTCCTCCGGATCGTGCTCGACCCAGCCGGGCCGCGGATAGATCTGCCCCAGCTCCCGCTGCGCCGTCCGCAGCGAGCGGCCGGCGGTATCGAACAGGATTGCGCGGGTGCTGGTGGTGCCCTGGTCGATCGCCAGGATCAGGGGCTCGCTCATGGGTCTCCCGGTCCCGCAAGGCAACGGCGTCCATCTTGCCGCACGGTGCCCGCATGGGGAAGTCGCGCGGCCGGACCCTAAAGCGCTGGCCCGTGCATCGCGTCCGGTCTCAGGAACTGCCGGAGCCTGACGCAGCCGGCGGCGAGTTCGGACCAGCCGGCGCAGTCGACCGCGAACACGGCGACCGCGCCGGGCGGGAAGCCGCGGGCGAGGCCGCGGCGGGCCGCTCCGTCGCCGTGCCGGCCCAGCCCGGTCGCAAGCTCCGCGATCGCGGGATTGTGGCCGATCACCAGCAGGCAGTCGGCCGTGCCGCCTTCCTCGCGGATACGGTCCAGCAGCTCACGGCCGTCCGCGCGATAGAGCGCCGGGTCAAGCCGTATCTCCGGCTGGACCCGCAGTGCCGGGCTGAGCCCCTCCAGGGTCTCCCGGGTCCGTCGTGCGTCGGAGGCGAGGGCAAGATCGGGCAGCAGGCCGGACGCGTTCAGCCGATGGCCGACGGCGAGGGCGTCGGCGACGCCGGCGGCCGTCAGCGGCCGGTCGCGGTCGCGGCCACCGGGCGCGGTCTGGGCGGCTTCGGCGTGGCGCATGAGCAGCAGCGTTCTCGTCACCGTCCCGGTCCCGTCGATTGGTACGGCCCGCAACAGGAATCTGTAGTAGCATGCGCCTATGGTAACGTCGAATCGCAGTGGCACGCGGCGGGCGGTCGCCCAGAGGGAAACGGTCGGGCCGAAGCCGGCGACGCCGATCCGGCCGACGGATCCGCTGCTCGATCCGCGGGCGCGCTACATCAATCGTGAGCTGTCCTGGCTCGCCTTCAACGAGCGCGTGCTCGACGAGGCGAACAATGAGAGGCACCCGCTCTTCGAGCGGCTGCAGTTCCTCTCGATTTCCGCCAGCAATCTGGACGAGTTCTACATGGTCCGGGTCGCCGGCCTGCGGGCGCAGGTCGACGCGGGTATCACGACCCCGAGCGACGACGGTTTGACGCCGGCACAGCAGCTCGCTGCCATTCGCGAGCGCGCGGCCCGGCTGATGGCCGACCAGCAGACGTGCTGGCGGCGGCTGGCGCAGGACCTGCGCGGTGCTGGTGTCGCCATCGTCGGGCCCGACGAATTGACCGGGGAAGAGCGCGAGTGGCTGCGCACGCGCCTGATGGAGGAGATCTTCCCGGTTCTCACGCCGCTGGCGATCGACCCGGCGCACCCGTTTCCGTTCATCCCGAACAAGGGCTTCTGTCTCGCCCTCCAGCTCCGCCGCGCGGAGGACGGCAAGGCGATGGATGCGCTGCTGCCGATCCCGTTGACGGTGGACCGGTTCATCCGCCTGCCGGGCGAGGCGATCCGTATGATCGCCCTGGAGGAGCTGCTCGGTACGTGCATCGACCGCTTTTTCCCGGGCTTCGAGGTGGTCGGGCGCGGATATTTCGGCGTGATCCGCGACAGCGAGATCGAGATCGACGAGGAGGCGGAGGACCTCGTCCGTCTCTTCGAGACTGTGCTGAAGCGCCGGCGACGCGGCCACGTCGTCCGGCTGACCGTCAATGCCGGCATGCCGGAAAGCCTGTTCCGTTACGTTGCGCGGGCGCTCGACGCGCACGATGCGCACGTCTTCGTGCTGGATGAGATCGTCGGGCTGTCAGACACCTCCAAGATCATCACCGATGAGCGGCCGGACCTGCTGTTTCCGCCCTACAAGGCGCGCTTCCCCGAGCGCATCCGCGATTATGGCGGCGACTGCTTCGCGGCGATCCGGGCGAAGGATTTCGTCGTCCACCATCCCTATGAGAGCTTCGACGCGGTCGTGCAGTTCCTGAACCAGGCGGCCCAGGACCCGCACGTGCTGGCGATCAAGCAGACGCTCTATCGCACCAGCAACGACTCGCCGATCGTCAAGGCGCTGATCGCGGCGGCCGAGTCGGGCAAGTCGGTCACGGCGATGGTCGAGCTCAAGGCGCGCTTCGACGAAGAGGCCAACATTCGCTGGGCGCGCGATCTGGAACGGGCCGGCGCGCAGGTGGTCTTCGGCTTCATCGACCTGAAGATCCACGCCAAAGTGTCGCTGGTGGTGCGCCGCGAGCCGACCGGCGTGCGCAGCTATGCCCATTACGGGACGGGCAACTACCATCCGGTCACGGCGAAGGTTTACACCGATCTTTCCTTCTTCACCTGTGACCCGGCCCTTTGCCGCGACACCGCCCGTCTGTTCAACTACATGACGGGCTATGCGAAGCCGGAGATGCTGGAGAAGATCGCGATTTCGCCGCTCACCCTGAAGCCTCTGCTGCTGCAGTTGATCGAGGAGGAGATCGCGCACGCGCAGGCCGGCCGGCCGGCACAGATCTGGGCGAAGCTGAACGCGATCGTCGACACGGAGGTGATCGAGGCCCTCTACCGCGCCTCGCAGGCCGGCGTGCAGATCGACCTGATCGTCCGTGGAATCTGCTGCCTGAGGCCGGGCATCGCCGGCCTTTCGGAGAACATCCGGGTCAAGAGCATCGTCGGCCGCTTCCTCGAACACGCGCGCATCGTAGCCTTCGGCGCTGGCCACGGGCTGCCGTCGCGCGAGGCGAAGCTGTTCATTTCCTCGGCCGACTGGATGCCCCGCAATCTGCACCGGAGGCTGGAGGCCCTGGTGCCGATCGAGAATCCGACCGTCCATCAGCAGATCCTCGACCAGATCATGATCGCCAACCTGAAGGACGAAGCGCAGAGCTGGTATCTCCAGCCGGACGGCACCTACCGCCGCGTGGACGCCGGGCCGAATGCCTTCAGCGCGCATCAGTGGTTCATGACCAACCCCAGCCTCTCCGGCCGCGGCAGCGCGCTCGAGCGCGAAGGTCCGGCGCCGCGCCTGGTGCTCAGCAATCCCTGAGCCGTTTTGATGGCAGGCAGCCAGCGGTCATCCGTGCCCGGCGGGCGTATCGGCATCATCGATATCGGCTCCAACTCGATCCGTCTGGTCGTATTCGAGCGC
>CAZVAR010000124.1:0-11387 GCA_964625225.1 uncultured Alphaproteobacteria bacterium | reverse complement strand
GCTCCGTCCACCCGTATATCGGGCGCCCGATCTCAGCGCAGCAGCGCGTTCGGCAGCCAGAGCACCAGTTCCGGGAATGCCATGATAATCCCGAGCGCCAACGCCTGTAGAATGACGAACGGCGCGACCGAACGATAGATATCGCCCATCGTCACCTCCGGCGGGGCGACGCCGCGGATGTAGAAGAGATTGAACCCGAACGGCGGCGTCAGGAACGCCATCTCCATATTGACGACGAACAGGATGCCGAACCAGACCGGGTCGAACCCGAGCGACACCACGATCGGAAAGAACAGCGGCGTGGTCAGGATCATGATCCCGATGGGGTCCAGAAAGGCGCCCATGATCAGCCAGATAACCTGCATCCCGACCACCATGCCCCAACGCCCCCCGGGGAGCAGCGACAGCGCGTCCCTGACCAGATCCTCGGCGCCGATCGCAGAGTAGAGGGCCGTGAAGATGGAGGCGGCGAACACGATCCACATCACCATACAGCTCAGCCGCAGAGTGATGGTGCAGGAGTCCATGACCGCCTGCCAGGTCAGCTTGCGGTAGATGGCGGCGCAGAGAATGCTGCCCAGCGCGCCGATGCCGGCGGCTTCGCTGGGGGTCGCCGCACCGGCCACGATGCTACCCAGGATACCGGCGATCAACCCGACCGGCAGGATCACCGCACGCAATGCCAGCAGCTTCTCACGCCAGTCGGCGCGCTTGTCCGGCGGCAGCGCCGGCCCGAGCTGCGGCCGCATCCCGCAGACGATCAGGATGTAGGCGACGAACAGGGCGACGATCAGAAATCCGGCGGGAATACCGCCCAGGAAGAGCATGCCGACCGACGTGTTGGTGTAGAGCCCCAGCACGATCATCAGCACGCTCGGGGGAATCAGCACCCCCAATGCGCCGCCGCCGGCGATGCAGCCGATGCTCAGGCGCTTGTCATAGCCATGTGCGAGCATCGAGGGCAGTGCCACCAGGGCCATCGTCACGGTGGCGGCACCGCTGATCCCGACCAGTGCGGCGAAGATGGCACAGACGAACACGGTCCCGGCGGCAAGGCCGCCGTTCACCGCGCCCATCAGCTTGTACATCATCACATAGAGATCGCTCGCAATGCCGGATTTCTCCAGCATGCTTCCCATGAAAATGAACATGGGAATGGCCAGCAGGACGAAGCTCGTAGCCGAGCTGAAAGTGCGGATGCCGACCATGTACAGGGCTTCAGGGCCCCAGAGAAAGTAGGTCCCGACAACGGCGGCGCCGCCCAGGGCAAACACCAGCGGCAGGCCCAGGACCAGCAGCAGCAGAAATGACCCGAACAGCAGGACGGTGATCAGCTCGATGCTCATCAGGCCAGCTCCCGACCGGTCACCGCGAAGGTCAGGTCGCGAACGAACTTGGCCGCAGCCTGCAGGAGCAGCAACGCCGCGCCGATCGGGAGTGACACCATTACGGGGAAGAGCGGCGGATTCCAGTCCGTGCCGGTGCGCCGGCCGGTCTCCAACGCATCGATCGCCATCAGGGTGCCTTCGCGCAGCAGCAGCCAGCAATATATGAAGACGAAAGCCGCGGTCAGGACGTCCGCCACCGCCCGGGCGCGCGGCGAGAAGCGCGCATAGACGATGTCCATATTGACGTGGTCGCGGTGCAGCAACGTATAGCCGCCGCCCAACAGAATGTAGCCGGCGAACAGGAAGCTGATCGTCTCGGTGCCCCAGGTCGTGGGTGCGCGCAAACCGTAGCGCATCACTACCTCGCCAACGACGAGGGCGATCAAGAGGAGCAGAACAACGCTGACGATCCGGCCTACCCCTTCGTTAAGGGCATCCACGAACCGGACCAGCGCGCGGAGAACGGGCACGGAGCACCTCTCCATGAAGGTAGAATGAGAGGGGTTGGAGCGTCGGCTGGCCGCGGTGCAGTCCAGTCGCGCTCGGTGCGGCGACACTTCTCCTCGGAGAGGCCTGCCCGGCACCCGCCGGGAAAGACCCCTCCTATGTCAGCGCCGGTAACGCCGCCTCACCCGGACGAACCGCCCGCAGCAGAAGCGAGGGGCGGCCATCCGAGGGGCGGCGCATCCGAATCACGCAGCGCCGAGTTCAGATGTTCTCCGGCCGGGCGGCGAACGTGTCGCGGGTGTCGAAGATGATCTTCAGGACCTTCTTCGTGAACTCGTCGTCGCCCGCCATTCGCTGCAGCGCTTCGTCCGAGATCTTCTTCGCCGTGGCGAGGTCCTCCGGCGGCAGGGAATTGAACTTCACCCCCGCGGCCTTCATGGTCCCGATCGCCTGGGCGCTGGCATAGGTCGAAGTCGAGGCCCGCTCCAGGGCGAAGATGCGGGTGGCCAGGGTCATCACCTCTTGGAGGTCCTTCGGCAGGTCGTTGAACGCGTTCATGTTCATGAACATGTCTTCCATGTCGAACGCGATCAGCGAGGGACCGAGATAGAACTTCGCCACCTCCTGAAGCTTCTGGGCTACAAATCCGTAGGGCGAGCCCCAGTTGGAGGCGTCGATCACGCCGGTGGACAGCGCAGTGTACTGTTCCTCGCCGGGGATGGTGACGATGCTCGCACCGTGTGCCTTCCAGATCTCGGCCCCGAGGCCGAAGCTGCGGATCTTGACCCCCTGGAAGTCCGACAAGCGCTTCAACTCGTCGCGCGACATGGTCGCGCCCCACTCATCGGAATAAATAGGACCTAAGAAGAAGACATTGCTCGACTTGAAAGCATCGCGCACGACTTCGAGTAGTTCCGTCTCCTGCCAGAGATAGTCGTAGTGATCGAGCACCTTGAAGGCGAACGGGACGCCCCAGGTCCACAAGGTGAAGGGATACTTGCCGCGCCAGTAGACCTGTGCACCGTAGCCGATATCGACCACCCGCTTGCCGACCGCGTCGAGCATATCGAAGGTCGGCACCAGCGCGCCCGGTGGAAAGGCAGTGATCTGGATACGGCCGTTCGACATGTCCTTGACGCGCTTGATGAAGCGCGGCACGAGCTGTTCCCATTCGATTGTGCCGGGACCGAGGAATGACTGCATCCGGAACCGGAACTCGGCGCGCTGCGCCTGACTCTGGCGCGGCAGTCCGGCAACGGCAGCAAGCGGAACGCCGGCCAATCCGGCCTTGACGATATCCCGGCGGCGGATTTTGACCCCGCGTACAGTCTGAACGACCCGATCCTTACTGCTCACTGGCTTTCCCTCCAACGCGATCTGCTTTTACGGCTCGCGGCGGCCACGTCCGGCTACCCGAGAACGGGGGTCGATTGTACACGCTGCAGCGCGTTGCGCGAGCCCCATCCAGGTCGCGGATCCGGCTGTGGGATCAAGCCCCGATCGTCACTTTGACGCAGACGCCGGGGCTCGGCACGAACTCGAGCGCCCCGTCGAGTTGCGCCACCAACCCGCGGATCAGTCCCAGACCCAAGCCATTCTCGCTGTCGGGCGGGAGTCCACGGCCGTCGTCGCTGACCGACAAAACGTACCGGTTACGATCGACCTCGAAGGCGACGGTGACCCGGCCCTCGCCACCATCCGGAAACGCATGCTTCAGGGCGTTGGTAACCAGCTCATTGACGATGAGGCCGAGCGGCACCGCGCGGTCGATAGACATCGGCACGCGGTCGGCGCTGACCGTAAGCCCGATGCGCCGACCGGGACCGATCAGCGTGTCGCGTAGTCGACCGCAAAGGGACTCCAGATAGTCCCCGAAATCGACGCTGCCGGACGCGCTCTGGTCGAGCCGGGCATAAAGGCCATGGATCGCGGCAACGCGTTGGCACGCCTGCTCCAGCCCGCGCCGTCCCTCGCCGTCCCGCATCGCATGGGCCTGCAGGCGGAGCAAGCTGGACACAGTCTGCAGGTTGTTCTTGATCCGGTGGTTGAGTTCCCGCAGCAGCAGTTCCTTCTGCGCGATCAGGGCTTCCTGGTCCCGCTCGGTGCGCTTGCGGTCGGTGATGTCCTGGACCATGCACGCCACCGCATCGACGGCGCCGCAAGGACCATACAGCGGTACGTAGCTCGCTAGCCAATGCCGCTCCGTGCCCGTGCCGTCGATGCTGCGGAGCTCTGCATCCCGAACGGCTTCGCCGGTGTCGAGGACATGCTGGATCAGCGGTCGGACCTGTTCCGCGGCGCCCGGTCCGACATCCCAGCCGTAGCGGCCGAGGCTCTCCTCGACGGCGCGGCCGTTGATCGCCGCCAAGGCGTGATTGAGCCGGATCAGCCGGTGCTCGCGGTCGACCACCGCCAACCCGATCGGCGCGGCCTGATAGAGCGCCTCGATTTCCGCCGCCTTGCGCCGCAGCCGCCGCTCGGTGGCCTGCAGCGCCGTTTGCGCGACACGCTGCTCCGTGATGTCCACGAGAACGGTGATCCGGCAGCTCCCGCTTTCGCTCGCTTCGGCGAGCGACGTGGTCTCGCGAACCCAGATCGTCTTGCCATCCTTGCGGACGCAACGCTTCTCGAGATTGTAGCTGGAGGCGACCCCCCTCCGAAGTCGGCCCAGCGACTCGTGCTCGGCGGCCCGGTCGTCCGGATGGGTCATTCTATCCGCGCAACTGCCGAGAATTTCCTCCCGCTCGTATCCCATGGTCGTGCAGAGTGCCCGGTTCGCGTCGACGATCCGCTCGTCCGGCCCGATCAGGGCGATGCCGGTGGGCGCGTGCTCGAAGAGAAGGCGGAAGCGTTCTTCGCTGCGGCGGAGCGACGCTTCCGCCTGACGCTGTGCGGTCGTGTCCAAGACGGCGACGGTCAGTCCAGCGATCTCGCCATCAGCGCCCCGCATCGGCTCTGCCGTAACGTCGTAGAACCGTGTTTCGCCGGCGAGCGGGATCGCGATCTCTCGGGACGCGGCGCAGCCGGTCTCCAGGACCTGTTGTTTGAACGCACTCAGATCGGCGACCGCCTCGGGAGGCAGCAATTCGTCGTCGCGCCGTCCGATCACATCGAGAGTGCCGAATCCGTGGGACGGATTTGCGATCCAGGTGTACCGAAGCGCAGCGTCGCAATTATAGACGATGATGCGAGAGTTCTTTAAGGCAACACGCAGACGTTGCATGTCCCCTTCGAGATCAGATCGATTGTTGCCGTCGCCCTTCATTTTGACGAGGGCGCCCCCTTCCGCTTCTTATCTCCGCAAGGGCGGTGGCGCTTATACGCCAAAATTTCTTCATTTATATTTGCACGCAGCTGACGATCGGTCCACGTCATATGTGATGACCGGACGGAATTTCCGCCGCATCATCCGATTCCAAGAGAACGGCGGTTGACGAACGAGGGACAAAACCGCGCGGAGGCGGGCGCGTCCGCGTAGCTGGGTCGGGCGGTGGCGTTCGAGGGGTACCGCAGTGCGCACCGCGCGGCTGCGTCGGTCGCTAGGAAATCGGGAACTGCATCGGCGCGGCGCCGCCGGGGTGGAGGTCCCCGAAATCGCCGCCATTGGAGCCTGCCACCGGACGGCCGGTCGGCCGCCCGGCCCGCGGTTGCGGCTCCGGCAGGCGGAACCGACGCGCCCAGACCGCCGCCTGGGTCCGGTTGTCCACGCCCAGCCGCCGCAGGATCGCGCGGACCTGGACCTTGACGGTCGCCTCGCTGAGATCGCAACGCCGCGCGATCTCCTTGTTGGAGCAGCCCTCGACCAGAAGGCCGAGGATCTGCTGCTGCCGCCCGGTGAGGTTGGCCGGCAACGGCAGTATGCGGCTCTCGGCTTCGGCCCGTGCCCCCGGCTCTCCGAACGCCGCCTGGACCAGTCGGCTGCTCCACAGCCGGTCGCCCAACATCACCGCCTTCAGGGCATGCACCAGCGCGTCGAGTCCCATGTCCGAACAGAAGCAGCCGTCGACCAGGGTATTCAGACTGCGTACCATGTCGCCCGACAGATCGTTGCCCCGCATCAGCACGACAATGCGGGTGGCCGCCCACCGGGACCGGATCCGCCGCAGCGATTCGACGAATGCGACGGGGTCGCCTCCGGCCTCGAGGCAGATGATGCACCGGGGCGCTTCATCGCCGGCCATACGTGCCAGGAGGGGATCCACAGTCGCTTCCGCCGCAACGATCTCGACGTGCGCGGCGAGGAGTTGGCGAAAGCACTCCCTGATCAGGCGATCGCCGCCGACCAGCCACACAGTAAGCTCCGCTGTACTCATGCTGGCCTCCCTCAAACCCCAATTCGGCGATTCTCAAATGGTAGAGCCCGGCGCTGCTGGCCTCTGCTACCCCCTTCCGGTCGCGAACCCACCGCAAATAGAGCCGGTTCATTGTCCGGCCTTTTGAGCGAGACTACCACGCCGGGCATTCCTGCCGAAGCCAAAATTGCAGTGCAACGGATCGCAGCGCCGGTTTCGGGTGGTTCCTAAAGGCATGACAACGCTCCCGAGCGGCATTGCCGCCAACCAAAGCGCGGCAAATAGCCCGGCGCGCGGCATCGCTATTCGACCATATCTCTGCGGGTGATCCATTCGGCCGGCGTGGTGCGGTCGCCTCGGCAGGCGCGCGACGCGGCCGGCGTCAGCGGTCGGGTGAGTCCGAGTGACGGCCTGCGAGGAACCGGGCAGCGAACACGGCCGCCTGGGTGCGATTGCGGAAGCTGAGCTTGAGCATGATGCTGCGCAGAATCGCCTTGACCAACGTCTCGGGCACACCCATCGCATCGCTGATCTGGCGGTTGGTCTGGCCAACGGCGAGCCGGTCCATGACCTCGCGCTCGCGCGGGGTGAGATCGGCGATATGCCGCTGCCGCAGGCGGTCCCCAAGCAGCAGCGGCGCCACGTCGTTCGGGACGGCGCAGAGTCCCTGCTTGCCGAGCTGGAGGATCGGCACCAGCAGATCGAGGTTGCGGTCCGCCAGCAGCAGGCCGTCGCAGACGGCAAGCGCGGGGATCGCCTGAAGCAGCCGCTCGGTCGTGGCGGCGAGGATCAGGACCGGCTGCCGCCCCCGCTCATCGGACCGTGCGGCGCGATCCTCGAAGCCGCGGGCAACCTGCGCGTCGACCATGGCCAGATGAATCGGTTGGGTCCGGGCCATCCGCCGCATCGAAGCCGCATCGCCGGCGACCGCCGCGACCGCCAGCGTCGGCTCGGTCTCGATCGCATCCCACACGCGACGCGCCAGGTCGCGGTCCCGGATGGCGATCGCGATGCGGCATGGCCCCTCTTTCGCCACTCTCCCTCCGGATCGACGGGCGGCTGGCCCGCCGCGACGGCTGCTCCCGGCGGCGCGGCTCCCGCTCGGGTCGCCGGCATGGCCGCTTGCGGCCGCTCGCGTCGGATTTCGGAGTTTCCAGGCGTCCCGCCATACAAGCAAGTACGGATAGGCGATAGCCGGCGCATCCGAAGTTGCATCCATCCGATCCCCCAGGGGCGAAAACGGATGGGCAGTTCCGTCGAATTGATACTTGCAGAGCCACGGGGGCTATCGTCTGATAGTACCGTCTCCCTCTAATGCGCCTTTTGCCTTGATGCTCGTTTCGTTAAGACTTTGCTTAACATTTGATCAAGAATTTAACGGCAGCCCGGAACACCGGCACCGTCACAGCTCGAGGCAGCCAGCGGGACGCGGTCTTGGGTGCCGCCGCACCGCCCGGCACGTAGCCAAGGGGGGACAGGTGATCGCCACCAAGCCATCGATCGCCCAGCGGGCCGGCTCGAGCAGGGCCGACGCTCCGAATTCCGGCATCGGCGGCCGGCCACGCGCCGCCGGGGGTGCGCAATGGCCACGCTGATGGAACCGGCCATCAAGGTGCGGGCCCGGAGAACGACCGCGATGACCGAGCCAACGCCCAGCATTGTGATCGTCGGCGGCGAGGCCCTCGTCGCCGAAGGGCTTCGACAGCTCCTCCAAAGCCACGGCCTGCCGGTGCTGGAGGGTGCGGACGGGCCGGCGGCGCTGCTCCGGCGGCTCCAGGCCTCGCGCGAGGAGCCGCCGCGGCTGGTGATCCTGCTGGACTTCCCCGAACCCGACTCCCAGGCCACGGCCGCCATCCGGGAACTGCTGCAGCTCCATCCGGAGCTGCGCCTGGTGCTGCTGGTCGCCGACCTGACCCCGGACCAGCTCGCCCGGGCGCTCGAGCTTGGGGTGCGCGCGGCGCTGCTGCGCAACGTCTCGACCGAGGCGCTGCTGCACGCGATCAGCCTGGTCATGCTCGACGAGACGGTGCTGCCGACCCGGCTCGCCGCCGAGATCATGAACCGCGACGACCGCGGCGCGGCGGTGACGCCGCGGGGCATCCCGGCCGGCGAACGGCTTTCCGCCCGCGACGTCGAGATCCTCCAATGCCTGGTGCGCGGGCTGCCGAACAAGAGCATCGCCCGCCGCCTCGGCCTCCAGGAGGGGACGGTCAAGGTGCATGTCCGCCAGCTCCTGCGGAAGATCGGCGCGGAGAACCGGACCCAGGCCGCCATCTGGGCGCTCGGCCACGGCTTCAGCGGCACCGACGGCACGACCGCTTCGGGCGAGACGACCGGCGAGCCGGAGCCGAAGGCCTGACCGGCCCCGGCAGCCCGCGCCTGACCGGCCGGACCGCCCGCGACGCCCCCACAGCCCCGCTCGTCAAACCGCGGTCCGTGCCACGGCGCTAGCCCGGCGCGAGCGCCGCCCGCAGGGCGCGTCGCAGGTCGTCCAGCATGAACGGCTTGCCGACGACCGGCCGGCCGCGCCAGCGCTCCGGCAGGCCCTCGGCCCCGTATCCGGTGGAGAAGACGAAGGGGATCCCCCGAGCCGCGAGCCGTTCCGCGACGGGGTAGACGTCCGTTCCGCCGACGTTGACGTCCAGGACCGCGACGTCCGCCACGGCCGACGCCGCGAGCGCGAGTCCCTCGCCAACGGACGCGGCGATGCCGACCAGGTGGCAGCCGAGCTCCTCCAGCATATCCTCCAGAAGGAGCGCGATCAGCGCCTCGTCCTCGACCACCAGCACGCGGCACCGGCCATCCGCCCCGCTCTGCCTCCGCTCACGCCGCATCGGTGCCGCGTGCGACGTCCAGGGGAATGCGGATCCGGCAGCGCAGGCCTTCGCGCGCGAAATTCAGATCCACCTCACCGCCGAGATCGCCCTCGATGCTGCGCTCGACGAGGCGGGAGCCGAAGCCGCGCCGCGTCGGCGCCGCAACCGGCGGCCCGTCCCGCTCGACCCATGCCAGGTCGAGCCGAGGGCCCGCGCCGCCGCCGTCGCGCTCGACGGCCCATTCGATCGCCAGCCGGCCGGCGTTGCGCGACAGCGCGCCGTACTTCGCGGCGTTGGTCGCCAGCTCGTGGACGGCCATGGCGAGGGTCAGCGCCGCGCGGCGCCCCAGCTCGACCTCGGGGCCGCTCAGCGTGATCCGGTCCGCCTCGCCCGACCGGTGCGGCGCCAGCTCCTGCGACAGCACCGAGTGCAGCGACGCCCCCTCCCAGCCGCGGCGCGTCAGGAGGTCGTGCGCCCGGCTCAGCGCCATCAGGCGGGCGCCGAAGGTATCGCGGAAGCTCTTCGCCGACGCCGCGGTCCGCAGGCTGTGGGTCGCGATCGACTGGACCGTGGCGAGCGTGTTCTTGACGCGGTGGTTTAGCTCGTTGATCAGCAGGGCCTGGCGCGTCTCCGCCTGCTTGTGGCGGGTGATGTCCACCAGCATGTTGACGGCGCCGATCAGCGTGCCGTCCGGGTCGCGCAGCGGGGTCGGATAGGCGGCGACCGCCACGCGCGATCCGTCGGGGCGCTCGGCCACGATCTCCTCGCCCCTGACCGCCCGCCCTTCCCTGATGGCGACCGCCATCGGGCATTCGTGGTGCGGCAGCGGCCGCCCGTCGGGCCGGTACAGCCGCCAGGACCCGCACCATACCGTCTCGCCCAGCGTTGGCGGATAGCCCCAGAGCGCGGCGGCCGCGTCATTGTAGAAGGTGATGCGGCCGGCCGCGTCGGTCGTGTAGATGGCGGCGGGAAGCCCCTCCAGAATGGCGCGCAGCCGCAGCTCGCTCGCCTGCAGCGCGTCCCGGTCGCGCTTCCGGTCGGTCACGTCCTGGAAGCAGTTGACCGCCCCCGTGATCCGGCCGTCGTCGCCCCGGATCGCGGCGATGCTGACGAGCACCTGGAGGCGCCTGCCGTTCGGCTGCTCCATCTCGACTTCGAGGTTCTGCACCGGCCTGCCGGTCCGCAGCGCCTCGGCCATCGGGGTCTCGGCATGCGGCAGCGGCCGGCCGTCCGGCCAGAACAGCCGGCGCGAGCCACAGAAGCGCTCGCCCGGGTCGCCCGGCTCCGGCGTGCGGCCCCAGAGCTCCGCGGCCCTCCGGTTGTAGCGGACGATGCGGCCCTCGGCGTCGCAGACATAGACCGCGGCCGGCAGCAGATCGAGAATGATCTCGTCGAGCGCGAGAACGGGGCCGCCGGCCCCATCCCGCATCGCCGCTGCCTCAATCTCCATGACGGTACCCCTCGCCGTCGCCGACCCGCGTCCGGGTCGCGCCCCCGGGAGTTCCCGGGCAGGTCCCGAGCCACGCACCCCCGGGCGCCTGTAGAGATAGGCCGGTCCCGGCGCGCGGCGAGGCCGCCACCGCGCGGAACGCCCCGAAACCCGCCCGTCGCCGGCTGCGGCCGGGCGTTTCTGTGGATCTTTCGGGGATCACCGAAAAAGTCCGAGCGCATCCCGGGGGCTCCACGAGGATCCACCGCGGCCCACGGAAACCGCGGACCGCCCTCCCCGAATGCGATTCCGCGGCCACCGGGTGCTGCCGGCCGGCGGCCGCGCCGGTGAAATCGGAAAACGTTCACAAACGACAACATTCGACAGCGAAAGTCGACCGGCGGGGCTGACGTTTGCCGCAGCCGGTCCGGGAGTTGCGGTGGTACGGGACGCGGGCATGCGCCGGACTCCTCGGGCGGTCGACCGTAGGGACACCGTGATGATGGCACATTATAGGAAATAATTCAAGATTCGCAGCGGACACTGCGAAAGAACGGGGCAGCGCCCGCACGCCTCGCGGTGCCGCTGAAGCCGTGGGTTTGGCGGTGTCACTGCGGCGGCCGGTTGCTGAACGCACGGTGCGTCGATCCGAGTGCTGTCCGGGTGGCACTGGACGGATCCCGCTCTTGATCGGTCGGTGCCAGGACGCACTACCGCGGGGCGCAGGGGCACGGATCGGCTGAACACCGGCCTATTCGAGACCAGATCCCGCTCAGTCCGACTCATGGCCGCACGCCCTGAGTCATTGGCGCATTCGGTGGGGCGGAAGAGGCTGACGAGCCTGCCGGTCGGGATCCGCGGCCCGAAGACGGTTCGTTCCGTCACCTTGCACGACTTTGCCTCGAGTCCAGCCGAGGCATTCAGGATCGCGGTCGAGCGGCCTGTGGAACCAAGCCAGCCGCTGCCTCAGGATATCGGAGCGATCCTGTTCGACCGCGTGCCCGGTTTTATTTTG
>CAZVAR010000123.1:10606-11546 GCA_964625225.1 uncultured Alphaproteobacteria bacterium | reverse complement strand
GCCATGATCGTGGCGCCGCTGGCGGCGGCGCTGGTGCAGATGGCGATCAGCCGCACCCGCGAATACGAGGCGGACAGGCTCGGTGCCGAGATCTGCGGCCAGCCGATGTGGCTCGCCTCGGCGCTGGCCCGGCTCGAGCAAGTGGCGAGCAGCGTGCCCAACCCCGCGGCCGAGCGCAACCCCGCCACGGCGCAGATGTTCATCATCAATCCGCTGCACGGCGAATCGATGGACAATCTGTTCTCCACGCACCCGTCTACCGCCAACCGTATCGCGCGCCTGCGCGAGCTGGCGGCGCAGCGTGGCGGAACATCGCGCGGCCCCTGGGGCTGAGCCCGCAGCTTGCGACAGCAGCGCCTCGGCTCCCGGAGACCCCGCCCCTCGACCGAGGCGGGAGCGGTGCCACCCGGCCTCGCCGCGCGCGCCGTCGCGCTGGAGCTGCTGCAGGCGGTCCTCCGCCGTCGCCAAGCGCTGGACGAAGCCCTCACCTCGGCCGCACTTCGCCAGCTCGAGCCACGCGACCGTGCTCTGGTGCGGCGGATCATCGCCATCACGCTGCGTCGATTGGGCCAGATCGACGCGCTGATCGACGGATTTCTCGAAAGACCGCTGCCGGCTTCGGCAGCTACGGCGCACGATCTGATGCGCCTCGGCGCGGCGCAGCTCCTGTTCGGCGCGGTGCCCCCCCATGCCGCCGTCGACACGGCGGTTGCTCTGGCCGACCGGCGCGGACAGAGCGCCTATCGCAAGCTGATCAACGCGGTCCTGCGGCGCCTCGGCCGCGAGGGTGAGGCGCTCGCGGCCGAACAGGACGCGGCGCGATTGAACACGCCGCCCTGGCTCTGGGAGAGCTGGACAGCGGCCTATGGAGAGGCGACGGCTCGGGCGATCGCCGCCGCACACATGGTCGAACCTCCGCTCGATCTGACGGTCCGGAACC
>CAZVAR010000123.1:0-10596 GCA_964625225.1 uncultured Alphaproteobacteria bacterium | reverse complement strand
CATGGCCGCCGACATCGATCCCCGCTACCCGGGGGCGGAGGCCTGGGCCGCCGCTCTCGGTGCCGAACGGCTACCGACCGGTACGCTGCGGCGAGCGACGGGCGGCGCAATCGCCGAATTGCCGGGCTTCGCCGAAGGGGCCTGGTGGGTGCAAGACGCCGCAGCAGCGCTGCCGGCGCGTCTGCTCGGCAATGTCGCCGGCCAGCGGGTGATCGATCTTGCCGCCGCACCGGGCGGCAAAACCCTCCAGCTCGCTGCTGCCGGCGCCCGCGTCACGGCCGTCGATATTTCGGCGAAGCGGATGCGGCTGCTTCAGGAAAATCTCGTGCGCACCGGGCTCGCGGCGGAGTGCGTGACCGCCGACGCCGCCGCTTGGCGGCCGGAGGCGCCGGCCGAGGCGGTGCTGCTCGACGCCCCCTGCTCCGCCACCGGCACGATCCGCCGACACCCGGACGTGCCGTGGCTGAAGACACCCCGCGACGTCGCGCGCCTGACCGCCGTGCAAGACCGGCTGCTCGCGGCTGCGCTGGCGATGACCGCGCCGGGCGGCCGACTTGTCTATGCCTGTTGCTCGCTGCAACCCGAGGAGGGCCCGGAACGGATCGCCGCCCTGCTGGCCGCCGGCGCGCCGATGCGGCGCGATCCGATCCGGCCCGACGAGGTGGGCGGTCTCGCGGCGATCATCACGGTCGAGGGAGATTTGCGGACCCTGCCCTGCCATCTCGCCGAGCGCGGCGGGATGGACGGGTTCTACGCGAGCCGGCTGATCCGGACCGGCTGACCTCGGCGGAAGTCCACAGGAGCCCGAGCCGACAGGTGCCGGCCGGTCGGCGCCGGCTTGCGAGGCTCCGGCCAAGCTGGTACCTACCAGTCCATGCACCGGACCGTCCGTATCGCTCCCTCGATCCTTTCCGCCGATTTCTCGGCGCTGGGTGCCGAGGTTCGCGCGATCGCCGCGGCCGGCGCCGACTTCGTCCATGTGGACGTGATGGACGGCCATTTCGTGCCGAACCTGACCATCGGACCGGCGGTCGTGAAGGCGTTGCGCCCCTGCACCGAGATCCCGTTCGACGTCCATCTCATGATCGCCCCGGCCGATCCTTACGTCCCGGCGTTCGCGGAGGCGGGCGCCGATATCATCACCGTGCATCCGGAAGCGGGACCGCATGTGCACCGCACGGTCCAACTCATCCGCTCGCTCGGCAAGAAGGCCGGCGCCGCGCTGAACCCGGGCACGCCGGTCGAGGCGATCGACAATCTGCTAGACGCGCTCGATCTGGTACTGGTGATGACCGTGAATCCCGGCTTCGGCGGACAGAGCTTCATCGCGTCGCAGCTCGAGAAGATCGCAGCGGTGCGGCGGCGGATCGATGCAAGCGGGCGCGCCATCGCGCTCGAGGTCGATGGCGGGATCAATGCGGAGACGGCCGCACGCGCGCGACAGGCGGGCGCCGACCTATTGGTCGCCGGCACCGCCGTCTTCACCGGCGGACCATCGGCTTATGCCGAGAACATCCGCCGCCTGCGCGAGGCAGCATCATGAGCGCCACGGCGATGGCCGATCGGGCGGCGCCGGAGGTGACCGACGACGAGCCGCGGGCCCGGCAGGCTCGGCGGATGGAGTCACGGGGCGCGGCCGGATCGTCGCCGTTCGGCGCCTTGCGGCGCGCATTCCTCGCCAGTCCGATCTACCGGCTGACCCTCATGGGACCCGTGCCCCGGGAGTTCCGGAGGATCCCGAGAGATCCCTGGCCGGGCGAATCGGCGCATGGCGAAGAGCTACGGCGGCTGGAGGCCGAGATCCTGGAGTCGATGCGCTTCGCCCGCGGTACCGGAGAGCCGGCGCGGCAGGCATGGCTGCACGGCTTCCGCTGGCTCCGCGATCTGCGGGCGCTCGGCGGCGACGAAGCGCGGCGGCAGGCGCGCGAGCTGGTCGCGACCTGGATCCTGGAGCATGAGAATTGGAGCGAGATCGCCTGGCGGCCGGACGTGCTTGGGGCACGGCTGGTCTCCTGGCTCGGAAATCACGATTTCTATGCGGCCAGCGCCGACGATTTCTTCCGGGCGGAATTGCGGCAAAGCATTGCGCGGCAGGCGCGCCATCTGACGCGGACGGTACGGTGGGCGCAGCCGGGGGCGGGACGGATTGCCGCAATCCACGGCCTGCTCGTCGCCGGTGCCGCTCTGCCCGACGGCGGCCGCCGGATCGAGCTGGGAATGCGCCTCCTGGAGCGCGAGTTGCCCGACCAGATCCTCGAGGACGGCGGCCATTGCGAGCGGAGTCCGTCCGTACATCTGGAGGTATTCCGCAGGCTGGTCGAAATCAGGACCTTGCTCCAGGCGGCACAATTGGAGCCGCCCGAGATTCTGGTGAACTCGATCGAGCGGATGGCGCCGATGCTGCGCTTTTTCCGCCATGGCGACGGCCGGCTCGCATTGTTCAACGACAGCAACGAGGAGGAAGCCTGGGCCATCGACCTGGCCCTGACGCAGGCGGACGCGAAGGGGCGGCCGCCGCCGACCGCGCCGGCGCTCGGCTTCGAACGGATGCTGGCCAACCGCACCTTGGTGCTGGTCGATGTCGGAACGCCGGCACCTCGCGGCCTCGATACCCATGCCCATGCCGGCACGCTCGCCTTCGAGATGAGCGTCGGCAAGGAACGGCTGATCGTGAACTGCGGCGCGCATGCCGGCGGCCGGGCGGCGTGGCGGCAGGTGCAGCGCTCGACCGCCGCGCATTCGACGGTAACGGTGGCCGACACCAACTCGTCCGAGGTTCTTCCTGACGGCCGCTTCGGCCGGCGACCGCAAGCGGTCTCCGCCACACGGCACGCCGATGCCGGCAATGTCTGGGTCGAGGCGAGCCACGACGGCTATCACGAAGCGTTCGGCGTCACCCACACGCGGCGGCTCTGGCTGGCCGCGGCCGGTGATGATTTCCGCGGCGCCGACAGCCTCCAGGGCGGGGCCGGGCGGGCTTTCGCGGTGCGCTTCCATCTCCACCCGGACGTGAAGCCGCTGATGGTGCATGACGGCTCGGCGGTGCTGCTCCGCCTGCCGAGCGGCACCAACTGGCGGCTGCGCGCAGCCGGCGGCCGGCTATCGCTGGGTGAGAGCGTCTATCTCGGCGAGCGCGGCGTGGTGCGCCGAACCGAGCAGGTGATCATCGAGGGCACGATCGGCGAAGACGGGGCACAGGTGCGCTGGGCGCTGCAGGCGCTGCCGAAGAAATAGGCTCCCGTTGGGCCGGACGCGCCGCGTGCAGCATGCGCGGCGCCGGCTGGAGTAGGTCCAGGGCCGGAATCCAGTCGTGCGGCACGTCGGCAAGCCCCCTCCGGGCTCCCTAGATCTGGCCGGCAATCGAGGCCGTACTGGCGGGGTCACCGGTCAGGTTCGCTGCAATCGCGAGCGCCTCCTCGCCGGTCCAGCCCTCTCCCAGCGAGGCGACGGCGGTCTCATGATCGGTCGCGCCCAAGCCGGCGGTGCGGATCGCCGTGCGCAATGCCGCGGTCGTTTCGTCATGTCCGCGCCAGCGCGAGACCAGGTCCAGGACCGGTGCCGGCGCTCGACCCGCGCCACTCCCGGAAACGCCTTCACATTGGCCGCCTGCGCCCCGGTCTCGATGCTGCCCGGGCGCGCGCGCCGGACCGCAGCGATCGCATCCTCCGCGCCGGACCCGGCCTCGACCAGCAATCGCGCTGCGAGGGTGCCGGTGCGGCCGAGGCCGCCCAGGCAGTGCAGCACGATTGCACGGCCCTGCCGCAGCAATCCGTGCAGACGCGTACCAGCATAGGTCGACGCTCACCAGCATAGGTCCACGCCGCCTCGAACGCCTCGTCGGGCGTGCCGGCGTCGGGAATCGGCAGATAGTGCCATTCGATACCCAGGTCGGCGGCGTGCCTGCGAAGCAGGTCGACTGCGACGCCGACCGGTTCCAGCTCAGCTCCTTCCATTAAGGTGACGAGCGCTGCCGCGCCGAATGCACGAATCGCCTTGAGATCGGTGTCTAGATCCCGATTCCAGGCACCGGTCGAAGCGACCGGCTGCCTCCTGCCGGGACATAGGGTCACGCCGAGCCAGCCGCCGCCGACAGGTACGAAGTCGATCCGAAGCGGATCGCTGACGCCTGCCCGAACTGCAATCATCGGTTGCCATAAGCTGATCGGAGAGCAATCCATTGCGGCGGAGCGGGCCATCCCGTCCGTGATTCGGGCTTGACCTCGGCGCCGGCATGGCGATGGATGCGGCCGCACCGTTCTCCAAGAGGCCAGCCATGTCCCAGCCCGATCTCGTCCCAATCCGCCGTGCCCTGATTTCCGTTTCGGACAAGACGGGCCTCGTCGATCTCGGACGCGCGCTGGCGGCCCGCGACGTGGAAATCCTGTCCACCGGCGGCTCGGCGCGGACGCTGTCGGAGGCGGGCATCGCGGTCAAGGAGGTATCGGCCCATACCGGTTTTCCCGAGATGCTGGACGGGCGGGTGAAGACCCTGCACCCGAAGATCCATGGCGGGCTGCTCGGGCGGCGGGATCTGGCAGAGCACACGGCAGCGATGGAACGGCACGGCATCGCGCCGATCGACCTGCTGGTGGTCAATCTCTACCCGTTCGAGGCGACCGTCACCGGTGGCGCCGATTTCGCGACCTGCGTCGAGAACATCGACATCGGCGGCCCGGCGCTGATCCGTGCGGCGGCGAAGAATCACGAGTTCGTCACGGTCGTTACCGACCCCGAGGATTATGCGGCGCTCACAGACGAGCTGGAGGCGAATGGCGGCGCCACGAGCGCGACGCTGCGCCGGCGCCTCGCGGCAGCCGCCTACGCCCGGACCGCCGCCTATGACGCCGCCATATCCGGCTGGTTCGCCGGGCAGGTCGGCGAGCCCTTCCCGCGTCACTGGACGATCGGCGGCACCCGCCGGCAGCGTCTGCGCTACGGCGAGAATCCGCATCAGGCGGCGGCCTTCTATGCGGTGCCCCAATTGGGCCCCGACCCGGTACGCGGTCTCGCCACGGCCGAGCAAATTCAGGGCAAGGAGCTGAGCTACAACAATCTCAACGATACCGACGCCGCCTTCGAGCTCGTCTCCGAGTTCGAGCTCCCGGCGGTCGCCATCATCAAGCATGCCAACCCGTGCGGCGTCGCGGTGGCGGACAGCCTCACCGAGGCGTGGCGGCGAGCGCTGCGGTGCGACCCGGTCAGCGCCTTCGGCGGCATCATCGCCGTCAACCGCACCCTGGACGGCGAAACGGCCGACGAGATCGGCAAGCTGTTCGCCGAGGTGGTCATCGCCCCCGATGCGGATGCGGCAGCCCGCCGCATCCTTGGTACCAAGAAGAACCTGCGCGTGCTGCTGACCGGGGGCATGCCGGATCCGGCGGCTCCGGGCCTGACCTTCCGCTCGGTCACCGGCGGCTTTCTCCTGCAGAGTCGGGACGCGGGCCGGGTGAACGCCGCCGACCTCAAGGTCGTGACCAAGCGTGCCCCCTCCGACCGGGAGCTGGCAGACATGCTGTTCGCCTTCACGGTTTGCAAGCACGTCAAGTCGAACGCCATCGTCTATGCGAAGGACGGTGCCACCGTCGGCATCGGCGCCGGACAGATGAGTCGGGTCGACTCCGCCCGGATCGCCGCGCGCAAGGCCATGGACGCGGCCCAGGCAGCGGGTCTCGACCGGCCGCTGACGGAAGGCTCGGTGGTCGCCTCGGACGCCTTCTTCCCCTTCGCCGACGGTCTCCTCGCCGCCGCCGAAGCCGGCGCCACCGCCGTCATTCAGCCCGGCGGCTCGGTGCGCGACCAGGAGGTGATCGCCGCGGCCGACGAGAAGGGCCTCGCCATGGTGCTCACGGGCATGCGGCACTTCCGGCACTGAGCCGGACGCGGCGCCTCAGTCCCCGACGCCGTCGGCGCCGCGCGGCGGGGTTCCGGTGTCGCGGCCCTGGGGCACGCGCCGGCATTCGCTGCTACGGACCGCGAGCACGCCGTCCCGGAGATCCGCTTCGATCCGCTCGATGTCGCCGGGCGCGTAGGGAACCGGCTCGCCGAAACGATCGTAGAAGCGGCATTCGACCGTCTCGCACCGCTGATAGGCGATCAGACCGACCTCCTGCGCTTCACGCCGATGCTCCGGCGCCACCCGCAGTTCGACGCCATCGGCATCGAAATAGCGGCAGTGCCGAAACGGGACCGCGTAACGCAGCCGGTCGGCCGGCGCGACCGCGTCGCCGCAGGGAGCATCCCGAAGGGGCCGCCATGTGCCCGCCCGGCATTCGTGGAGAAATCCGCTCTCGCAGCCGAAGCAGTCCGGCCCGGCATTCAGGATGCACAGCCGCGCGCCGTCCGGCCGAATGGCCGAAGGCGCCGCACTGGCCGTCATCTCCGGGACACGACAAAAGCCGGACGCGTCACCAGGCAGGAACGCCAGGACCGTTGCCAGGACCAGTAGACCGTGTGACGCGCGCACTGCCTCTCCCCCCCTTGCGTCGCAATGTAGGCGGGGCAGCCGGCCGAGAACAAGCCGACGGGCTAGGCCCGTCCGGCTCCCGCTGCGAGTGTCGCCAAGCCGGCGAGCATGGCGTCGAGCCGGCCGGCGGGGAGATGCGGATAGGCCTCGCGCAAGGCGGATAGGATCAGCGCCTCGAGCTGCGGTGCGGCACCGTCGCCGCCGCGCCGCGCGATATCGTGCAGCACGCCCAGCACGGCCCGGAACGCCGGGAGCAGCGGCGCAGCCAGACCGGCACGGGTATAGACGGCCGGCAGGCCGAGCGGGCCGATATCATGGATCAGCGGTCGCGCCTGCGCCAAGCCGATGCCGGCGCGGATCGCGATCGCCGCCTCGACGAAGAACAGGTGGCCGTCGATCAGACAGCGCAGCAGAAGCATCGACGACAGCATGTCGCGCCGGTGCAGCTCGGCCGCCAGCCGCTCGATCTCGCCGGGGGAGAGTGCTGCCAGCAACTGCGAAAAGGCGCGGTCGCGCCCCTGCGCCGGAGCCGCGGCAGCGTCCACCACCGGATCGCGCAGCAGCAGCCGCGCCGCCACCTCGGCCGAAGCGCACCGAAACAGCTGCTCGACGATGGTCGGCGGCAGGACGGGCCGGTCCGCCATCAGGAGATGCACAGCCGGATCGTCGCGGTAACGGTCGACCAGGACGGCCAAAGTCGCCTCGGAGAGAGTCGCGCCGTGATTCGCCAGGACGGCGCTGACCACCTGCCGCTTGCGCGTGTCCACCAGGGCGTCGCAGACGATCTCCGCCACCCGATCGCGCCGCGCGATCGCGATCTGCTTCTCGGTCGAGCCGGTACGGACCAGCGCGACCAAATCGAGATCGGTCAAGACCGGGCTGAAACGCAGGATCGGGACGGCGACCGGATCGAGATCGTGCGCCAGGGTCAGGGCGATTGCGGCGGGGAGAAAGGGGCAGTCGCTGACCTGTTCCGCCAACGCCTCGCGAACTTGCAGTTCCACGTCGTTCGCGAGCACGGTCAGAATATCGATCGCGATGCGGCGCTCGGATTCGCTCAGGCTGCCGCCGGTGAATTCCTCGGCGACGATCGCCGCCGTTTCGGCGCGTGCCCGCGCCGACAAGTCCGTGAGCAGACGTTCAACTTTCGCCTGAGTGAGCATGCGAATCTCTGGCCGCGTACCCACCTCGAGCAGTCGTCACGCCATAGCCGCAGCTTCCTGCCGTCGGTGATCGCCCTTATCCTCGAGCTCAGATGTCAAAAACTCGTCAACGCGGCAGGGCTGCAACCCCGTTCTTCCGTCGCCGGGCCGGGAGCCTGGTGAGCCGGGCGTCCCGCAGCCGCCTCCGCCGCTTCGCCATCGGGATCCTGGCTGCGCTGCTGCTCGGGCCGCCGGCGCTCATCCTCGTCTATCGCGTGATACCGCCGCCGTTGACACCGCTGATGGTGATCCGGCTGTTCGAAGGCGAGGGGCTGCGCAAGGACTGGACCGGGCTTGCGCATATCGCCCCGAGCCTCGCGCAGGCGGTAATCGCGGCCGAGGACAATCGGTTCTGCGAGCATTCCGGCTTCGACTGGCAGGCGATCCAGGACGCCTACCAGGAATACCGGGATGGCGAGCGGCTGCGCGGGGCCAGCACCATCTCGATGCAGACGGCGAAGAACCTCCTTCTCTGGCCGGGCCGGAGCTTCGCGCGCAAGGGACTGGAAGCCTGGTTGACGCTGCAGCTCGAGCTGCTCTGGCCGAAACGGCGGATCATGGAGGTCTATCTCAATATTGCCGAGTGGGGCCCCGGCATCTACGGCGCCGAAGCCGCGGCGCAGACCTTCTTCGGCAAGCCGGCGGCCGACCTGACGCGGCGCGAATCGGCGCTGCTTGCGGCAGTACTGCCGAACCCGCGGCGCTGGTCGCCGGCGCAGCCGACCCCCTACATCCAGCGGCGCGCCGGGACGATCGCGGCGCGGATCGGTCAGCTCGGCCCGCTGCTCGATTGCGTGGGCGAGGGATGACCGTGCGCCGCCGCGTCTCGACCGCGCCGCTGCTCGGAATCGGTCTCGACCGCGGCGCCCCGGAGCCGCTGCAGCGCCAGATCTACGACCAGATCCGGGCGGCGATCCTGTCCGGCCGCCTGCCGCCGCAGAGTCCCCTGCCCTCCTCGCGGGCGCTGGCAGCCGAACTCGGCGTCGGCCGGAATACGGTCACGCTTGCCTTCGAGCAACTCGTCTCGGAGGGCTATCTCGCCGGCCGGATCGGGTCCGGCACCTACGTCTCCCCGGTGCTGCCCGACGCGCTGCTGCACGCGCGCGCCGGCGAGGTGGTCCCGCCCGCCGGCACCGGGCCGCGTACGCTCTCGCAGCGCGGGGCGGCGCTCGCCGCGCTGCGGCCGGCACGCGGGCCGGTCAATCCGACCTTCGCCCTCGGCCTGCCCGACCTGGACGCCTTCCCGATCGAGACCTGGGGCCGCATCCTCGGGCGGTTCTGGCGACGGCCGCCGCGGGAACTGCTGACCACCCGCGACCCACGCGGCTACGGGCCGCTGCGCGAAGCGATCGCCGCCTATCTCCGGGCGGTACGCGCCGTCGCCTGCGATGCCGGCCAGGTCATGGTGATTGCCGGTGCCCAGGCCGGGCTCGACCTCGCCGCCCGGGTGCTGCTGGACCCCGGTGACCGGGCCTGGGTCGAGGAGCCGGGCTATGCCGGGCTGCGCGCCGCGCTGGTGGCGTCGGGAGCCGAGCCCGTACCGGTGCCGGTGGACGCGGAGGGTCTGTCGGTCGAGGCCGGGCGGCGGCTCGCGCCCGATGCCCGCCTCGCCGCCGTCTCGCCCTCGCACCAGTTCCCGCTCGGCGTCACGATGAGCCTCGCGCGCCGCCTCGCCCTGCTCGACTGGGCGCAGGAGCGCGGCGCCTGGATCCTGGAGGACGACTATGACAGCGAGTACCGCTATGCCGGGCGGCCGCTCGCCGCGCTGCAGGGGCTCGACCGGGCAGGCCGTGTGATCTATGTCGGCTCCTTCTCCAAGGTGATGTTCCCCTCGCTGCGGCTGGGCTATCTCGTCCTGCCGCCGGACCTGGTGGACCCGTTCTGCCGCGCCCGCGGCGCCGTGGACGACCATGCCTCGGTCGTCGCGCAGCCGGCGCTGGCCGAGTTCATCGCCGCCGGCCACTTCTCCGCCCATGTCCGCCGCTCCCGGGCGCGCTACGCGGCGCGGCAGCAGGCGCTGCTGGACGCGGCCGGACGGCGCCTCGGCGGCCTGCTGCGGCTCGCGCCGAGCGCGGCCGGCATGCATCTCGTCGCCGATATCGAACCGGCGCTCGCGCGCCGGGCCGACGATGCGACACTGACCCGCCGCGCGGCCGAGCACCGCGTCACCGTGGCGCCGCTGGCGGAGCACTATGCCGGCCCACCGGCCAGGCGCGGCCTGCTGCTAGGCTACAGCGGCGCAACCGAAGAGGCGATCGCCGCCGGGGTCGCGCGGCTGGAAGCGGCGCTGGCCGGCTGAGCGCCGGCTAGCGGTTGCGCGAGCCCGTGTCCCAGGCCGCGTAGGCGAGCGCTCCACCGAAGGCGAGGAACGCGACGATCACCAGAATGAGATACCAAGTCTCTCCCGACACTATGACCGCCCTCCGCTGTCCTCGATGCGGCAGGAACCCGGCCGGCCGAGACCCGTTCCCGGCCCGGCTCAGGCCCGGTTCATGCGGTTTTCGACCAGATCCTGGACCACCCCGGGCTCCGCGAGCGTCGAGGTGTCGCCGAGATTGCTCGGATCGTTCTCGGCGATCTTGCGCAGAATACGCCGCATGATCTTGCCGGAGCGGGTCTTGGGCAGGGCCGGCGCCCACTGGATCAGGTCGGGCGAGGCGATCGGCCCGATCTCCTTGCGGACCCATTGCACCAGCTCGCGGCGCAGATCCTCGGTCGGCTCCGCGCCGGCGACCAGGGTCACGTAGGCGTAGATGCCCTGGCCCTTGACGTCGTGCGGGTATCCGACGACCGCCGCCTCGGCGACCTTGGCGTGGGCGACCAGGGCACTCTCGACCTCCGCCGTGCCCAGCCGGTGGCCGGAGACGTTGATCACGTCGTCGACGCGGCCCATTACCCAGAAGTTGCCATTCTCATCGCGGCGAGCGCCGT
>CAZVAR010000122.1:5695-11613 GCA_964625225.1 uncultured Alphaproteobacteria bacterium | reverse complement strand
GCCCGCTGCGTTCGATCGAGAGCTCGGTGACGACCTGCTTCCAGCCGTCGCCGATCTTGCCGATCACCATCGTGTCGGGAACGAAGACGTCCTCGAACAGCGTCTCGTTAAAGTGACTCTCGCCGGCGATGTTCCGGATGCCGCGCACCGTGATGCCCGGCGACTTGAGATCGATCAGGAACTGCGACAGCCCCTCGTGCCGGCCGCCCTCCTCCTTCGGTGCGGTGCGGACGAGCGCGATCATGTAGTCGCAGATATGCGCACCGCTCGACCAGATCTTGCGGCCGTTGACGACCCAGCCGCCGTCCACCTTGCGCGCCGAGGTGCGCAGCGAGGCGAGATCGGAGCCCGAGTCCGGCTCACTCATGCCGATCGCGAAATAGCATTCGCCGCGGGCGATGCGCGGCAGAATCGACTGGCGCTGCTCCTCGGTGCCGAAGCGCAGCAGCAACGGCCCGCTCTGCCGGTCTGCCACCCAGTGCGCACCGACCGGAGCGCCGGCGGCAAGAAGCTCTTCGGTAACCACGTAGCGGTCGAGCGTCGAACGCTCGTGGCCACCGTATTTCTTCGGCCAGGTCATGCCGAGCCAGCCGCGGGCGCCCAGCTTGCGGCTGAACTCGGGCGACAGGCTGGCGCCCCAGCTGTCGGCGCTCGGCGTGAAGCCGCCGCTCGCCAGCTCCTCGGCCAGGAAAGCGCGCACTTCGCGGCGCAGCTCTTCCTGCTCCGGGCCAAGCTGAACCAGCGGGAATCGGAAGCCGTTGACGGACATTGTCCCTCCTCGGGGATCACGGAACTCGGCGGCGATTATGGTCCGGCCATACCCGCCCGCCAAGACGGTTACGCGCCGGGGCGGCGCGCATTGTCGCTTCCGGCGCCAAAGCATAACATCACGGCGGAAGGAATCGGGATGGCTTGGATCGAACGACAGTTGCCGGAGGCGGATGAGGTCTTTCTCGACCATGTGGGCTGGTTCGTTCCGGATCTCGACGGCGCACGTCGTGCGCTGCACCGGCTCGGCTTCGTGGTATCGCCCCGAAATCTCCACTACAATGCCGACCCGGACGGGAATCTCGTTCCCGCCGGCACCGCCAACCGGCTGGTTACACCTGCGCTCGGCTATCTCGAATTTCTCGCCGCATCGGGCGACACGCCGCTTGCACGGCAACTCCGCACCGCACTGCAGCGCTACCCCGGCATCCACCTGATCGCTTTCGGGGCCGCGGACCCGTACCGGGTCGAGAAGCGGCTCACGGCGGCCGGGTTAGACCTGCAGCCCACCGTGCGCCTGCGCCGCCCGCTGGAGCCGACGGCCGGCGCGCCCGTCGCCGAGTTCACCGTGCTCCGCGCGGCGCCCGGCGCCATGCCGGAGGGACGGATTCAGTTCTGCGCGCATCACACGCCGGAACTGGTCTGGCAGTCCGGCGGCACCGTGCATCGCAATACCGTGGATGCGCTCACGGACGTCTTGCTGGTCTGCGAGGACCGCACCGCGGCGGTGAAACGATACGAACTGTTCACGGGACGCGAGGCCCGCCGCGAGGCAGACGATCTCGACGGGATCGAACTCGACCGTGGCCGCCTCACCCTCGCCTCGGCTGGCGCCGCTGCCAAGCTGCTCCCCGGCTTCGCCGCTCCGTCACTGCCCTTCGGCGCAGCTGTCGCATTGCGGTGCACCGACCTCGACGCCGCACGGGCCACGCTGCAGCGGGCCGGCGTCGAGCCGATCATCGACCGCCGCGATCTGCTGGGCATCGGCCCTGCCGACGGGCTGGGCGCATTCATGTTCATCCACACCCGCGGGGACTTGCCGGTCTGGCCTTGCCTGTCGCAAAGAGAGTAGTCGGGATCGACAGCCAGGGCCGCACGGCCCGGTCAGTGCGGTCGGGGCCGATACGGAAGCGGCGTCGAAAGCCGGACGGGACGATTGGTCGCGCCGAGCACGGCGAGGAACTCGAATCGGCCGTCGCCGTCGAGATCGTAGAAGCAGGCCGGATGACCGGATCGTGTGTAGAAGACTCCCTTGGGAGTCTGAGTTTGCGTGCAGTACGCCACCCCGTCGCCAGCCGGGGTGCGGTCAAGGACCGTGTCGGGCCCGATCGCGACCCAGCCGTCCGCGACGGTGCGGTGAAGTGCGCCCACAAGGACGACCGCCGGCGCCTCACCCGGCCCTCGGTCAGCGCCGGACGGGCCAAGCTTCAGCGGCGCCACCGCCGCCGGGGCCGAAACCTCCGCAGCCCCGTCCTTCGTGGGTCCCCCTGCACCGAACATCCTGGCGCCCCACGACGGGTGCTCGCCGGGCATCGCGCAGGACGATGCCGCCAGCAGGACGGCCAGACAGGAGAGCCGGATCGAAGTCTCCCGTCCGATCCGTGGCAGCGTGCCCAATTGCCCGAGGCTTCCCCTCAAGAAAGACACCACGTGTGAGCGTCCTCGGCGTTTCCCGGCCGTACGAGCAAATACCCGCGGCTCCGCCAACTCGGGACGCATGGCCCGCGAGCCGCGCATGCCCCGACCGGCAACCGCCCGGACCGCTGTGCTCATGTATCGCCACCGGGCCGACCGGACGGCAGAGCCCAATCCTCTGCCGGTGTGCTGTCCGGCCACAACGCAGCGTCGAACTCGTCGAGGTCCGGGTCAGGCGGCAACTCGATGAACTCGTGCCTGCCATTGGAATCGATTCGCTCGAACCGGCCATCATCTCGCTTCCGAATCAGCAGCACGAATGCCCCCCGTTAAACCGACCGAGTCCGTAACGCGGATCTGCCACAGGCATGAGCGGTGCTGCAACACACTTTCCCACGCCCCCACGGGCCAATACACGACCCCATATGGAGCGCTTGGTCGCCTCGCAGATGCGGACATCGGGATCGAGATCACGCTTCCAGACCGTCGAACCGGTGTCACCACAGCTTCCGTGCCGGCATCTTTCTTGTTATCAGTAACCCAACCTTGTTTCGGGAGGAAACTAATGAAGCGCCGAGACTTCCTTAAAGGGGCTGCAACAACCGCAGCCGTGACGGCCGCCGCCCTGCCGGCCCCCGCGATCTCGCAGAACCGGGTCGAGTGGCGGATGATCACCTTCTGGGTAAAGAACTCGCCAGGCCAATACACGAGCGCAGAAAATTTTGCGCGGAATCTCGCCGAGGCAACGGACGGGCGATTCATCATCAAGCCGTTCGGAGGCGGTGAAATCGTTCCGCCTTTGGAGAGCTTCGATGCGGTGACGCGTGGCGTCGCCGAATGTATGCACACCTCCCCTTACTACTGGCAAAACAAGTCGAAAGCGCTGAACTTCTTTTCGACAGTTCCCTACGGCTTGACGACCAACGAGTTCAATGCCTGGATGCGGTTCGGAGGCGGCCAGGAACTGTGGGACGAGATCTACGCCCAGTTCGGTCTGAAAGGCTTCCACGGTGGTTCGACCGGCGTCCAGATGGGCGGGTGGTTCAACAAGGAGATCAAGACGACCGGCGACCTGAACGGCCTCAAGATGCGCATCCCCGGACTGGGCGGCGACGCGCTGCGCAAGCTCGGCGTGACGACGATCAACCTCCCACCCGGCGAGATCTTCGGCGCACTGCAGTCGGGGGCCATCGACGCCACCGAGTGGGTCGGCCCCTGGAACGACTTGTCGCTCGGGTTCTACAAGATCGCCAAATACTACTATTGGCCCGGGATGCACGAGCCGGGGACCCAGACCGAGTTCACGGTCGACAAGAACAAGTTCGATGCGCTGCCGAAGGATTTTCAACGCGCATTCGCCCTTTGCGCCGCCGAGGAGAACATCCGGCTGACCGCCGAGTTCAATGCCCGGAACGGACAGTCACTCGAGGCGCTGGTCCGCCAGCATGGGGCACAGCTCCGGCGCTTTCCCAACGACGTCCTTACGGCCTATGGGAACGCGGTCGGAGAGGTCATCACCGAGCTTCGGGAATCGGGCGATCCGAACACGAAGAAGGTTGTCGAATCCTTCCTGAAGGCCCGACGCGAGCAGATGGCCTGGAGTCGGATCGGCGAGCAGGAGTTCATGAACGCCCGCCTGCTCGACTACAAGTTCGGCTGAGCAGGGCCGGTCGCCCGACCGGCGCGGGCCCCGCTTCCCTCGCCGGCGGCGGCCCGAGGGAGTCGGTCACCCGGTCGCGTCCTACCCGATCGTGCGTCGCGGCTCTGCGGGACATCCCGTTGCCACGACATGCGGCGGCAGCGGCCGTATGACCGTGGCACCGGCACCGACAACGCTCCAGGCCCCGATCTCCACCCCAGGGATGCAGGCGCAGCCAGTGCCCAGCAACACCCCCTCGCCGGTATGGACCGAACCGGCGAGGGTCGCGCCCGGGCAGATGTGCGTATAGGCACCGATCCGACAGTCATGATCGATCGCGGCCCGGGTATTGACGATGCAATGCGGGCCGACGACCGTATCCGGCTGAATCACGGCTCCGGCCATCACCACGGTGCCGGGGCCTAGCTGCACCGTCCCGTCCACCCCCGCCAGGGGATGCACGAGGACCGCCCAAGGCAGGCCGGCGAGCGCCTCCGCGATGCGCCGGCGCACGGCATTGGCGCCGATCCCGATCACGCCCTCGCCGTCCGGCCAGTCCGCCGGAACGGTGGGCATCGGCCCGAGGATCGGCACGCCCATGATCTGCCCGCCTTTCTTGGCCGGGTCCTCGTCGAAGATGCCCGCGACCGTCCGCCCAACCGCGAGCGCGGTCGCAACGACGACCTTCGCGTGACCGCCGCCGCCGATCACGTAGAGCGTGGGCGCGTTCATCGACGACCTTTGCAGCCTTGGAACTCGGGCATGGTGGCATGCCCGTCCGCGCTGATGCCGCGGCCCGACACCACAGCGGCGATCGTGCGAACAAGAATGACGCAGTCGAGCCAGAGGCTACGGTGCTCGACGTACCAGAGGTCGAGCGCGAACTTCTCCTCCCAGCTCAGTGCGTTCCGGCCGTTGATCTGGGCCCAGCCGGTGATGCCCGGCTTGACCGCGTGGCGCCGCGCCTGTTCCGGCGTGTAACGCGGCAGATACTCCATCAGCAGCGGACGCGGACCGACCAGGCTCATCTCGCCCTTCAGCACATTAATGAGCTCCGGCAACTCGTCCAGACTGGTCCGGCGCAGCCAACGGCCGAGCGGTGTCAGGCGCTGCGCGTCATCCAGCAGCCGTCCCTGCGGGTCGCGTAAATCGCTCATCGTCCGGAACTTCAGCATCCGGAACGGGCGGCCGCCCAGGCCGGGTCGTTCCTGCCGGAACAGGACGGGACTGCCCATGCGGACACGGATCGCCAGCGCGATGCCGAGCAGCAGGGGCGACAGGACGATCAATGCCGGAACCGCGATTGCTAGATCGAGTGCGCGCTTGAACATTGCCTCCGGTCCGGCCGCTCGGATGTCGCGCTCCTTTTAGGCGACTGAGCGCGCGCCGTCGAGCAGACGCCACGTGTCACGGCGACTCAACGCGGCTCTCCGAAGCCCTGTCCGGGTGGCGGCAGCGGCACGGTGTCCGTTCCCTGGCGCAGGATCTGGTCGAGCACGCTGTCGCCGCCAGGCGCCGGCGCGGTACCGGGCATACCTGGGTCGCTCCGCAACAGATCGTCGAGCACGGTGCCCGCACCGCCCTCCGCCGCGTCGCGCACCACCGCAGCATTGTCGGCGAACAGGAGATCGGGCAGCCAGGTCGCCATCTGCGGGAAGATCCAGAGCAGCGACATTCCGATGATCTGCATCGCGACGAACGGGATGATGCCGCGGTAGATATGTCCGGTGGTGACCTCGGGTGGCGCCACACCACGAAGGTAGAACAAGGCGAAGCCGACCGGCGGCGTCAGGAAGCTCGTCTGCAGGTTGATGCCGATCATCACGCCGAGCCACACGGGGTCGACGTCCATCTTGAGAATGATCGGCGCGGTGAT
>CAZVAR010000122.1:0-5685 GCA_964625225.1 uncultured Alphaproteobacteria bacterium | reverse complement strand
GGAAGAAGCCCAACACGAACATCAGCAACATGACGACCATGACGGCGCCGAAGGCGCCGCCGGGCATGCGACTCAGAACCTCCTCGACCAGCGCCTCGCCGCCCAGGCCCCGGAAGGTCAGGGAGAACACGGAGGCGCCGAGCACGATCACGAACACGAGCGAACTGATTATCAGCGTGGAGCGCATGATCTCCTGCAAGGTCGCCAGGGTCAGGCGCCGCTTGGCCGCCGCCAGAATCAGTGCCCCCAATGCACCGACCGAGGCGGATTCGGTCGGGGTCGCGATCCCGGACAAAATCGATCCCAAGACGGCGACCACCAGTACGAGCGGCGGGATGAGCGCGGAAAAGACACGCCCGGGCAGCGACCGCCGTTCTTCTGCCGTCATCACCAATGGCGGGCAGCTCTCCGGCGTGATCACGGCGCGAACCAGGACATACGCCATGTACAGGCTCACCAGCGCCAACCCCGGAATCATCGCGCCGGCGAACAGATCGCCGACCGACACCGGCTCGCCGGCGAAATCGCCCTTCGCCATCTGCGCCATGGTATTGGCGCCGGACAGCAGGTCGCCGATGAAGATCAGGACCACCGACGGCGGTATGATCTGGCCGAGCGTGCCGGAGGCGCAGATGATCCCGGTCGCCAGTTTCGGGTCGTAGTTCGCGCGTAACATCACCGGAAGACTGAGCAGCCCCATGGTGACGACGGTCGCCCCCACGATGCCCGTCGATGCCGCCAGCAGCGTACCGACCACGATCACTGACAGGCCGAGGCCGCCCCGCAGCGGCCCGAAGAGCTGCCCCATCGTCTCGAGCAGCGCCTCCGCGATCTTCGAGCGCTCCAGCGTCACGCCCATGAACACGAACAGCGGAACCGCGACCAGGACCTCGTTGGTCATGATTCCGAAATAGCGGGAGACGAGGCCGCTGAGCAGGGCGTAGTCGAAGATGCCGAACAGGTTGCCGAGAACGGCGAACAGCAGCGACATGCCGGCGAGCGTGAACGCGACGGGATAGCCCACCATCACCACGACGACCGTCGTGATGAACAGCAGTACGGCGAGGATCTCGCCGATGACCACCTGATCCATCGTGACCTCAGCGACCGCCGTTCGGTGCCGGAGGAGATTCCCTACCCGAGAGCACCAGCACGGACCGTACGACGATCGCCAGCGCCTGCAGGCCGAGCAGCACGACGAAGATCAGCAGTACCGACTTCAGGAGATAGATCGCCGGCATGCCGTCGCTTTGCGGCGAAGCTTCCGACAGCGCCCACGAGGTCGTTACGTAGGACCATGAGCTCACCCCGATCAGCGCCAGCCAGGGAAGCAGGAAGCCGACGGTGCCGAGCAGATCGATCCACGCCTTCCGGCGTGGGGAGGCGGGCGCGTAGAAGATGTCGACCCGCACATGCCCGCCATGCAGCAGCGTATATCCGGCCCCCACCATGAAGACCGTGGCGTAGGTCCAGACGTAGAGCTCCTGCAGCCAGATATAGCCGACGTTGAACGCGTAGCGCAGCAGCACGACGGCCGCGCAGATCAGCACCGTCGCGAGCGTCAGCCAAGCGGTCGCGCGCCCGACCCGTTCATTGAGCCAATCCACGCCCCGGACAAAGCTTTCCAGCGCCCGCAACCGCCCCTCCCTGCGATGCGGGCGGCGAAGCCTCGGGAGCCGCCTCGCCCGCAATCCTTGGTCATCACGTTCATTGTTCTGGTCCAAGCGCCGCCGAGCGACCGCCCGGCGGCACCAACACGTGTCAATCCGCCGCCAGCGGGAACTCCACCGTGAAACGCGTTCCCGCCGCCTCGCCCCGATCTACCGTGATCCTCCCTCTTGCCTGTCCCGCCAACCCTGCAGCAAGCTGGAAGCCGAGCCCGCCGCCCGGATACTTGTCCGGGGCCAAGCCGATACCATCGTCGGCAATGGTGACACGCCCGCTGTCCCCCGCCCTCGCGACGCTGACGACGATACGGCCAGAATGCCGGCTCGGAAAGGCGTGTATCAGGGCATTGGCGATCAGCTCGTTGGCAATCAGGCCGAGCGGAACGGCACGCTGCGCCGGCAGGACGAGCGGGCTGTCCGTCTCGACCTCGATGTCGATCTCCGACCGGCCGTAGGCCGTCCTCAACGACGCCGCGAGGTCACGCAGGTAACCGCCCAGCTCGATCTCCCCGGTGCCCGCCACCGCAGAGACCTGCATCTGGGCGAGCGCGATCGACTGGATGCGGTTGGCGGCGCGCTCGAGATGCCCACGCGCCGCATCATCCTCCACGCGCCGGCTTTGCAGCCTGAGCAGGCTGAGGATGAGCTGCATATCGTTCTTGACCCTGTGATGCAGCTCCTGCACGAGCGCCTCCGTCGTCGCCACTGTGCGACGGGCCCGCTCCTCGGCCTCCTTCAGGTCGGTCACGTCGATGCAGGTGCCGAAATAGCCGGCGAAGGTTCCTGCGGCGTCGCGGTAGGGCCGGCCGTTGCCGAGCACCCAGCGGTAGACACCGTCGTGCCGCCGCAGCCGGTAGTCCAAGCTGAACGCCTGCCGCGCCTCGAAGGCCGCGGCGAAGGTGACGATGCACCGCTCCCGGTCGTCGGGGTGGACGCCCTCGGTCCACCCGGTCCCGATCTCCTGCTCCATGCTGCGACCGGTGAAGTCGAGCCACGGCCTGTTGAAATAGTCGCAGAGCTTGTCGGGACCGGCCCGCCAGATCATGACCGGAGCGTTGTCGGCGAGCAGGCGGAAATGCTGCTCGCTTCCCGAGGCGGGTCGGCCGACCGCCGCCCGATCCGCCTCTTGGGAAGCCTTCGTCACGTCATGCTCACCTGCTGGCATTCGGAAAGCTTAGCAGGATCGCCCCTCGGAACAACACCGCGCGTCGCCGTCCGGTACCGCGCGTCCGGGAGGCGCACGCCCCGGCCACGTCGCCACCGCCATGCGGCGATTTTGCCGAGCATAGCGGCGGCACCGCGACTATATTCGGCGGCAATCCCGCCGTCAGCGAGACCGGATCTTGGATCACTCGAACACCGTTCCTCCCTCCGCGCATCGCGGCTCCGTTCCGACCGCGATCGTGCGCGGCCTGCAGCGGCGCTGCCCGGCGTGCGGCGTCGGCGCCAGCTTCCGCAACTATCTGAAGGTGCGCGAGCGCTGCGATCACTGCACCGAGCCGCTCGGGCACATCCGCGCCGACGACATCCCGCCCTACGCGACCATCTTCCTGGTCGGGCATCTCGTCGTCCCGTTGGTCCTCTGGACCGAGCAGCACCACGCGCTGCCGCTGTGGACGCAGATGATCGGGTGGCCGCTGCTGACCGGCTGCCTGACGCTGCTGCTGCTGCCCTTCATCAAGGGCGGGGTGGTCGGCCTGATGTGGTCGCTCGGCCTGCGCGGCGACGAGCGGCAGTAGGGGTGGATGGACGCTCCGTTCTGGAAGCGCAAGCGGCTCGAGGAGATGAGCCGCGAGGAATGGGAGTCGCTCTGCGACGGCTGTGGCAAGTGCTGCCTGCTCAAGGTCGAGTACGAGGACACCGGAGAGGTCCTGCCGACCAGCGTCGCCTGCCGCCTGCTCGACCGCGAGACCTGCCGCTGCACCGACTATCCGCGGCGCAAGTCGCTGGTGCCCGACTGCATCGTGCTGACCTGCGAGGCAGTCGCGAGCCTGTCCTGGCTGCCCTCCACCTGCGCCTACCGGCTCGTCGCCGAGGGGAAGGACCTGGCCTGGTGGCACCCTCTGGTCTCCGGCGACCCGGAGACGGTCCATGAGGCCGGGATCTCGGTCCGGTTCCGGACGATCTCCGAGGACGAGGCGGGAGACGATCTCGAAGCCTACATCGCCGACTGGAGGCTCTGAACCGGACCGGGAGCGGGTGCCGCTCGACCCGGCCGGCCCCGAGATCGAGGTCCGGGTCAACCGGCGCGCCAAGCGCATCCTGCTCCGGGCCGACGCCGCCCGGGCGGTCGTCGTGCTGGTCCTCCCGTCCCCCCGGCATCGCAGCGCCGGCCTCGGCTTCGCCGCGCGGCGGGCCGACTGGATCCACGCGCGGCTGGCCGAGATGGCGGCGCGGATCCCCTTCGAGGACGGTATGACGCTCCCGCTGCTGGGCCGACCGCATCGCGTCCGGCACCGACCCGGCGGCGCCCCCGGCGTCAGCGTCGCCGACGGCGAGATCCGGATCGGCGGTCCGGCGGCGCGCCTGCCCCGCCTGCTGGCCGCCTGGCTGCGGATGGAGACGAGCCGCATCCTCGCGGAGCGCTCGCGGGCACTGGCCGCCGGGCTGGGCGCGCAGGTGAGCCGCGTCACCGTCCGCGACACCCGGAGCCGCTGGGGAAGCTGCTCGCCGAGCGGTGCGCTGTCCTACTCCTGGCGCCTGGTGCTGGCGCCGGAGACCGTGCTCGACTATGTCGTCGCGCACGAGGTCGCGCATCTCAGGGTCCCGAACCACGGCCCGCGCTTCTGGGCGACGGTCGGCGCGCTGTGCCCGGACCACATGCACGCGCGCCGGTGGCTGAAGGCCAACGGCGCCGCCCTGCACCGCTACGGCTGAAGCCCTAGAGGACGGACAGCATCTCGCCGACCAGCGGGTGCCGCACCACGTCCTCCTTGCCGAGCCGGACCACGGCCACGCCGGCCAGCGGCTCCAGGCGCACCGCCACCTCGGCGAGACCCGAAAGGCCCGGCAGCAGGTCGCTCTGATCCGGATCGCCGGTGATCACCATGGTCGAGTGCCAGCCGAGCCGCGTCAGCAGCATCTTGATCTGCCCGTAGGTACAGTTCTGCGCTTCGTCGATGACGACGAAGCTGTTGTTGAGCGTCCGCCCGCGCATATAGGCGATCGGCGCGATCTCGATCGAGCCGTCCGCGGTCAGGCTCCTCAGCCGCTTGCCGCCGAGCCGGTCCGCGAGCGCGTCGTAGAGCGGCCGCAGATAGGGCTGCAGCTTCTCCTCCATCGTGCCGGGCAGGTAGCCGAGCGTCTCCCCGGCCTCGACCGCCGGGCGCGACAGCACGATCCGGGCGACCTCGCCCGCCTCCAGCGCCTCCACGGCGGCGGTCACCGCGAGATAGGTCTTGCCCGTTCCGGCCGGCCCGAGCGCCAGCGTCAGCGCGCTCCGCCCGATCGCCTCCATCAGCCGCCGCTGGTTCTCGCCCTGCGGCCTGACCCGGCGGACATAGCGCCGGTCGCGTTGCCCGTCGGCCGGGTCCCAGCCGGCCTCCCCGGCGCGGAGGCCCTGCCCGCGATGGTCGTCGAGCGCGACGGCGGCGGCCCGGACCGATCGTTTCGCCATCTCAGCCTCCGTCGCTGTTCCGGACCCGACCGCTGCCGCCGGCAGGAAGCGCCGTGCCGTGCCGCGCCGCGTTCCGTCCTCCTCCCCAGATTTTGGGCCCGTTGCCGCCCGTGACGCAACATACAGGCGTGCGCCGCCCGACATCGGCCGGCGCCTGTGGCGCGCCGGGCACAGTGGGCCGCTCAGTCCGCGGCCGCCTTGCGTGCCTCCATCTTGTCCATATTGTCGTCCGGGCGGTCCATCGAGAACACGGTGTCCACCACCGCATAGTCCATGTAGCCGAGCCGGGCGATCGGCCGATAGCGGGCCATGTCGATCCTGCCGTCGACGATCAGCTCGTCGGCGATGTGGATCCCGACGACCCGGCCGAACACCACATTGTTCTCGATCTTCGGATTGGTG
>CAZVAR010000121.1:10696-11659 GCA_964625225.1 uncultured Alphaproteobacteria bacterium | reverse complement strand
CGCTTTGCAAGGGGCTGGCCGATCACGTAGTCATCCAGCACCTTGCAGATCTCGCTCGGCGTTGGCACGCCATCGCGCGATTTGACAAGCGTGCTCTTGTGCTCCTCGCGGATGATGTCCATGCAGAGCTCGACGCACTCGTCACAGATGAAAACGGTCGGTCCCGCGATGAGCTTCCGCACCTCATGCTGGCTCTTGCCGCAGAAGGAGCAGTAGAGCGTGTTCTTGGAATCGCCGCCGCTGGACTTGGTCATTTGCGAACCGTCTGGAACCGGAATGCCGGAAGCGTATGTTAGCCAGTCGGCCAACCGACACACAACGCCAAAAGCGCTTAAACCCTAGGCATCGCGCCGGGTGCACGGCACCCGGAAACGCGCTGCCTCGAATGAGATGAGGTTAGGACCGCACCAATCAAGATGGAGTTAACCCTGCGGCCGCTCAGCTCTTCGCCTCGTCGCCGGCCCCGGGTCGTCTCACGACGACCTCGTCGATCAGCCCGAACGCCTTGGCATCCGGCGGAGTGAGGAACCGGTCGCGCTCAAGCGCCTCCTCGATGGCCTCGATCGACTGACCGGTGTGCTCGACATAGATCTCGTTGAGGCGCCGGCGTAGGCTCAGGATCTCGCGCGCATGGATCTCGATGTCGCTCGCTTGGCCCTGGAATCCGCCCGAAGGCTGATGGACCATGATGCGGGCATTGGGCAGGGCGAAGCGCTTGCCCTTGCTCCCGGCCGCGAGCAGCAGCGACCCCATCGACGCCGCCTGTCCGATGCAGACCGTCGAAACGTCCGAGCGGATGTACTGCATGGTATCGTAGATCGCGAGGCCCGAGGTCACGACTCCGCCGGGAGAGTTGATGTAGAAGGCGATGTCCTTGTTCGGGTTCTCGGCCTCCAGGAACAGCAACTGCGCGCAGATCAGACTGGCCACGCCGTCATGGACCGGGCCGGTCAGGAAGATGAT
>CAZVAR010000121.1:0-10686 GCA_964625225.1 uncultured Alphaproteobacteria bacterium | reverse complement strand
CTTGAGCAGGCGCGAATAGATATCGTAGGCCCTCTCGCCCCGGTTGGTGGTCTCGATCACCATCGGGACGAGCATGTTGCTGTAGGTCTCGATCGGGTCGCGCATCGCCTGCCTTCGTCGCTTCGGGTCAGCCTGCCGCTGGTGTTGCCTCTTGCCCTTCGCCGCCGGCCCCCTCCTCTTCGTCCTCCTCCTTCAGCAGTTCCTCCGGCGCCACCGTGCGCGTCGAGACGTCTGCCAGTTCGAGGATGAAGTCGACCACCTTGTCTTCGAGGATGGGTGCCTGCAAGCGGGCCAGCGCGCCCGGGTTCTTCTGGAAGAACTCGAACACCTGACGCTCCTGTCCAGGGAACCGCGCCGCTTCGGCGCGGATCGCTCGACCCAGGTCGTCCTGGCTCACCGAGATATTGTTAGCGCGACCGACTTCCGCAAGCAGCAAGCCGAGGCGGACCCGGCGCTCGGCAACCTTGCGATACTCGGCCCGCAGTTCCTCGTCGGATTTGCCGTCGCGCAGCCTGTCTCCCTGCGGTCCTTCGAGCTGTTGTGAGACCTCGCGCCAGATCCCCTCGAACTCCTGCTCGACCAGCCCCTCGGGCAGAGGGAACTGGTGCCGCTTCTCGAGCTCGTCGAACAGGGCGCGCTTGATGCGGTTGCGGGACGCCGCCTGGTACTCGCTCTCGATCCGCGCCTTGATCGTGTTTCGCAGCGCCTCCAGCGATTCGAAACCGAGATTCTTAGCGAAATCCTCGTCGATCTCGACCGGCTCCGGCTCGCGGATCTCCTTCACTGTGACATCGAACACGACCTCCTTGCCGGCCAGATGTTCGGCGCCGTAGTCGTCCGGGAAGGTTACACGGACCTCCCGCTGCTCGCCGGCTTTCGCCCCGACGATCTGCTCCTCGAAGCCCGGGATGAAGCTGCCGTTGCCGATGTGCAGCTCGTAGCCCTCGGCCGAGCCGCCGGGAAAGGCCTCCCCGTCGAGTTTCCCGACGAAATCGATCACGACCGCATCGCCCTGCCTGACCGGCCGGTCCTCCTCGACCTTGCGGGTCTTGCGGCTCTGTTCGGCCAGTCGCTGAAGCGCGGCCTCGACGGACTCGGCGCTCGCTTCCGCGACCAGGCGCTCCAGCTTGAGCTGGCTGAAATCCATCGGCGCGATCTCGGGCAGGATCTCGAGAGCGACCTTGAACGCGAGATCCTTGCCCTCGTCGAAATCCTCGATTTCGACGCTCGGTGTCGTCGCGGGCTTCAGACCGCGATCGTCCATCACCTGCTGCGAGCTGGAATTCACCGCGGTCTCGAGCACCTCGCCCATCACCGACCGGCCGTAACGCTGCCGCAGCACCGTCAGCGGCGCCTTGCCGGGCCGGAAGCCGGGCAGGCGGATCTTCCGTCCGATCTCCTCGAGCTTCGAGGTGACCTGCGCGTCGATCTCGGTGGCCGGCACGACGATCCGATATTCGCGCTTCAGGCCTTCGGAAACGGTTTCGGTGACTTGCATGAGCGTGAGCGTCCGACGTCTTTGCTACGGGGGAACGACCGGGCGCCGGGATGGGGCGGCGAACCGGCCGGATGGTGCGGGCAGAGGGACTCGAACCCCCACGACCGAGGTCACCAGAACCTAAATCTGGCGCGTCTACCAGTTCCGCCATGCCCGCTGGGCCCCGGTCCGATGCGGCCGGGCACGAGACCCGGCGCAGGGAGGACGGGTCCACCCCGGCAAGCGCGCGTCTATAGCACAGTTCACGCGCCGGCCAACAGCAAGATAGGAAGGGGCCCGAGCGGCTCCAACTCGGGAATCGGGGCGCGGGATCAAACGGCCATGCGCGCCATGCACGCCCGGGCGGCCGCATCGAGAATCGCGTCCGCGTCGATCCCGTACTGGCGGTACAGGCTCGGAATATCCCCCGACTGCCCGAACGCCGTGACGCCGAGCGCCTCGACCGCGTGCGGGCCGACGGCTCCCAGCCAGGAAAGCGTCGCCGGATGGCCGTCAAGCACGGTCACCAGCCGCGCATCGGCCGCCAGCGGGGCGAGGAGGCGTTCTACATGCGCAACCCGGCCCCCTGCCCTCGCCGCGAGCCAGTCCTCGTGCAGGCGGTCGGCCGAGGTCACCGCCAGCAGCCCCGCGCCGGGCAGATCCTCCCGGAGCCGCCGGTGCGCCTCGATGGCCTCCGGCGCGACCGCGCCCATATAGGCGATCGCCAGTTCCGCGCCCGGCGCCGGCGGCACCAGCCAATAGGCGCCGGCGAGCATTTGCGCGGTCAACTCGGCGTCGAGCGGCCGTTCCGGCTGCTCCAGCGGTCGAGTGGACAGCCGCAGATAGACCGAGCCGCCGTCGGGTGCCTGCATGAACCGGAAGCTCCAGGCCATGATCGCCGTCAGCTCGTCGACGAAGGCCGGCTCGAACGCCGCCAGATTGGGCAGTCCCATGCCGATCAGCGGCGTGCCGATCGACTGATGGGCCCCGCCTTCGGGCGCAAGCGTCAGACCCGACGGGGTCCCCACCACCATAAATCGGGCATCCTGGTAGAGCGCGTAGTTGAAGGCGTCGAGCCCGCGATTGACGAACGGGTCGTAGAGGGTGCCGATCGGCAGGAGCCGCTCCCCGAACAGCGGTCCGGACAGCCCGAGCGCTGCCAGCAGCAGGAACAGATTGTGCTCGGCGATGCCCAGCTCGATATGATGCCCCTTGGGCGATAGGCCCCAGCGCTGCGGCGAAACCACCTGCAGTTCGCGGAACACATCCGCTCCCTCGCTCCGGCCAAAGATACCGCGGTGGTTGACCCAGGCGCCGAGATTGGTCGAGACCGTCACGTCCGGTGAGGTCGTGACGATCCGCGCCGCCAGCTCGCTGTCGCCGCGTCCGAGATCGTTGAGGATCCGACCGAACCCTTCCTGCGTCGACATCCGTGCGCCGGCCGGAACCGGCAACGTTTCCGGCACCGGCACCGTGGCGCTTACCTGGCGTCGCGGCCGACGCTCCTGCACGAACGGCACGGCCGCGAGAAACTGCTCCAGTTCCTCCGCCGGCACCTCCAGTCCGGCGAACTTGTCCCACTCCTGCCCGTCCGGTACCGCCATCGCCCGCTTCAGCACGGCCATCTGCTCGGGGTTCATCAGCCCGGCGTGGTTGTCCTTGTGCCCGGCGAAGGGCAGCCCGAACCCTTTGATCGTGTAGGCGATGAAGCAGGTCGGCGCGTCGCCCTCGACGGCCCTGAACGCCTCCAGCAGGCTCTCCATGTCGTGCCCGGCGAGATTCGTCATCAGCGCCTGCAGCGCCGCGTCGTCGTGCTCGGACAGGAGCGCGCGAATGCCGGGCAGATGACCGATATCGCGCTCCAGATGGGCACGCCACGCCGCCCCGCCCTTGAACACCAGCGCGGAATAGACCGAGTTCGGGCAGTCGTCGATCCACCGGCGCAGCGCGTCACCGTCCGGCCGTGCGAAGGCCGCCTCCAGCAGCTTGCCGTATTTCAGCGTGACGACCGTCCATCCCATACTGGCGAACAGGCCGGCGATGCGGTTGAACAGGCGATCGGTGACGATGCTGTCGAGACTCTGGCGGTTGTAGTCGATCACCCACCAGAGATTGCGGACATCGTGCTTCCAGCCTTCGAGCAGGGCTTCGAAGACATTGCCCTCGTCCAGCTCGGCGTCGCCGACGATCGCCACCATGCGGCCCATGGGGCCGCCGCCCTCCGGCTTCTTGAGATGGACGTAGTCCTGGACCAGCGACGCGAAGGTCGTCATGGCGGCCCCGAGCCCGACCGACCCGGTCGAGAAATCCACGTCGTCGGAATCCTTGGTCCGCGACGGGTAGGACTGGGCACCGCCGAGCGCGCGAAACCGCTCGAGATTCTCGCGCGACTGCCGGCCCAGCAGATACTGGATCGCATGGAACGCCGGACTTGCATGCGGCTTGACCGCGACCCGGTCCTGCGACCGCAGAACGGCGAAGTAGAGCGCCGTCATGATGGTCGCGACCGAGGCGCTGGAGGCCTGGTGTCCCCCCACCTTCAGCCCGTCGCTGGACGGCCGGACGTGATTCGCGTGGTGGATCATCCAGGAGGAGAGCCAGAGCACCTTCCGCTCCAGCGCCCGTAGACAGACAAGCTCCCGGGACCGCGGCGAAGCATCGGTCGGCGGGACCAGGGAGAGCGGTCGTGATGCAGCGGACATGGCGCTCGCTCCCGTCGTGGCCGGTTGCCGGTACACTATATACGGGGCGGCTCGGTGAGGGGTTGCGAATCGGCCCCGCTGCAAGGCATTCTGCGCAATTATCTGTTTCTTCTCAGCCTGGACGCGCCATTTCATGCCAACATCGGTCTTGGATGCGATTGATCGACGCATCCTTCGCTCCCTTCAGGAGAATGCGCGCATCTCCAATGTCGAGCTCGCGCGCGAGGTCGGCCTTTCGCCCTCGCCGTGCCTGCGGCGGGTGCGCGACCTGGAGGAGAGCGGCATCATCCGGCGCTACGTTGCGCTGCTGGACCCTGCGGCCCTGGGCCTGCCGGTCAGCGTGTTCGTCCAGGTGAGCCTCGAGCGGCAGATCGAGGACGCGCTCGAAACGTTCGAGGCGGCCGTGCTGGCTCGACCCGAAGTGATGGAGTGCTATCTGATGACCGGCGACGCCGACTATCTGCTGCGCGTCGTCGTCCCGGATCTCACCGCCTACGAGCGCTTCCTGATGGATTCCCTCACACGCGTTCCCGGCGTGTCGAGCATCCGGTCCAGCTTCGCCCTGAAGCAGGTCAAGTACCGGACCGCGCTCCCGATCGGCCCGTAACGGTCATCCCTTCAGCAGCGCGCGGACGGCGGACGAGCAAGCGATCTTGCCCTCGCCCGAATAGGCCTCGTGGTTCGTCTCGATGCTGTCGAGCTTGTAGAGATAGTTGATCATCAGCCCCGCGGACTGCCGCAATCCCTTGGCCGAGGTATCGCCCAGCCAGTTGATCCGCTCCATCCGCGCGCCGTTCCTCAGGTGGAAGTGCGCCACCGGGTCGAGCGCGCGGTTGCCCCGTTTCGCGTTGACCAGGTAGTTGGCGCAGAGCCGGGTCAACGGTCCCTTCATCGCGTTGCAGAGCGGATCCTGCTGGTGCCATTGCGGTACGGCCAGCGCCTGCGCCAGCAGGCTGCCCTGCCCGCCTGCCGGCACCGCCTCGGCGAGCGCCTTGCGCTCGGCTTCGGTCAGCAGCGCGTCGCCCTCGGCCTCCAGCTTCGGCCGCAGCCAGGCGAGGAATCCCGGGATCGGCGAGAGCGTCGCAAAAGTCTTGAGGTTCTTGAACTCGCGGGCGAGGTCGTCGACCACCCGCTTGATCAGGAACCCGCCGAAGCTGATCCCCGCCAGCCCCTTTTGCGCGTTGGAGATCGAGTAGAAAATCGCCGCGTCGGCCGCATTCGGATCCTCGACCGGGGAATTCTCGTCGAGCAGCCGGTCGACATTGGCGGCCATCCCGCTCACCAGCGCGATCTCCACGAAGATCAACGGCTCGTCCGGCATGCGAGGATGAAAGAAAGCATAGCAACGCCGGTCCGAATCGAGCCGGTTCTTCAGGTCGGTCCAGCCCCGGATCTCGTGCACCGCTTCGTAGACGATCAGCTTCTCCAGGAGCGCTGCCGGCGACCGCCAGGTAATGCGCCGCAGCTCGAGGAACCCCACGTCGAACCAGGAGGCCAGCACCCGCTTCAGATCGGCCTCGAGCCCGCGCAGGGCCGGGTCGTTCTTCCCGAACCGGAGCAGCTCGGCTCGCAGGTCCACCAGGAACTTCACCCCGTCGGGAAGTGCATTGAACTGGGTCAGCAGTCGGACCCGGGGAGCCTCCAGCGCGGCCCGCAGTTCCTCCTCGGCGCCCACGCGCTCCTCCGGGGTCTCGGCGGCGCGAAGGCGCTCGGCCGCCGCATCGACGGCAGCGCGATCAACGTCGAACTCGTCGGCGAGAATGTGCAGCCAGCGCTGCCGTCCCGACTCCCGCAGGGCCAGATAGGCGCGTCCGAGCATCGCGGCTCGGGCACGCGCCGAGACCTCGCCGCCGCGCGCCTCTAGGCAGGCACGCATCTGCTCGCGCACGATTTCCGCGTCCGGATCCGGGAGGTCGGGGCGCGGCACGAAGCTGTCGATGTTGCGACGCACCGCAATGTCGCGCAGCACCTGGCGCAGCGACGACCAGGTGCGGTCGAACAGGGTGACGGAGGCAGGCTCACGAGCAGACATGGCGCCGCCATCATCGGCGGCCCCCAGGCTCCCTGACAAGTCCTTGACGTCGGTCATGACCAACCCACGCAGCCACATGATCATCCCCGGCAAGGCTCGCTGGCTCTAGTTCATCAACGGCGCCGACCGGCCGGAGGTCCCGTGAAATTTATGTTGCGCGCAGACGTCGCAACACCGAAGGCAGGGCTTCGGGCAGGTCTTCAGCGATCAGCCCCGCGCCGAACGCGGCCGCCGCCGCGCCGTGCAGCCAGGCCGCCGCGCAGGCGGCGTCGAACGGCCCCATTCCCTGGGCCATCAGACCGACCGCGAAGCCGGCCAGGACGTCGCCGCTGCCGGCGGTCGCCAGTTCCGGCGGCGCATTGGCATTGAGAACGGCCCGGCCGTCCGGTGCGGCGATCACCGTATCGGCGCCCTTCAGGAGCACCACGGCACCGCACCGGGCCGCCGCCGCCCGGGTGCGCGACAGCTTGTCCCCCGCAGGGTCGAACAGCCGGCCGAACTCGCCGTCATGCGGGGTCATCAGGCAGCGGTCCGGTCGGATCGCCGCGAACAGCGCCTCCGCCTGCCCCTCGAATGCGGTCAGCGCATCCGCATCCAGCACCACCTTGCGGTCCGCCGCGAGCGCGGCCAGCACCCGCTCGCGCAGCTCGGAACCCGCACCGCCGCCGGGACCGAGCAGTACCGCGTTCTTCCGTGCATCGGCGAGCTGGGTACGGAACGCTCCCAGATTCTCGACCGGATCGACCAGGGCCCCCGGCATCGCCGTCGCATAGATCGGCCATGCCGCGGGCGGGCTCGCGATCGTCACCAGCCCGGCACCCACCCGCATCGCCCCGCGGGCAGCCAGTCGCGCCGCCCCGGTGCGAAGGGCCCCGCCGTCGATCAGCACATGTCCCCGGCGGTACTTGTGGCTGTCCGGCGTCGGCCAGGGAAAGCGCTCGCGCCAAAGGGCTGGATCGTTGACATGTTGGCGCGGTGCGATGGCATCGAGCACCGTTTCCGGGATGCCGATATCCACGACCACCGTCTCGCCGCATAGCGCACGGCCAGGCATCAGCAGGTGCCCGGGCTTGCGCCGGAAGAAGGTCACTGTCACCTCCGCCGGCGCCGCCGTACCCAGAACCGCACCCGTGTCGCCATGCACCCCGCTCGGCACGTCGACGGCGATCGAGGGTATCCGCCGCGCCGCCACGGCCTGAAGCACGGCCGCGGCGGCGCCCTCGACCGGACGCTGCAGCCCTGCCCCGAACAGAGCGTCGATCACCAGCCCCTGCCCGTCGAGCACCTTCGGCTCCAACGGCAGCACCGCCCCGCCCCACCGCGCCGCATGGGCCGCCGCATCGCCCCGGAGCCGCTCGCGCGCGCCGAGCAGCGCCAGCGTCACCGGCCAGCCTGCGGCGTCGAGATGCCGCGCTGCCACGAAGCCGTCCCCGCCGTTGTTGCCGGGCCCGCCGCCTCCTCGGCGACGGCGCGTCCCGCCGCCTCCATCAGCGCTTCGCCCGCGACGCCGCCGGCAATCGCGAGCGCGTCCGCGCGGTACATCTCGGCGACGGTCAGCAGAGCATGAGCGTGGGATACCATGTCTCTATCGGTCGGCCAGAAAGGGGAATCGGGATGTCCGGTTACGCCCCTATTCATACGCCACTTGCCGCCCGCCGCACACCCGCCGACGGGTCGTGTCCGTCGGACAATCGGACAATCGGATGAAGAGCCCCGCCATCGCCCGGACAGAGCGGTGGCCCGGGCCGGCCGGTCACCATCATCGCGCCCCGGGCCACCCGGGAGGACAGGTTCCGGTCAACAGGCGGGCGATCCTGAGATCGGCGCGGTGCGTCGGGATGACACGGCACGAAGCGACCGTCGTCGATGCCGTGCCGCACCAGGACCGAGACGACCCGACCTGGTTCGTGCCGTGCGAAACTGGGCGGACCACGACGGTGTCGCTCAGATCCGGATCTATCCCGACTATCGGAATGCCGGTCTCGCCCGGCTGCCGGGCATCCTCCGCGAGCCGCGGCAGGCAGGTACGAATGTGGCGGCCATTGCGCGGTGACTGCGCGGTCTATGCGGGAGCCACGCGGCATGAAGCCATGCGCTGCGCCGGCGCGGCGTTCCCTGCCCGCCGCCTCGTACCGCCCCGGGAGGTCCTTTTACTCGTAGGATACCTGCCGCTGCCCGCGACGCACGCTGAAAGCGGGAACCGGTCGCGAATCGTCGTGCAGCCCGCCGTCGGCGATGCGCTGCTCGATCTCGGCCAGGACCAGCCTGGTGATCGGCCGGATCTTGAGGGACATGGCCTCGCGGATCTGGAACCAGCGCAGCTTCTCCAGTTCGCCGCTGCCCGCATGCGCGGTGTCCACCGAGTCCACGTCGGTCACGAAGAAGCGGGCATTGAAGCGGCGCGGCCGGCCGGTCGGCGTCACCGCCCGCGCGACATAGGTCAGCCGGTCGAGCGCCGGCGCCATACCGGTCGAGAAATACTGCTCCCAGCCCTTCGGCACGCGTTTCGGCACCGCCCCATCGGCAGGCCGGCCCAGGATGATCCCGGTCTCCTCGAAGGTTTCCCGTACGGCCGCGAGGGCCAGCGCCTGCGCGCGCCGGGGGGTACAGGTCGCCGTCAGCTTCTGCATGACCGGATCGCGCAGCGGCGTCACCGGTGCGACATAGGCATCGGAGCGGTCCACCCGTCCGCCGGGAAAGACATAGTGTTCGGGGACGAAAACGTGTGCGGCGCTGCGCTCGCCCATCAGCACCTCGGGGCCGTTCCGGCCTGGGCGTACAAGGATCAAGGTGGCCGCGTCACGAGGGCGCAGGGGACGTTCGGGCATGGCGCTCGCGAAGGGAATGGGGTGTCCAGACGGATTCGAACCGACGACCTCCGGGACCACAACCCGGCGCTCTAACCGACTGAGCTATGGACACCACACGGAAGGCGGCCCTGTCTAGCGCCAACGCCGCCGACCCGTCAAGCCGCGCTACAACCCGTATTTGCCCGCCGCTTGCGGCTGCGGCATAGTCCCACCGACGACGCCTCCCCATCCAGAGAGGCCTTCCGGGAGAACGTGAATGGCAGAGCTTCGCCTTGCCGAGAACATGGCACGCCTAGGCACCGAGACCGCTTTCGAGGTGCTGGCCCGCGCGGCGGCGCTCGCGGCTCAAGGACGCGACATCATCAATCTGGGGATCGGGCAGCCGGATTTCAAAACCCCTGATCACATTGTCGAGGCCGCGGTCAAGGCGCTGCGCGATGGCCACCACGGTTACACCCCGGCCAACGGCATACTGCCGCTGCGCGAAGCGGTCGCAGCCGACATTCGTGCGCGCCGCGGCGTGGAGGTTGACCCGGACGACATTCTGATCGTCCCCGGCGGCAAGGTCACCATGTTCTTCGCGATCCTGATGTTCGGCGAGCCGGGCGTGGAGATCATCTACCCGAACCCCGGTTTCCCCATCTACGAGTCCGTCATCCGCTACAGCGGCGCGACGCCCGTGCCAATGCGCCTGCGGGAAGAGAGCGGTTTCGCCTTCAGCGCCGAGGAGTTGCTCGGTCAGATCACCCCGCGCACACGCCTCATCGTCCTCAACAGCCCCGCCAACCCGACCGGTGGCGTCGTCCCGCGCGAGGAGGTTGACCGACTGGTCGCCGGCCTGGAGCGGCACCCTCAGGTCGCGATCCTCAGCGACGAGATCTACGCCCGCCTCGTCTACGGCAATCGGGAACACGTGTCGCTCCTCGCCTATCCGGAGATCCGCGACCGGGTGATCCTGCTCGACGGCTGGAGCAAGACCTACGCGATGACCGGCTGGCGCCTCGGCTACAGCGTCTGGCCGTCGGATCTCGCCCGGCAGGCTGAGCGCCTCGCCGTCAACTGCCATTCCTGCGTCAATGCCGCCACGCAATATGCCGGCATCGCGGCGCTGACCGGACCGCAGGATGCGGTCGACCGCATGGTCGCTGCCTTCGATGAGCGCCGCCGCATCATCGTGTCGGAGCTGAATCAGCTCCCGGGCTTCCGTTGCGTCGATCCGGGCGGTGCCTTCTATGCGTTCCCGAACATCGAGGGAACCGGGATGACCGCCCGCGACCTGCAGCGGCGGATGCTCGAGGAGGCCGGCGTCGCGACGGTCGCCGGGACCAGTTTCGGCGCCTACGGCGAAGGGTTCGTTCGCTTCTCCTATGCTGCGAGCACGGAAGCCATCCGCGAGGCGATCCGCCGTATCGGGGCCGTCCTCTGACTGCCTGCCGAATGATGTCGATTTGGCAGGCAACTGCACATTTCTTGTGCAGTCCGCGCTGACCGGGGCGGCCGCCGCACCGTCCGGCCGCCGCTTACCGGGCGCGCATCGCGACTTGGCACGATGCATGCTTTCCTGCCTTCCGTGTGGAGGCGGGCATCCCACTCCACCGATGAGCAACGGGCAGCCATGAAGAAGATCGAAGCCATCATCAAGCCGTTCAAGCTGGACGACGTGAA
>CAZVAR010000120.1:0-11917 GCA_964625225.1 uncultured Alphaproteobacteria bacterium | reverse complement strand
TGCAGCGCCGAGGCGTTGCGGGCGCCCGCCGCCGCCGTGATGCGGGCGAGCGAGACGCCGTCGATGCCGCGCTCGGCGAACAGCCGTTCGGCGGCATCGAGCAGGCGTTCACGCGTGCCGCGATTGGCGGCGCGTCGACCGTCCGCAGGCGGCGAGGCGTCCTTCGGCATCCGTTTCCGTCCCGTCTAATGCAAGTGCATTACTTTTCTAATGCGTGGCCATTAATCATCTGGTATCCCTTCTTCCGTCGGTGGGGCAAGCCGAAACGATCGGAAGCCGCGCCGATGGCCCAAGGAACGGGAGAAAACGCCAAAAACATGGTCCGGACCGGCGCGACCGCGCGCCGGATCGCCGAGACCATCGGCCCGGAGCCGGTGTCGGGGCCGACCGCCAGGTGCGGCTCCGACATGGCCCGGTCACGCGATCGCATGCCGTTGAGGCCTTGCAGACGAAGGTGAGGAGAAGTCCCATGAGCACCGCAACCGCCGTCGAATCCAGCCCTCTCGCGCCGCCGCGACCGCTGGTCGAGGGCCGATCCGCATGGGTCGGCGCCGAGATGGCGAAGCGCAGCGACGAATGGATCTATCGCCTCTCGGCGCAGGAGATTGCGGAGATCGAAGCGGCAACGGCAGCCGTGCGCGCCCGCGGCCTCGACATCGCCGCGATCCGCCGCGAGGATTTCGATCTGCCGACGCTCGGGCCGACGCTGATCCGCCTGCGCGACGAGGTGATTGGGGGCCGCGGTTTCGTGCTGCTCCGGGGGCTGCCGGTCGAGGGCCGGCCGATCGCCGAGAGCGCGACCGCCTACTGGGGCATCGGCACCTGGTTCGGCAACGCACGCTCGCAGAACGCCAAGGGACACGTGCTCGGCCATGTCCGTGATCTCGGTCTCTCGGCCGAGAAGGATCCGAATGTCCGGATTTATCAGACGACCGAACGGCAGACCTTCCACACCGATTCCTGCGACATCGTCGCCCTGCTCTGCTTGAAGACGGCCAAGCGCGGCGGGCTCTCCTCCATCGTCAGCTCGATGACGATCTACAATGTCATGGCCACCCGGCGGCCGGACCTGGTGCGGCGGCTGTTCCAGCCCTTCGCGACCGATCGCCGCGGCGAGGTGCCGCCGGGCCGGAAGCCCTATTTTGAGATCCCCGTCTTCAATGATTACGAAGGCTTTCTCTCGGTGATCTACGCGCGGCGCTATATCGAGTCCGCGCAACGCTTTCCCGACGCCCGGCGGCTGACGCCAGAGGATCGCGAGGCGCTGGATATGTTCGACAGCCTGGCGAACGACCCGGAGCTGCGGCTCGACATGGAGTTCAGGCCGGGCGACATGCAGTTCCTGCACAATCACACGCTGCTGCACGACCGTACCGCCTACGAGGATTGGGACGAGCCGGAGAAGAAGCGCCATCTGCTGCGGCTCTGGCTGGCCGCGCCGAACGCGCGCCCGCTGCCGCCGGTCTATGCCGAGCGCTACGGCACCGTCACGATCGGCGACCGCGGCGGCATCATCTGCGAGGGCACCAAGCTGCACGCGCCGCTGCAGCCGGCCTGAGCGGCCGGACGTCGACCTATGCCGAGGCGGCCAACAGCCGCTCCGCCTCGGCGAAATCTTCGGGCCGGTTGAGGTTGAAGAACGGATCGACCGGTCCGTCGGGGACATCCACCACCGCCAGCCGGTAGCGGGCGGTCCAGGCATCCACCTTGCGGATCCCCTCCTCGGTCATCGCCCGCTCGAGCGCATCGGCGAGGCGGACCGGCCAGAGGCCGGCGACCGGGTGCGGCCGGCCGCGCGAGGCGGCGCAGGCCAGCTCGGCGCCCGCCGCTGCACGGCCTGCGGCCAGCCGCTCGGGGAGGTCGCGCGGCAGGAAAGGCGCATCGGTCGGCACGGTGACGATGTCGGCCGCTGCCGGCGCGTTCGCCGCCGCCCAGCGCATCCCGGCCAGCACCCCGGCCAGCGGTCCCGCGAACCCTTCCAGCGTGTCGGCGACGACCGGCAGGCCGAAGGCGGCGAAGCGCGCCGGGTCGCCGTTGGCGTTCAGCACCATCGGCTGGCCCGGCGCGGCCAGTCGCTCGATCACGTGGCGGAGCACCGGCCGTCCGCCGAGCGGCTGCAGGCACTTGTCGCCGCCGCCCATGCGCCGCGACAGGCCGCCCGCCAGCAGCACCAGCACGGGCGGCGCGGTCATGCGGCATCGTCCTCCAGGCTGCCCTTGCGCTGGTGCCGCCGCCCCTCCTCGGCGACCGCCGCCGGGTCGGCGTCGAAGCGGATGCGCCGCTCGCCCGCCAGGGCGATGAAGCGGCGGCCCTTGGCGCGGCCGATCAGGGTCAGGTTGGTCTGCCGCGCCAGCTCGACCCCCCAGGCGGTGAAGCCCGAGCGGCTGATCAGGATGGGGATGCGCATCTGCACGGTCTTGAGGACCATCTCGGAGGTCAGCCGGCCGGTCGTGTAGAACAGCTTGCCGGCGGGCGAGATGCCGTGCAGATGCATATAGCCGGCGATCTTGTCGATCGCATTGTGCCGGCCGACATCCTCCATGTAGATCAGCGGCCGGTCCGCCTCGCAGAGCACGCAGCCGTGGATCGCGCCCGCCTCCAGATAGAGGCTGGGCGTCAGGTTGATCCGCTTCGAGAGCGCGTAGATCCAGGAGGTGCGCAGCTCCGCCTCGGGGTCGAGCACGACCCCCTCGAGCTGATCCATCAGATTGCCGAACACGGTGCCCTGGGCACAGCCGGAGGTGAGGATGCGCCGGCGCAGCCGGTCTTCGTAGTCGGTCTGCCGGGCGGTGCGGACGACGATCGCATCGACCTCCTCGTCATAGTCGATGCCGGTGATCGCATCATCCGCCCGCAGCATGCCCTGGTTCAGAAGATAGCCGACGGCCAGGCAGTCCGGATGGTCCCCCACCGTCATCATCGTCACGATCTCCTGGGAGTTCAGGAACAGCGTCAGCGGCCGTTCGACCGGCACCGCCGTCTCGACCGGGCGGCCCTCCTGGTCGATACCGGCCACGCGACGGGTGAGCCGCGGGTCGGCCGGGTCCGGCCGGACGAGATAGGTTTCCATCGCCGCCCTCCCTTCAGACGTCCACTTCGGCGAAGGGCAGGAACGGCACCCGGTCGCCGGGGACGACGCGGCCCGTCTCCTCCGCCAGCTCGATCAGGCCGTCCGCCTCCACCAGCGAGGTCAGAATGCCGGCCCCGTCGCGCGGGAACTTGCGGGCGAGAAGGCCCCGCTCGGGATCGGCGACGAGACGCACCCGCACCCATTCGCGGCGGCCGACCTTCTTTTTCGTCTCGAAATCGGCGGTCACGCAATAGAGCCTGGGCTCGACCTCGGTCGCACCGGCGAGGCGCAGCAGCACCGGCCGCGCAAAGCGGAGAAAGGTGACCATCATGGCGACCGGGTTGCCCGGCAGGCCGATGAACGCCGTGCCCCGGACCTGCCCGAGCGCCACCGGACGGCCGGGGCGGATCGCCAGCCGCCAGAAATGGATCGAGCCCAGCTCTTCGACGGCGGCGCGGACATGGTCCTCCTCGCCGGTGGACATGCCGCCGGAGGAGACGATGGCGTCGCAGCGGGCGGCCGCGGCGGCGAGCGCATCCCGGATCGCATCCCGCCGGTCCGGCAGGATGCCGAGATCGTCGGTGCGGCAGCCGAGGCGCACGAGCAGCCCGGTCAGGACGTGCCGGTTCGCGTCGTAGACCTGACCGGCGGCGGCGGCGTCGCCCGGCTCGCACAGCTCGTCGCCGGTGGAGAAGATCGCGACCCGCAGCGGCCGGTGAACCGTGAGCCCGGTCGCGCCGACCGAGGCGGCGAGCCCGATCTCCTGCGGCCGCAACCGCCGGCCCCGCGGCAGGATCACCGCGCCGGCGGCGACGTCCTCGCCGGTCAGGCGTCGGTTCGCCCCGCGCTTCTGCCCGGGCGGCAGGATCACGGTGTCGCCCTCGCAGCGGCAGTCCTCCTGCATGAAGACGGTGTCCGGTCCGGGCGGCATCGGCGCGCCGGTGAAGATGCGGACGGCCTCGCCCCGCTGCGGCACCCGGTCGAGCACGTGCCCGGCGGCGACGCGGCCGGCAAGGCGCAGCCGGGTCTCGCCGGCCGGGTCGAGATCGTCGAAGAAGACGGCATAGCCGTCCACGGCGGCGTTGTCGTGGGGCGGGACCGGGCGGTCGGCAACCACGTCCCTGGCGAGCACGCGGCCGAGCGCCTCGTGCAGCGGCACCGTCTCCGCCTCGGCGACCGGCGCGACCCGTTCGGCGAGGATGGCGAGCGCCTCCTCGGCCCGCATCAGCTCGCCCCCAAAGGCGAAGCAGTCGTCCGAGAGCTGCGCCATCGCCCCGCTATCCGCCGCCCGCTTCGGGGGGCTTGCGGATCTCGAAGGTAAGCAGCTCGCCTTCGGTGCGGCTGGACAGCAGCTCGAAGCCGGTCTGATGGCAGAAGAAGGGGAAGTCGATCGCCGCGGCCGGGTCGGTCGCGAGCACGGTCAGCACGCCACCCGGCGGCACGTCGCGCATCGCCTTGCGAGCCCGCAGCACGGGCAGCGGGCAGCGCAGGCCGCGCACGTCGAGCGTCGCCCGCGCCGCCGGTTCGGGGAGGATGCGTGCCTCGTCGCCCATGGCCGGGACAGTAGAGCAGATCGCGGGAGCGACGCAACGGCGAGCCGTTCAGCCGGCCGGCGCGAGCCGCAGGAGCCGGCCCTCGGGCTCGTCGGTCAGGAGATAGAGCAACCCGTCCGGCCCTTGCTCCACGTCGCGCACCCTCTCGCCGAGCCCCTCGAGCATCCGCTCCTCGCCGACCACCCGGTCGCCGTCCAGCTCCAGTCGGACCAGCTGGCCGAATTTGAGGGAGCCGACGAACAGGTCGCCGCGCCAGGCCGGAAAGCGGTCGCCGGTGTAGAAGACCATGCCGCTGGGCGCGATCGAGGGGTCCCAGTAATAGATCGGCTGCTCCATGCCCTCCTTGTGGGTGCCGATGCCGATCTTCTCGCCGGAATAGTGGACGCCGTAGGCAATCACCGGCCACCCGTAGTTCCGGCCGGGTTGCGGGATGTTGATCTCGTCGCCGCCCATGGCGCCGTGCTCGTGGATCCAGAGCGCGCCGGTTTCCGGGTGCAATGCGGCCCCTTGGACGTTGCGGTGGCCGTAGGACCAGATCTCGGGCCTCACCCCTTCCCGGCCGACGAACGGATTGTCCGGAGGAACCGAGCCGTCGGGCTCGATCCGCACCAGTTTGCCGAGATGCTCGGACAGACGCTGCGCCCGCTCGGGCTGGAAGCGCTCGCCGAGGGTCACGAACAGCCGCCCGTCGCGGGCGAAGACCAGTCGCGAGCCGAAATGCGCCGTGCCGCCGACCTTGGGCTGCTGGCGGAAGATCGTGGTGACGTCGACGAGGCGGTCGCCCTCCAGACGGCCGCGGGCGACGGCGGTGCCGGCGCCGCCGCGGCCGGGCTCCGCATAGGAGAGATAGACCAGGCGGCTCTCGGTGAAGTCCGGGGCCAGCGTCACGTCGAGCAGGCCGCCCTGACCGCGGGCATACACCTCGGGCACGCCGGCCAGCGGCTCGGACAGGCGGCCGTCCGGGTCGACGATCCGGAGCCGGCCGGGCCGCTCCGTGACCAGCATCCGCCGGTCCGGCAGGAAGGCGAGCCCCCAAGGGTGTTCCAGTCCCTCGGCCACGGTGCTGACCTCGACCCGCCCGTCGGCCGTCCGGAAGGTGCGGGCATCGGCGCCGGCGGCGGTGCCGAGCGCCAGGGAGAAGGCGGCGGCGAGGGCGAGCATCCGGCTGGTGGCACGACTCGGAGGATTCACGGCGGCATCTCCACGCTGCAAAGGGAACGACAGAGTAAAAGGAAGATACGCGGAAGCCGGGCGATTCCGAACCTGCGGCTGGCCCCGGCCGCCCCGGCTTGGTAAGCTTGCGGTCTGCGACGCTTGGCCGTACCGGCCGGGCGGAAGCGGAGCGCACGGGCCATGCCGCTGCTGGGTCTCCTGAAGGGCGCGTCGGGCGAGCTGATGGTGGCCGCCGGATGCACCGTCGTCGCCTGGCTGGCCTTCGCCGGCCTGTTTCCGAACGAACGCCTGGACGCCGCGGAGACCGCCCTCCTGCTGGTGCTGTTCTTCGCCGCCGCGAAAGCCGTAACCTTCGCGCTGCGGCGGCTGCGCAGCCGGTCCGGGACGACAGGGTCCTGATCGTGCGGCCGCCGGTCCTTCTCCTCCTGTTCGTGCTGGCTCTGGCCGGCGCCGCTGCGCGCGCTGCCGGACTCGACGACGCGGCCCTGGATCGCATCGCCGCGGCGCCGGCGGCAACGCTGCCGGCCGAGGTCGCGGCGGCGGTCGCACAGACACCCGGCAATGCGGCCGAGATCGCATGCGAGATCGTCGCGATGCGGCCGGAGGCGGCGCCGGAGATCGCTGCCGCAGACGCCGCCGTCGCGCCGACGGCGGCGGCCGACATCGCGTTCTGTGCGGTGGCCGCCGCATCGGGCGAGGCACCCGCGATCGCGGCGGCGGTGGCGGGAGCGGCGCCCGGCGAGAGCACCGCCATCGTCGAGGCGGCCTGTGCCGCCGCGCCCGAGGCGGCGGGCGACATCGCCGAGGCCGTGGCGGCGGTCGTACCCGACCGCGCAGACGAGATCCGGGCGGCGGCCGCGGCAGCCCTGGCGCGCTGGATGTCCAGGGCCGCGGAGGCCGAGCCGCCGCGAGAGGCGGCCGAGATGGAGCCGCCGCCGCCTCCTCCCGCAGCCCAGGGAACGAGCGGCATCGCGCCGCGCCCGGCCACGGAGGCACCATCCCGCGACGGCGCGGTCCGGCTGACGGGAGGCAGGCTGCTGGTCTCCGGCGAGTCCGAGGAAGCGGGCTACGGGCTCTACAGCTATCTGCTGTTCCGCCGGGCGGATACTGCCGGGATCGGGTTCGAGCGGCGCAAGGCGGTACTCCTCGCCTTCGTGCAGGAGGTCTCGACCGCCGAGGGGCTGGAGCGGGCCGGCGTACGCCGGAACGAGATCAACGTCCTCTACGCTCCGGTCCGGCCGGCGCCGACCGATCTGCCGCAGGAGCGCGAAGCGGTGTTCCGGCACCTGCTGGAGCATTACGACTTCGATCGCTCCCGGATTCTGCTGGAGCGGTTGAGGCTTCCGGGCGACGGGCCGTATATCGTCTCGAACCGCACGCCGCTCGGCGACGGGCACGGGGCGGACCGCTCGCGAATGCTGGTCCAGGATCTGGCGCGGGTGCCGCCGCGCCTGGCCGGCCTGTGGATGGCGGAGTTCCAACGGCAGGCGGCGCGCGAAAATTTCAGCGACACCCGGCATTTTCGCCGCTTTGCGCTGGTGCTGCGGACCGAGATCGCGACCCTGAGCGAAGCCTTCGCCATTACGCGCGAGGCGGTCGCCGAGATGATCCAGGAGCCGAATTAGCGGCGCCCGTGTCCCCTGTCCGCCATCCTCCGGGCACCGTTCGAGGATCGAGGTTTCACGCGCCTTCGCTGTCACCGCCGGGCCCGACCCGGCGGTCCGAGGAGACGCAGCCGGATGCCGGGCCGGATGGTCCGTGGTTGCCCGGCGCGAGACCGGACATGACAGAAATGAAGCAAGAGAGAGGCTATGCCACCCCCTTACCCGCCGTTCGCTCCCGGATGAAGGCGCCGGCCCGGTCGATCGCCGCGCGGCCTTCCGAGAGGATCGGGGCGAACAGGTGCCAGACGTGGACCATGTTTTCGGTGGCCTCGAGTTCGACCGCCACCCCCGCGGCGCGCGCCTTCTCGGCCAGCCGCACCGCATCGTCCAGCAGGCACTCCGCGGTCCCGACCTGGATCAGCAGCGGCGGCAGCCCGTGCAGCTCCGCGTGCAGAGGAGCGGCCAGCGGCTGGCGCGGATCGGTGCCGGCGAGATAGAGCCCGGCGAACCAGTCGATCACGCCCCGCCAGATGATCGGGTCCTCCTCCGCCTTGGCAGTCATCGAGGCGCCGCTGCCTTCGAGGTCCACCCACGGCGAGATGCAGACGGCCGCCGCCGGCCGCGGGTCGCCGTCGTCCTGGAGCACCACCAGGGTCGATATGGTCAGGCCGCCGCCGGCCGAATCCCCGGCGATCGCCAGGCGGGCCGGGTCGAAGCCGCGGGCCAACAGCCAGCGATAGGCGGCCACCGCATCCTCGACCGCCGCCGGAAACGGGTTTTCCGGTGCGAGCCGGTAATCGAGCAGCAGCACCTGCGCGCCGGCCGCGCGCGAGATGCCGCAGGCGAGATTGCGATGCGTGCCGAGCGAGCCCAGCACGTAGCCGCCGCCGTGCAGGTAGAGAACGCAGCGGTCGGGGTCGGCGCCGGGAGTGCGGATCAGCTCGGCCGGCCGCCCCTCGACCTCGATCGGCTCGCAGACCGCGTCGGTGGGCGCCGGAAAGCGCTCGCCCAGCAGCTCGTATCGCTCCCGCATACCATCCACGGTCGGGTTCTCCGGCCGGCCCCGCTCCCGCAGGATCCGGATCAGCGCGCGCAGCTCGCTTTCGGACATCGCCCGTTCTCTCCGCCATGCGTTCCGCCCCTGGCCCGGAAGCGTGCGTTCCGCCACGATCCGGGTCAACGCCGCCGATCGTGAACTTCCCCACAGCGGGAACATTTGACCCGCGGATCGGATCGGGATGAGCGATGGGACCGGTGCTGCTCTTTCGCGGCCGCCAAGGGCGGCACTGGCGCCTCGCGGCGACGCTGTTGCGCAGCGCCGCGGACGGCCCGCCGGAGCCGCTGGCGGCGGACGGCGCGGAGCCAGTCGCGCCCGTGCTGCTGGCCGAGCGGGGCGGCTTTCGGTTCTGGCGCTACGACTTCGCCGTAGAGTTGGGGCCGGCGCCGCACCGGGTGCATTATGCGATCGGCGATCGGCGCTGGCCGGTGGAGCTTCCGGCCGCGGACGGGACGGTGCGGCTGGCCTTCACCGCCTGCAACGGCACTGAGATGCCTCAGGCGGATCCGGGACCGGACCGCAGCGAGCGCTGGCGACACCTGAAAATGCGCCACGCGGAGGCGCCGTTCCACCTTCTGCTGCACGGTGGCGACCAGATCTATGCGGACGGCCTGTGGCGCGACCTGCCGGAACTGGCCGCATGGCGCCGACTGCCGCGCTGGCGCAAGGTGGAGGCACCGGTGCCGGCGGACCTCGCCGCGCGGATCGGCGATTACTACTTCGAACTCTACCGCAGCGCCTGGTCCGAACCCGGCGTCGACCACCTGATGGCCACCGTGCCGTCGCTGATGATGTGGGACGATCACGATATCGTCGACGGCTGGGGCAGCCATTCCGCACCGCTGCAGCGTAGCCCGGTGTACCGGGCGGTCTGGCGGGCGGCACGCGAGGCTTTCGCGCTCTTCCAGCTCGGCGCCCGCCCCGAGGCGCTGCCGTCCGGCTTCGCCCGAAGCGACGGCGCGCATTTCGGCTGGTTCTACCGGGTTGGTCATGCCGGGATCATCGCGCCCGACCTGCGCAGTGAGCGGACCCGGTTCCGCGTCATGGGCGAAAGCGGGTGGGCGGACTTCCTGCGCGGGCTCGGCGCGTTGGCCGGCGTTCGGCACCTGCTGCTGCTGTCCAGCGTGCCGGCGATCAATCCCGACCCTTCGGCGGTCGAGCGGCTGCTGTTGCGGCTACCCGGCATCCAGAGCAACCAGGACGATCTGCGCGACCAGTGGCAGAGCTTTGCCCATCACCGCGAGTGGCACCGCCTGCTGCGGACGCTGCTCGACTTCGCGAAGGAAAACGGGGCGGCCGTGACCGCGCTGTCGGGCGAGATTCATCTCGGCTGCCTCGGCCGGGTGAAGGGACGGGGCGCGGCGGTCCATCAGCTCACTTCGTCCGGGATCGTCCATCCGCCGCCACCCTGGCTGGTGGCGGCCTTCTTCGAATGGTTGGGCCGCCGGCCGAACCGGCTCGCTCGCGACCTGAAGCTGGAGATGCTGCCGCTGGACGGCCGGCGCCGCTATCTCGCCGCCCGCAACTGGCTCGAGATCGAGCTGCCGCCCGACGGGGCCATGCACGCCGCCTGGCACCTCGAAGGGCGCGACGCGCCGCTTCGCTTCGACGCACCGGTGCCAGCGCGGTAGGCCGCGGGCGACCAGCCCGGATCCTGCGCGTCATTGTCAGGATATGCGAGCTTCGGCAAGATCCGGGCACAGGTGCCAATGCGCCCGGGAGACTCGGAGATGGCCCGATACGATCTGCGGCTGGCCGGCGGCCGCGTTGTTCTCGACCGCGAGGAGCCGGTCGAGGCGGACGTCCTGGTGCGCGGCGGCCGCATCGCCGCCATCGTGGAACCCGGCGCGACCGCGGCGGCGGCCGAGCTTATGGACCTGCGCGGGCTCGTCGTCATGCCGGGGGCGATCGACCCGCACCTCCATCTTGGGCACGGGCACGACATCTCCCGCCCGCGCGAGCCGGCCGACGCCGACCGCGAAACGGCGGCAGCGGCGGCGGGGGGCATCACCACCTTTTTGCCCTACGTCATGAGCCCGGAGCCCTACGAGCGGATCCGCGATGAGCTTCTGGCGATCATGGGCGAAGGGGCCCGCATCGACTACGGCTTCCACTTCATCGTCTGCACCGATGCCCAGCTCCGGGCGCTGCCCCGCTACATCGCGGAGTTCGGCGTGCCGACGGCCAAGCTGTTCATGAATCTGCGCGGAAACGAGGGTGACCGGCTGGGCCTGCCGCCGATCGACGACGGCTTCCTGTATCGGTTGCTGGTGGCGCTGAAGGCTCATGGCGGGATGCTGTGCCCGCACCCCGAGAACATCGAGATCGCCTGGGCGCTGCGCGACGAGGTGATGGACCGCGACCCGGACGGCACCGGCGGGCTGGCCTCGTGGAACGCGATGCGGCCGCCCTTGATCGAGGCCGAGGCGCTGAACCGCGTCTGCTTTCTCGGCCGCAAGCTCGGCGTGCCCGTCTATGCCGTCCACACCTCGTCCGCCGACGCGCTGGAGGCGGCGCTGGACCAGCGGCGCTTGGGCGGCCGCGTCTTCGTCGAGACCTGCACGCAATATCTCACCCTCGGCACCGACTCGCCGATCGGGACGCTCGGCAAGGTCAATCCGCCGCTGCGCCCGCCCGCCGACCGCGAGGCGATCTGGCGCGGCATCATCGACGGCCACATCGACACGGTCGCGACCGACCACGTGCATCGCCCGCGCAGCGCCAAGGACGGCGGCATCTGGAAGGCGCAGCCCGGCTTCCCGGGCATGGAGACGTACATGCCGCTGCTGCTGAGTGAAGGATATCACGGGCGCGGCCTGTCGCTGCGTCGCATCGCCGACCTGACCAGCGGCAATGCGGCGCGTATCATGGGCCTCGCTCCGCGCAAGGGAGCGATCGCGCTCGGCGCCGACGCGGATTTCTGCATCGTCGACCTCGAGGGCCGGACGGCGGTCGATCCGGACCGCGTGCTCACCGCGGCCGGCTACTCCGTCCATGCGGGCTGGACCTTCCGCGGGCGCGTCGTGCACACGCTGGTGCGCGGCCGCGCCGTGTTCCGCGACGGCGCGCCGGTACCGGGAACGGCCGGGCACGGCAGCTTCGTCCCGCGGCGGCTGGGTGGCCGTCCTGCCTGAACGCACCTCGGCAGTGCTTCCGCAAACATCGTCGTTCCCGCGCCGGGCCGCGCGCAACGCGCCCGGACCGCCGCGAAATGCAGGATGAGGAGGTGCGCGAAGGCGCGCGCGGTCCGGGACCGGCGTTGGACATAGGACTATTTTCATGGTAAGATGCATGCACCGATCCTGTCCGGAGCGCCGCGTGTCCGAACCTTCCCGCAATCCCGCCGCTCGCATCCTGGGTCCCATCGACCCCCAGCCGGCCCCCCCGGCCCCCCCGGGCCCCCGACGCCGCCCCCGCGGCCCCGCCGCCCCCCCCCCCCCCCCGGCCCGGGCTCCCCCGG